>JANMHS010000001.1:0-2399 GCA_031375385.1 Synechococcales cyanobacterium OTE_70_metabat_200 | reverse complement strand
AATTTACTACTAATTGGATTAGGATTTCCAGTCATTGGACTCAATCTATGGGTGCTATCGCAATTTTTTCGGTATTTTGAGCATCTGATTACAATTTTGACGATTGCCGCACTGGTCGCGTTTTTGCTCAATTATCCGGTGAAAATTCTCGAAAGAGTTCACTTTCGGCGGATTCCAGCAATTATTGGGGTGTTATTAATTACGCTGACACTATTGATTATTTTAGGTGTAACAGTAGTGCCAAGCGCGATCGATCAAACGACTCAATTGGTTCAGCAGATCCCAGAGTGGATTCAGTCAAGTAACGATAATATCAATGCTTGGGAAGAATGGGGTAAAAGTAAAGGTTTACTGCTGGACTTTAATGTATTGCGAAACCAGATTAATGCCAAGATTGATACTCAACTACAAATCATTGGTTCTCAGGTAGTTGGCATCGCCGTAGGTACCCTGTCTGGCGCGATCGATACATTGTCAATTATCGTTTTATCTGTCTATATGTTGCTGTATGGCGATCGATTGTGGATCGGGATTATCGCAGCTCTACCCGCCCGAATTGGCAAACCTCTAAGTGATTCATTACGCCTAAACTTTCAAAACTTTTTCATCAGTCAGTTGATATTGGGCACGTTCATGGCGTGTGTTCTGACCCCGACTTTTGTTGTACTCCAAGTTCCGTTTGGATTGTCTTTTGCGATCTTTATTGGTGCGGCTGAACTCATTCCGTTTATCGGGGCTAGTCTGGGAATTGGACTAGTTACCATCGTGATTATGTTGAAAAATTTTACGTTAGGAATATCAGTCTTAATTGCTTCAATTATTATTCAACAAATCAAAGATAATTTGTTAGCTCCCAAATTAATGGGTGAGTTTATTGGCTTAAATCCAATTGCCATTTTGGTCTGTTTATTAGCGGGAGGACAAATTGCCGGATTATTAGGTGTCATTGTCTCCGTCCCGATTGTTGGTACGATCAAAGGCACGATCGATCTAATCACCAATCCAGCGAATAACACGACTGTCCAGCCAGAATTTGCAGGTGAATCAGTAGATATTGAATAGGGTTTAGGGTTTAGGCTTTAGGCTTTAGGGTTTAGGCTTTAGGGTTTAGGCTTTAGGGTTTGGGCTTTGGGCTTTAGGGTTTAGGATTTGGGTGGTTAGCAATGGGGAAAATCATACCACCATTCACCAACCACCAACCACCATTCACCATCCACCATTCACCATTCACCAATTCAACTAATTACCTGAAGCTGAGAACCCTTGGTAGTTTTGTGAACTTCGATTCTAGTTTGGAAGGCTTCTCGAAATTGAGGCATATGTGTGACGGCGAGAATGCAGGCAAAGTCAGCAGCGATGGCATTAATTGCGGCAATTAGTTGATCGCAACCTTCACGATCTTGGGTACCAAATCCTTCATCAACAATGAGCATTTGTAAGGGTGTTCCGGCTCGTTGGGAGAGGAGTTTTGCTAGTGCAAGCCGAATCGAGAAGTTGATCCGAAAAGCTTCGCCGCCAGAGTAAGTTTCGTAAGATCTAGTCCCATTGGCATCACCAATAACAATATCTAGAGTATCGATAAATTTAGCATTTTTGATGTTAGCTTTTTTAGTGCGACTGGCTTTTGTGGCTTTTTGGGTGATAAATTGAACATGAAATTGATTGTTACTAAGTTTAGATAGGATCTGGTTACTTTCGGCTTCTAATTGAGGCAAAATATTTTCGATAACTAAGGCTTGAATCCCATTTTTGCCAAAGGCTTTACCTAGTTCCTCATAGATTTTTTGCTGCTGTTTGTAAGTATTTAGTTGCTCTTCTTGCGAGCGCAGTTGTGTTTGAATATTATTTAGTTGGGCAAGTTGTTGTGACAAGCTACCCAGGGCTGATAAATTAGTATCTAACTGGTTGCGGCGTTCCGTTAGTTGCAGTTCGATCACCTTAATTTGATCATCATGATCGGGGATTTTGTCGATTTCTACATTCATTCGGTCAATCTCTAATTTTGATTGACCTCGATCAATTAAATTCTGATTTTCGTTAGCTATTAATATTTCGATTCGATTCAGTAGTTGTGGATAAATTTGTTTTGCTTGTTGAACTTCTTGATACTGGAGTTGAATAGATTGGGATTTGCGCAGCGTTGTTGATACTCGATCGTGTTCAGTTCGATCATATCCTAGTTCTGTTATTTGTCGATCTAGTTCTACTATTTCAATTCTTAATTCTGAGTTATTTTGAAGTCGATCTATCTGCTGTTGTATTTCAGTTATTTTTAGTTCTAACTGACTCTTCTGTCCGATTAATTGCTGCTGTTTACGTTCTGCATCTTTGATTTTTTCCTGCTTAATTTCTGCCCACCGTAATTTATCAACATCACCTCTAGCTAGTGCGTGATTCTG
>JANMHS010000117.1:0-1514 GCA_031375385.1 Synechococcales cyanobacterium OTE_70_metabat_200 | reverse complement strand
TTGAAAAGCTTTCCAGACAAGGGTTTTGGCTCCGGGAGTTGCTATCGCCTTCCCAGAGATGGGTGGGTTGAAAGACCGCAAAGATTATCTCCCCAGAGCGATCGCTCTCGTTGCTATCGCCTTCCCAGAGATGGGTGGGTTGAAAGTCTTCGAGTGTGAAGTAGCCGAACTAGATTTGGGTGGAAATATATGGGTGGATTGAAAGGAGCAGAGGACTAAAAATAATTGTTTCAGCCAAATTATAAACGATACTAATTTGCGAAGAGTAGCTAGCTCAATATTTAGCGACACTAATCTGCGAATTTATAATAAAATAGGCAAACTGAATTTACAGCGACATTAATCTGCGAATGACGACACTAATTTGCGAATAGCGACATTTAATGCGCGAATGTACAGAGGTTTTGATATATGCCAGGACGGGGACTTGAACCCCGGGCACGAGGATTTTCAGTCCTCTGCTCTACCAACTGAGCTATCCCGGCGCGTTGCTGCATTGAAATTTGGCAACTTGACTAATATAACAAATATTAGGTGATTATGCAATAGGCAAAAGAAAATTGATTATTCCCGATTCTTTCGTTTCTTTGGTACGATCGATGAAGGCAATTAGCTTCAGTCAAAAAATTTTGGTTCAAGGTCCTGTAATCCCCAATCTGTGACAATTGTTAAACTTTTTCCAGCAGCTCATCAATCCACCCACTGCAACCGCCAGCCACAAATATGATGGTTGGTCATTGGACGATCGCGATCCACATGTAATTCGTGAAGTATTTATGCCAATGTGGGAGTGGCTATATCGTCACTATTTTCAAACAAGTTCTGATGGGTGGGAGCATATTCCCAATCAGGGCCGAATGTTGGTAGTCGGTTCTCATAATGGCGGTTTAGCGGCTCCTGACATGTTTATGCTGATGCATGAATGGTTTCGTCGGTATGGCACCGAACGACCCGCTTATGGCTTGGCACACCCCAGTGTGTGGAAGTATTTTGGGTTCACGGCCAAACTTGCCGCTCAGTCAGGCGCGATCATCGCTCATCCGAAGATGGCGATGTCTGCGCTCCAGCAAGACGCGGCGTTGTTGGTCTATCCTGGTGGTGCTGAAGACGTGTTTCGTCCGCACAGCCAAAGACACAAAATCCAATTAGCTGGACGAAAGGGGTTTATTAAAGTCGCATTGCGAGAACATGCACCGATTGTTCCCGTGGTATCGATCGGTGCTCATGATGGGTTGATTATCCTCGCTGATTATTACCATATCTTGGAGCAACTTCACGATCGCGGAATGCCTTGGTTACTGGGAATCGACCCGGTGGTTTTCCCCGTTTATTTGG
Source organism: Synechococcales cyanobacterium OTE_70_metabat_200 (assembly GCA_031375385.1). Lineage (GTDB taxonomy): Bacteria > Cyanobacteriota > Cyanobacteriia > Cyanobacteriales > Chamaesiphonaceae > JAAFHZ01. Next base: position 179 of record JANMHS010000117.1, on the reverse strand, counting down.
GTTTACCGTGGGGGATTGCGTTTGGGCCATTACCGAACTTTCCCCTCCCCACAAAAATTCATATTCGTGTTTGCAAACCGATCGAATTTAGCCGTTACGGTCGCAGCGCTGCAAACGATCGAGACTATGTTGATAACTGTTTCAAGCTGGTAGAGCAACAGATGCAAGCAGAATTAGAT
>JANMHS010000084.1:0-1804 GCA_031375385.1 Synechococcales cyanobacterium OTE_70_metabat_200 | reverse complement strand
GGTTCCCTGGGAACTGACTTTGGCACATTGAGCGGCTTCGACATTATTTCTACTGCGGAGGGCGAGAATGCCGCCTTTGCGGTGTCGAATTCCACCCTCTATAGCGTCAACCTCCAAACTGGTGCAGCCTCAAGTCTCGGCGCGATTGGCTCTGATGGTAAAACCTATCAGGGACTCACCAGCGTAGCTGATTCGATGGTTTTGCCCGTAGTTACGTTGGTAAATGCCGACAGTAAGGGAATGGTAAGTTCGGTTGCTTACAATGTTAACGGAGCGAATCGAGTCGCTGTGGATTTAGCGAATAATCCATCTGTAGCTTCTAGTGCTGCCTTTGATAACTTTGTGGGCTTCTATGAAGTGACAGATAGTCTAGGCGGCATCGATACTAATGGTGATGGCATCGCTGAATTACTACCTGGAGATGCTGCTTATGCCAAAGCAGCGATCGCCAATCGGGTAGATAACTTTACCATTCGTGCGGGTGGCAATGTCAGCAATGACACCACTCCGGCAAATTTTGGTAATGTTTTCTTGACAGGAGATAAATTCTACACTCCATTCGTCATCGCCAATCTGGGCAACTCAACCCCAGAAGAATTTTTAGCAAAGAATCCTAATAACCAAGCAGCTACTCGGCTTAGTGACCAAGTGGCTTATTTTGGCATCACCAGTGCCAACCCTGATGGGATCAGTCATCTGCGCTCTCTGGGCAACAATACCTTCGGTTTTGAGGATTTACCTGGTAATTTAGGGATTTCTGATAATGACTTTAATGATGCTGTATTTCAGGTAAACTTCAGAGCGGTTTAGTGCTACTGTTTTGATCAATTTATCATCGGTAAAATAAAATCCCTCATCACCTAGCGGTGGGGGATTTTATTTATTGCCGAAGGCACAGGCAGATAACTATCCACTAAATCCCGTGACTTTTACCAATCACCCAATGACGGCGAAACGATCGAGCCAGACTACTTTCTTTAAAAGAGAGATAAATCGGTCTACCATGAGGACAAGTGCGGGGATTGCGGGTGCGTTGCCAGCGATCGAGTAAGCTTTGCATTTCTGGTAGACTGAGGGATGTCCCATTCCGAATCGCACAGCGACAGGCTACGGCTACTTGAGCGGCTTGTAAATCTCCACCCAAACTGAGTTCGGTAATCGCTGCTGCTAGATCTTCTCGCATCAGTAGCGGTGCTGGCACAGTCCGAATTGCCCACAAACTTTCACCAAAGGAATCGATAACTAGCCCAATTGCTTGTAGCTGATCTATTAGCCGCTCTGACAGGTGCGAGAGAATAATCGGTTGCTCCAGTGGTAAAATTTGCCAAGCAGCCGTTATCTGCTCATATATCACCCGCTCGTGAGCGATATGTTGCTCTACTAGCCACAGTCCGGCGGCATGTTCAGCAACAATGTAAGTATTGAGAACTTGTCCGACAGCGCGAAGTTCGAGGAAACCCAAACCATCGCCGTCATTGATAGAAATAGCGCGATTGGGAACATGATAAGCACCCTGTTGCTCGGCGACTGCTAGTAATTTACCAATTCGACTAGTGACGGTAGTGTCATCATCGATTTGTTCATGATCGATATTCAGCGCAGAGTTGAGTGCTTGCAATACTTGTGATTGCCAATATTCGATTTGTTGGAGATAAATCTCAACTTTTGCAGGATGACGATTCCAGTCGATGTAGTGGGGCGGAATTTGCAGATGCAGAAAACAAACAGGGTAGCGATCTCGTGGTAATGTTCGGGCTAATCCACTGATGATCGTTTGCTCCAATTCTGGTGCTCTGACAATTCG
>JANMHS010000032.1:0-71531 GCA_031375385.1 Synechococcales cyanobacterium OTE_70_metabat_200 | reverse complement strand
ATAAATCCTCTGAAGCAAGCGAGTTGTTTCTGGGCTAATTTCTTGAATAAACCGCATCTAAATATAGCTGAAATCGATACTCTCCAGTATACTATCGAACCACCTAGAAGTATGTAAATATTTGTGCATGACTACTTATGTCAGGAAGGTTGTTGTTTTCTATTGGAGGTGTTCCAAAGGGCATAATACTTCTAGTATTATTGGCTTCGTTACTCTCCACTTGCCAGTTATTACCATAAGAAGAAGCACCATCAGTCACCACCACCACTTGAGTCAGGCTAGAATCATAGGGAATGTTGATGGTAGCCGTTTTGGTGTAGCTGGCTCCCGGTGCTAGAGGGGTTTGGACGTTAATTAAATAGTCACCTAAACGTCTGTCATTCACCCCATCGATAATGCCATCTGCAGAGACCCAAACACTGTCATACCAATCTGCGTTGGCAAAGCCACTTCCTTGGTTTTCTACTGTCCAGCTAATGTCAATAGTCTGCCCCCAACTGGCATTACTGGTGGTAGTAAATAGGTTGCTAACCACCATGTCGGGAGTACTGAAGGGCGTAATACTTTTAGTATTGTTGGCTTCGTTACTCTCCACTTGCCAGTTATTACCATAAGAAGAAGCACCATCAGTCACCACCACCACTTGAGTCAGGCTAGAATCATAGGGAATGTTGATGGTAGCTGTTTGGGTGTAGCTGGCTCCCGGCGCTAGAGGGGTTTGGACGTTAATTAAATAGTCACCTAAGCGTCTGTCATTCACCCCATCGATGATGCCATCCGCCGAGACCCAAACACTGTCATACCAATCTGCGTTGGCAAAGCCACTTCCTTGGTTGTCCACCGTCCAGCTAATGTCAATAGCCTGCCCCCAACTAGCGCCGTTCGTACTAGTTGTTAATGCGGTGACCACTAAATCCGCACCGGCCAACTCTGCTCGATCGTTCACCGCCCCCGCTATCCGCACACCTCCCAAGGACTCCAAGCTCGGCAAGATCCGCTCCCCGATCGGCAAAGTCGTGGCCATCAGCGCATCTGTCTGGCTATGCTCCAAACCCAAAATGTGCCCGAACTCATGTTCCAGCACCGTCAACAGATCCACCTTGCCAAAAGCCGCTGATTTCTCCCCCGCCAACCATCGCTCACCCACTTGAGTAAACTCTCCATGATCCCAAGGCGAACCATCCACATACCAACCCACCCCACTGGCATCTTGATCCAGGATGATTGAGTAGTCTTGGGTCTCCGCCAAGACATTAGCGGCCAAGTCAGCAACTGCCAATCGAGTTCCTTGTAACCGCTCCACCTCCTCCGCAGACAGACCCAACCGAGACCACTGATCGATCGCCGCTGCTTGCAACTGGGCCAAAGCCTCTGAAGTCAAAGGATCCCCAACCACCAGTTCAGATCCTGCCGCAGCAATCTCACCGTGCGACAAAATCCCAGCGCTTGCACCACAGTCATCAACAATGCCCATCCCTTCCGGCAGTGGCACCGCCGCAAACAACGCTGTCGATGGGTTAGCCAAGCCGAGTAAAGATCCCGAACTACTGAACAACAACGGCCCCCTGTCGAAATCTCCAGTGGGCCATGTTCCCTCCACGAAGGTGGGGGCATTAATTAACGGTAAAGTGACCAGCGGATCCTGCCCAATAATCTTAGGCTCTAGGCTCTTCAGGATCGGATTGCTTTCCAGGGGCACCAAGGAACCTACCAACGACTGATCAGAAGTCCCCAGAATATTTAAACTGTCCATTACCGTTAATTAATAACTAAGTGATTTTTGCTACAAGTGTTTTTGGGCAAAGGAAAGGGGAAAGCCCAAAAGCTTACCCCTTTCCTTTGCGGCTATTTAGCCGTTGCTAAAGCAGGGGGCCATTCGGCAGCATCAGCCACCCCCATATCTTCAGCTACTGCCTTAGATTTTCCCTTGGCAGCGCCTTTACTCGGGGCCGCCTCGCCCAGAAAGTAATTCGTGATCAGCGTCGAGTATTCCGCCAAATCTTGGGGCCAGCGATCGACAAACTCTGCCACCTTACTCGCCTTGTCATCTGCTGCTGCCGTAGAGACATCGTAACTAAAATTAGCCGAGAACAGCACTACGGGCGTAGCGGGTTGCTCAGGAAACTGGATACTGGCCTCATTGATCGACAAGTTTAACTGCCGCTCCTCGGACAAGTCATAGACCAAATTAACCGAAGACCGCACCCCGTTACCATAGGTTTGCCAATTACCCCCAGACATTAACTGGGAATTAATGTAAGCATTCGCGGCTTCTGTACTGCTTTGGGCCACATACCCCCGGAAATTGATGCCAATGGCCTGGTAGTCAGCTAACTTGAGGGTCGCCACATACTTCCGAGCCACCTCACCCGTTTTAATCTCTGCAACCGGCTTGTCGCCCACTGCTTCCAAAAACATTACCCGATCGGGCTGGGCGGCAATACTAAACCCGTTCTCGAACACCAACTGGGCTACTCGATCGGTGTAAACCGGCTCACGGGCCAGCTTCCAATCAGCCGGGACAATGCCAGCTTGCTTGAGGAAATCTTCGTTGAGAAGTGTAGGATTTTGGATTTTGACGGAAACGACGATCGCTAATTCTTGGGTAACGAGGTTGCTCATAAATCTACGAATTATTTGTTGCCGATGAATATGTTTGGGATAACGCTGAGAGAAGTGATTACTAGCTGGCTGAGGGCAGATATAGCACAACATGAATGGTGATTATTACAAGCAAGTCGTATTTACACACCGGTATACCATAGCATGCCGCCATGAAAATTGGGAACAGAGAAACTGCCGAAATTTTTGAGGGTATTGGCTTTTTCGGATTTCCGTAAAGGTTCTCGTATTTATCTCTTCAGAGAGCATTTAAACCCACATTCTGCTCTCCCGGAAGGCTGAGAAATAATTACGGATTTGGCTCCAGGAGAAGATAGTAGCTTTGGCACTTTGGGAATGTCCACCTTTTTGGATCAGGGTCAGTTGAACCTTTGTAAAAATTGTGTTGCGGCGATGAGTCTCAATTGAGAGCTTTGGCAGTCATCACCAACCAAGGGGTTGGAAACGCTCGCCATTCGGAGATCGCCAACAGTTGATCCATGCTGCCCATGGCCGATAGCAGCGGCGGCAGAGAAATACCGCGTAACTGGTGTTCCACCACTTCGATGTGGTGAGTATTTTGGAACCGATCGAGCAAAGTAGCCTGAATCCCTGGGGCAAAACCATCATGCAGCTCCACAATTAAATCCATGTGGGCGAGAGCCGTTGCCAAGCTGGGATCCAGCAAAGCTGCTTCGCCACCTTCGATATCGCAAAGGACTAGAGTCCGGCGATCGGTATAGGTTTGGAAATCCTGGGGACTGAATGTACCGCCAATTTCGATGCGATCGCTCACCCCATTGATTTCAGCGAGGTGCCGACAATCCCGATGAGCTAGCTCATTGGTATCGCGAGCAACAACTTGCACTTGGGGCATGAGGCGGGCCAAACCCACCGCATAGAAGCCCTCGGAACAACCAATATTCAGTAGCACCTCGTAGGGGCGCTGGATTGCAGCCTGAAAATAGGGGACTAGTTCGGCTTCGTAGCAGCCCAGCAGCTTCGGCAAGTAGCAGCCTTCGGCGCAGTCCGGGAGGTATTCCATGCCTGCAAATAGTCCTGTCTGAATCTTCAGGCCATAGCGATCGATGAATTCCTTTTGCAAGACTTGCGATCGATGCATGGCCAAGAGCCGCAGGGATTCTTTGAGGTTTTCGATCGAAGGCTCAGCCAGTAATGGAGCGATTTGCTGAGCAGTAGTTTGACAGTCTTGCATGGAAAATGAGGGAAAATGTCTAAAAAGTCCAGAAGCCTTCCCAGTTTTACCACGATCTCCGCACCATGAGCCGCAAAAGTCGAGAAGCCCTAGAAAAATGGTTCGCCAAATTTCCGCCCTCCGTCCAGCATAGCTACATGGAGGAAGCTTTGGAATTAGCGCGGGTAGCCGGTGTGGCCGGGGAGGTGCCCGTGGGGGCGATCGTAGTGGATCGAGATGGTCGGCTGATCGGGCGCGGGGAGAATCGGCGGGAGCGGGATGGCGATCCCACCGCCCATGCGGAGGTGTTAGCCCTCAGGGCTGCGGGCCAAGCCTTGGGTGACTGGCATTTGCAGGACTGTGCTTTGTTCGTGACCCTGGAGCCTTGCATGATGTGTGCGGGGGCGATCGTGGCATCTCGTCTGGGTCTATTGGTCTATGGGGCCGATGACCCGAAGGCCGGGGCCGTGCGCAGCGTGCTTAATTTACCCGATAGCAAGTGCAGCAACCATCAGTTAGGGGTAATTGCTGGGGTGGCAGGCGATCGCTGTCAACAGCAGCTGAAAACCTGGTTTTTAGCCAAGCGTTGTTAGCTAACTGGAATTATTTATTCACCGATGCCCCAATCTTTCAAGTTTTGCAAAGCCGCTTCTAAAATACGAGTATTACCTTGGGCCCGAGCTAGCCGAGCAGCTAGCCGAACATCGGTGATGCCGCCGGGCTTGTCTCCCAGCTCGCGATAGCGCAGATATCCTCTGCTGTTATGAGCATTGGCATTTTTGGGGTCGCTCTCAATAGCTCGATCGTAGTCTGCCAAAGCTCCCTTGGGATCGTTCAGTTTATGTTGTTTTAAAAGACCTCGATTGAGGTATGCGGAAGCATGTTTGGGGTCGATCGCAATAGCTCGATCATAGTCTGCCAAAGCCCCCTGGTGATCGCCTAGTTTCACAGTTTTCAGGGCGCCACGATTGAGATATGTATCCGCTGAGTTGGGATCGATCGCAATAGCTCGATTATAGTCTGCCAAAGCTCCCTGAAAGTCCCCTAATTGAAACGCTCTCAAGTTACCCCGATTGATATAAAGACTGGCATTTTCGGGTTCAAGGGCGTTCGCGGAGCGTTCCACAAAGGAAATTGCTTTGCTAAAGTCTGCTAGTGCTCCTTGAGCGTCATTGAGGAAACCACGTTTGAGATTTCCCCGATCTAAATAATAACCGGCATTTTCAGGAGCTATGGCAATAGCTTGATTGTAGTCAGCCAATGCTCCTTGGGGATCCCCTAGTTTTGATTTCAGCTGACCACGCAGGTCATAGGCTAAATGAAAATCAGGTTGGATAGCGATAGCGCGGTCACAGTCACTGATAGCTCCTGATGGATCCTCTAAGTTTAAGTACTTCAGAACGGCCCGATTGTAGAAGTAATCCACATGATGGGGGTGAATCGCAATGGCTCGATCATAGTCAGCTAGAGCTCCTTGGGGATCGTTCAGATACAAGAATCGCAAAACACCGCGATTATAATAATGCTCGGGATCTTGGGGTTCTAGCTTAATCAACCAATTGTAGTCCGCTAGCGCCTTGGCATACTCTTCGATCTGTGGATAGACATAGGCTCGCAGGACATAAGCACTCTTATAGCTGGGATTAAGGGCGATCGCCCGGCTGAAATTAGCAGCAGCTTCTTGCTTGCCAGCTTTGATATTGTCACCGGGTTCCACCAGCTTGTTGAAGCCCAGAATCAAGTACTCATCGGCAGTTGTGCCCACCGCTGGATCAGGAGTCCCCGGTACCGAGCGCTGATCTGCCAAACCCTGCAACAGCCAGCGGACTGGAATTCCTCGGTTATAGCCAATCTTGGTACCAACCTCATCCTTGGCGGCAGGTACTGTGGTGATTTGAGTATTTTCCCGATATCGATCGCCGATGCCATGGATGGCTACTAATTTACCAGTTTGATCGAAAACTCCGCCCCCACTCATGCCTGGTAGAGTCCCAGCATTATAAATAATTGTATATCCACCGTCATCACCCTTGAGCCGTTTATTGACTACGGCGATCGTCTTGCCTTCCCCAATCTTGAACCTCATGCCTTTGGGGAAGCCGGTGGTATAAACTATTGCGGACATTTTCAAGCTACCCGGATCGGCCAATTGGGCCACGGGATAGAGGCGGTCGCTCCGGAACTGAACAGTTGCCAAGTCTAGGCTATTGCCTGCTGCATCTTGCAACAGCTTCACTCCAGCTTTAGGTACTTGGTAAACCCGGCCATCACTCATCCGAAATTTATAGCTAGAGAACAACTGGGATTCTTTGCAGTTGCTGGTACCACAAACCACATGGCGGCTGGTCACAATTTTGTACAGATTTCCTTGGCGGCTGATGACGGTGCCAGAACCATTACCAGTAATCATCTCCACAGTCACGGACTGGGCCATCTGTCGCACCACCTGCGGTGATTCAGCCGCCACAGCATTGGCCCCGCAGATGAGTACTGCGGTACATCCTAAAATTACGGAATAGTTCATAGATTAATCAGTGGTGATTATCACAGGCGATCGAGAGTTGACACTCCTCTGCCTAAAGACGAGAGGATTCTTCTTTCAATGAGCCAACTTGCCTGGGCAGGCTTGCGCCAACCAAAGTAGAGGTCGATTCTCCAGAAGCGTTGCTTGGCTCTAGGCCAAAGGTTCCCGTATGCCCTACGGTACTTAATCCCAAGTTGAGGATATTGATACCAGCATTGTGATCTCTGTCTAAGCGACAGCCGCATTGACAAGCATGCGTGCGAATTGATAGTGATTTTTTGACCACAGTGCCGCAGCTAGAGCATTGTTGCGACGTGTAGGCTGGATTGACCGCAATAGTTTTACGTCCAAACACCCTACCAAAATACTCTAGCCAAACTCTAAATTGATACCATCCAGCATCCGCTATGGACTTTGCCAAACAGTGATTCCTGACCAAGTTTTTAACCCTTAAATCTTCATAGACCACTACATCGTTGGATGTGATTACGCATCTTGCTAGTTTGATAGCATGATCTTTACGTTGTCTACTTACTTTTAAGTATGCCTTGCCCAGTCGGACTCTAGCTTTTCGTCTGTTGCTAGAACCCTGCGTCTTTTTGGATACCCTGCGGTGTGCCCGTCTCAGCTTTTTTTCGCCGGTGCGGTAAAACTTAGGGTTTTCTATTTTGACTCCATTAGAATCTGTATAGAAACTCTCCAGACCAACGTCTAGGCCAATTTTGTGACCTGTTGGGTGCAGAGTTTCTTTTCTATCTACTGCCACACAAAACTGAATGTAGTAGCCATCAGCTCTTTTGACTAATCGAACGCGCTTGACCTGTTCCGGCTGGTAAAAATTCAGGTCACAAGTACCTTTCATCTTGAGCCGACCAATACCAATCTTATCCGTAAACGTAATAGATTTGCGGTCATCAGGTAGTTTCCAGCCAGTAGCCTTATATTCCACTGAACGATTATCTTTTTGGAAAGATGGAAATCCTTTATTCCCAGGAATCTTCTGTCTTGTCGCACACAACTCGGAGGAAACCTCCGAGTCGATGCGCCGCTTCTTGCAGTTATCGAAAAAGTGGCTGATCGCAGCCCAAGCTCTTTCAGCAGAAGCTTGACGAGCCTGAGAATTGAGGTTTTTGGCGAACGAGAATTCATTGGCCAAGATAGCACAGTACTTATTTAGGTCGTAGCCCGTCTTTGCTCCACCATCAATCCATAGACGTAAACATTTGTTACGAACAAACTGAACTGTGCGGATGGCTTCATCAACTAGATTAAATTGCTGGGATGTGCCGTAGGCTTTGAATTCAAAAACTAGCATTTTTGTACCTCCTGAAAACCCATGGTACAATACTACTCATTGAATTACAAGAAGTCATGGAGTTTTGGCATTAACTCATCCAGCCTCAAACCCCAAACGCTTTGCGTTATGCGGTTCGGCTAGAATCGTCAATGCCAGCGCCGTAAAACCTCGTCTCTTCAGAGCGAGGATATAAGGCTATTCTGATAAGCATGTTAGAGATCGCCTCCCTCTCTTTATCTATACTACCAGTTGCCGATACGGGAGTACCCGTCCTACGGGATCGCCACGGCAGCAGCAAAATGACAGGCAATAGATGCCCAAGGAACTACAATAGGTGCGGTAGAGTTAGCGATAGTTCCAGACCGTGCCCAATCTCCCGAAATTTTTTAGACCCCTGGTGAGTGGATTGTTGGCCTTGCTGTTGGTGGGTCTGACAGCCTGTGCTGAGCCAGTGGATGACGGTGTCATTCATCTCACCCTATGGCAAGGCGTGAATCCGCCGCCGAACCGAGCGGTGTTGCAAAAGCTGGTTGATCGCTTCAATCGATCTCATCCCACCATTCAGGTGGAATCGCTCTATGTGGGTCAAGCAGATCAGCAGTTGCCGAAGATTTTGGCAGCGGTGGTGGGAGATGCCGCCCCGGACTTGTTGTGGTATGGGCCAATGTTGACCGGGCAACTAGTGGAGCTAGGGGCGCTCCAGCCGATCGATGAATATTGGCAAAAATCGGCGGTGACACAGCAAATAGACAAAGCTTTGGATAGCTCAATGATTTACCAAGGCCAGCGCTGGTCTGTGCCCTTTGCCACGAATAATTTAGGAATTTTCTATCGGCCCGATCTATTTCGAGCGGCCGGAGTCACCAAAATTCCCCAGACTTGGGCAGAGCTGCGATCGGTAGCCAAGCAGCTAACCAGTGGAGAACGTCACGGCATCCAGTTGCCGCTGGGAAAGGGGGAATGGACGGTGTTTTCTTGGTTGCCCTTTATGTGGAGCGGTGGTGGCGAGTTGGCCGCCCAAGGGACAAATTTAGCTAATGCAGGGGCCGTGAAAGCGTTGGAATTCTGGCGGAGCTTGCTGGATGATGGTTCGGCCATCCTTTCGCTGCCGGAGCGGGGCTATGAAACCGATCGGTTTCTGGCAGGTAAGGTGGCCATGCAGGTGACTGGGCCTTGGACTTTGGGTCAGTTTGCTAGCTCCCAAGTGGAATACGATGTGATGCCAATTCCGGCGGATGTGGTGGCTCATACGGTGGTGGGCGGCGAGAATTTATTTATGATGAAAAATCAGCCTCCACGGGCAGCGGCGGCTTGGCAGTTTATGGAGTACGTGTTGGGGGAAGATTTTCAGCGGGAATGGGCGCTGGGGACGGGCTACTTGCCGGTGAATCTGAGAGCGCGGCAAAGTACTGGGTATCAAGCTTTTATCCAAAAGATGCCAGGGTTGGGGATGTTTGTGGAGCAAGCCGCGCGGGGCAAGTCGCGCCCGATTTCCCCTGGCTATAGTGAGATTTCCGAGGATTTGGGGCGGGCGATCGAGACGGTGCTGTTGGGGCGCGCTAGACCGGCGGTAGCTTTGGCCGAGGCCCAGCGGCGCTGGCAGCTGACCCAATGATGCCTGCCTAGCGCCCGTACCTGCTTTCTTGTATCCTGACCTAGTGCATTTGAAGAAAAAAAGCTAACTGAGAACTAAACAAAATGACATCACCCCAAGACTTGATGAAGCAGGAAGTGGGCAAGGCCGCAGCGGCGAGAGTGCAATCCAACTCGATCATCGGATTGGGCACCGGCTCCACCACTGCCTTCGCGATCGAATTCATCGGCAAGCGCTTGCAATCTGGCGAATTGACTAACATTCAAGGCATTCCTACCTCCTTCCAGGCCACCGTGCTGGCCAAGAAATTTGGCATTCCTTTGATCACCCTAGACGAAGCCGATCGGATCGATATTGCGATCGATGGAGCCGATGAAGTTGACCCCCAGAAGAACCTGATCAAGGGCGGCGGCGCGGCCCATACCCAAGAAAAAGTAGTAGATTCCTTGGCTGAGCAGTTCATCGTGGTGGTGGATAGCAGCAAAATGGTAGATAAGCTGGGTTCCACCTTCCTGCTGCCGGTGGAAGTCATTCCCATGGCCGTTACCCCAGTTATGCGGGCGATCGCCAAGCTGGGCGGCAAGCCAGAGCTGCGGATGGGCGTGCGTAAAGCAGGGCCAGTGGTGACCGATCAGGGCAACTTAGTGATCGATGTGAAGTTCGATGACATTCCCGACCCCGCTGGCTTGGAAAAGACCCTGAATAATATTCCCGGCGTGCTGGAAAATGGTCTATTCGTAGGCGTCACCGATTTAGTATTAGTTGGCGAACTCCAGGGCGACAAAATAGTTATCAAAGAAATCTAAAGCAGCAGAAATATAGGAATTTATTTATGAATCAACATCAAAACATTGCGCCCCATGGGGGCCAATTGATCGATCGCCTAGCCACACCCGCGCAAAAAGCGGAGTTTCTGAGCAAGGCCGATGCTCTACCCCGCGTCAGCTTAGACGAGCGGGCTTGCTCGGACTTGGTGATGATTGCGATCGGGGCTTTTAGTCCGATCGAAGGCTTTATGACCAAAGCGGATTATCAGCCGGTCGTCGATACCATGCGTTTGGCCAATGGCCTGCCTTGGTCGATTCCCATTACTCTCTCGGTGACTGCGGCGGTGGCCGATCCTCTGACTGTCGGTGGTCTTGTCCGGCTGGATGATCCCACCGGTCGCTTTGTGGGCGTGCTCCAGCTCACGGAGAAGTACACTTACGATAAAAAGCACGAAGCTGCTAAGGTCTACCTCACGGAAGACGATAAGCACCCTGGGGTGAAGGTGGTCTACGACCAAGGTGAAGTCAACCTGGCCGGGCCGATTTGGCTGTTAGAAAGAGAGGCTCATCCGCTGTTTCCTACCTATCAGTTGGATCCGGTGGTTTCGCGCAAAATGTTCCAAGAGAAGGGTTGGAAGACGATCGTCGGGTTCCAAACCCGCAACCCCATTCACCGTGCCCATGAATATATCCAAAAATGTGCGATGGAGACCGTCGATGGTCTGTTCTTACACCCCTTAGTGGGCGCGACGAAGGAAGATGATATTCCGGCGGATGTGCGGATGCGCTGCTATGAAATCATTCTGGATCATTATTATCCCAGCGATCGAGTGATTCTAGGCATTAACCCAGCAGCGATGCGCTACGCTGGCCCGCGGGAAGCCATTTTCCATGCTCTGATTCGCAAGAACTATGGATGCACGCACTTTATTGTGGGCCGCGACCATGCGGGTGTGGGTGACTATTATGGTACCTATGATGCTCAGTATATTTTCGCTGAGTTCGAGCCGGGCGATCTGGGCATCACCCCGATGATGTTTGAGCATGCTTTTTATTGCCAGGTGACCAAGTCGATGGCGACGACCAAGACTAGCCCTAGCACGCCGGAGCAACGGGTGCATCTTTCCGGTACTAAAGTCCGGGATTTGCTCCGCCAAGGCGAATTGCCGCCGCCGGAATTTTCGCGGCCAGAGGTGGCTGCGGAGCTGATTCGAGCGATGCAGAATGGTTAGATGTTGAATATCCTAATATTAGGTTCATCTTAAAGTCCTAGCAGAACAGATCGATTTCCGGCCGTACCCGCGGCTGGAGATCGGCTCCATAGGCCCGATGGATATTGTCGGGAGTCATCACTTCTGCCGGTGCCCCATCGGCAATCAGGTGCTGGTTGAGGAGTAACAGTCGATCAAGTGCCCCCATCCCCTGGCCCCAATCGTGACTACTCACTAGCAAAATCTTGCCTAGGGCCTTCAGTTCTGCAAAAATCTCAAAAATAATCGCCTCGGTGCGTTGGTCTACCCCCGTGAACGGCTCATCCAGCAAAAAAATCTCCGCCTGTTGGGCCAGTGATCGCGCCAAAAACACCCGCTGCTGCTGACCGCCCGAGAGATCGCCAATCCGCCGATCGCGCAGATCCCACATTTCCACTCGCTCCAAGGCCGCCTGCACCAAAATTCGATCCTGCCGCTGGGGACGGCGCAGCCAACCGATCTTACGCGTGCGGGCCATCATCGCTACATGCCAAACCGTCGTTGGAAAATCCCAGTCCACCTGAGAACGCTGGGGCAAATAAGCCACCCGATCGAGCTGGCGACAGAGCGGACAAGTGCAGTAGCTGACCCGGCCACTGGCCGTAGGAGTCAAGCCCATCATGGCCTTGAGCATCGTGCTTTTACCCGCCCCATTCGGCCCGACCAAACCCACCAGCTCACCGGGCCGAATGGAAAAACTGACATCGCGTAAACCGGTGGTGCCATGGTAGTTCACTGCTAACTGCTGGACTTCTAGCATTTAATGAGAATTTGGGGTGGCCAAGGAAGAGAGAATGATTCTCATTGTACCCGAGAGCTCCGCTTCTCAGCAGGCGATCGCGAAGTGTTAGTTTTGCTGAAGCGATGTCACATTTTGAGTAAACGAAAATATTGCATACTAGAGCTTACGTATCTTAAGCTACCCATTTACTATGCTGAAGCTGAGAGTCAACGCCTGGAAAATCCTCAGAATCACCGCTTGGAGCATGCTGGTGAGTTTATTGTTTTTGCTAATGTCAATCCTCCAATCGCCCATGGCAATCGCTGCAGATCTCGCTCACCAAAACGCCATTGCGGTGCAAGTTACCTTAGGCACCGCCGACAATGGGCTGAAATTTGTACCCAACAACTTGATCTTCCAGGCCGGTCAGCGTTACCAGCTCCATCTCAGCAACCCCAGCCCTCAGAAACATTACTTCACGGCCAAAGACTTTGCTGATGGGATTTGGAGTCAGAAGGTCGATGCGGGTCGGGTCGAAATCAAAGGAGCTATTCATGAGCTGGAAATCCGGCCAGGAGCTGAGGCTGACTGGGTATTTGTACCCGTTCGTGCTGGTAACTATGCACTGCGCTGCACGATCGCTGGTCATACTGAGTTGGGCATGACTGGAACACTAACGATTCAGCCATAAATCTTCTGGAAACCTGACTGTCCATCTGCCATGGCTTCTCCATAGGCACTCTGCTGGCCTGGCGGATCTACCAACGAAAGTTATCGAACAGATCTCGAAAATCCAAACCTTGTAAACTTTTTACCCGCATCCTCCCGATCGCCATGCCACCCCTTAAAGGTTGAGCTACAATCGAACTCGGCTAATATCCATGCCCGCAAGGCGGCAACACTATGAGCATCGCCGATTCAGTGCTGAGCGAACTGCTGGGACGCCACCCAGAACTGCGTCCACACCTCTACTTCAAGTCTTCGCTGACCGCCCTCTCTCGTTCCATGGAAGACTTGGTGCTGGCTGGAGCTGATCGCCCCTTAGTGATTGCTACTTTTCAGGAAGAGCGTTTCTACCGCCAGGAAGCCCATCGCTACCAGCGCATTGCCGCCCAGTCCGATCGAGTCTTTGTGCTCTCGGTAATGGAAGGGAAAGCCACTGCGCCAGACTATACCTTAATCCCCTTGTCCGCCGAAGATAGCTTGGCTCAGCAGTGGAACCTGATCGCGATCGGTGCCCAGTCGGCGGCTTGCCTGATCTGTCAGGAGCGCCAAGGTGAATGGATGGATCTCAAGGGGTTGGAATCTTCCCAGCGCTTTGATGGGATTTGGACTTTCGATCGACAAGTGGCGATCGATGCGGCCCAGATTCTGCTGGAAAGAATTATCCAACATCGGCCCCGCCTCAAGAAACAGATCCAGCAGCTCCAGAAAGAGTTACTAGCCGCCCCTGTTACTAATGATGCTGCTGCCAATAGCGCCGATGCCTTTGTGCAACGACTGGTTACCTACCTACAAGCCGGTCAATATAAGCTGATCAAGGCTTACCGCTCGATCTCTGCCCAGGAAAACCGGGAGCGGTTGGTGAACCTGATTGCCAGCGCCCTCCGCCGATCTCTAAAGCCCGATGAAGTGCTGCAAGTGGCCGTCCAAGAACTAGGGGCAGCCATGCAAGCCAGTCGCTGCCTGATCTACCGCTACCGCTCCGGGGAAGCGACCACCACCATTGACTATGAATACATCGGTCAACCGGATCTGAACTCCATCCAAGGTAAAACCTGGAATCTGGGCGAGCATCCGCTCTTTGCGGAAGTTGTGCAACAGCGATCGCCCAAGACCCTCACCTTTGATGATGACAATGCCCCAACCCTCCTGGCCCAGCATCAAATCGCCAACCTCCTGATGGTGCCAGTACTGTCCCAAGACCGCTTGCTGGGCATCGTGGAGCTACACCACTGCGAATCGACCAATCACCAATGGTTGCCAGAGGAGATCGATCTGGTGGAGGCCGTGGCCACCCAGATTGGCAGTGCACTGATTCAGGCCGAAGCCTATTCCCACTTGGAGTATTTGAATTCCCAGATGGCTGTGCTCGATCGGATTCGTGGTAATTTGGTGGCCATCACTGGCCATGAACTGCGCACGCCCCTGTCTACGATCCAGATCTGTCTGGAGAGCTTGGCCAGCGAACCGGAGATGTCGTTTGATATGCGCCAAGTGATGCTGAATACGGCCCTGACCGATAGCGAACGGATGCGCAAGCTGATTCAGGATTTTTTGACCCTTTCCCAGTTGGAGAGTGGTCGCTTTCAGTGGCATCCCGAAAACCTATCCCTCCAAGAATGCATCGAGCTGGCCGTGAGTGGCATGCGGGGAGATCGCCATGCTAATGGTACTAAAAAATCGATGCGGCCCCAGGTGAAAATCGATCTGCCTCAGGAACTCCCCTTAATCCATTTGGATGGTGAATGGTTGGTGGAGGTTTTGAGCAAGCTGCTGGATAATGCTTTCAAATTTACTACTGGCAATGGCCAAATCACCATTCAGGCCGCTAGCCATAACATTATGCTGGAGGTGATTATCTCCGATATGGGCCGGGGGATTGAACCCCATCTGTTGCAGGTGGTGTTTGAGCGTTTTTACCAGGAGGAAGGCTCTATGCGCCGCACTGCCGGTGGTACCGGTCTGGGTTTAGCGATTTGTCAGCAGGCGGTTTTAAGCTGGGGCGGCCAGATCTGGGCTGAATCCGAAGGGAAGGACAAGGGCAGCAAGTTTCACTTTACGATTCCTTTACAGCCACCAAATCAACTAAATCATTAGTGTGTTGTCGGTACTGGAAACACGTGTCTCCAGTGCCGACGATACTTAACTCTTCCAGAGTTCAATGCTGCCGTCGGCTCCACCGATTGCAATCAACTTGCCATTGCCACTCACCGCCGCCGACATCACCGATCGACCCGGTTCGCCCCGCAGGGTCTTGCGCGGTTTATCACGCAGATGGTGGGCCTGGTCTCGCGACCAAATCCGGGCCTTGCCATCCACGCTGCCCGTAATCACATATTGACCGCTGGGATGGAACACACAGGCGTTGATCTGACCGGAGTGGGCCTTGAACTTCTGGGTAGGGGCGCTGCTGGTCACCTTTTGCGGATCCAAAGCCCACATTACCAAGGCTCCACTGACAGTCCCAGCCAAAACCGCATCGGAGCTAGGCGAAATCGTGAGGGAGCAAATGCAGTTACTGTTGCCAGTCAACTGGGCGATCTCCTCACCACTGCTGATAGACCAGAGCTTTACTAAACCATCATCGCTAGTGCTGGCTAGGATTTGGCCGGTGCGATCCAGGGCGATCGCGGCGATCGGTTCGTCGTGAGACATGGTTTTTAGCAAATCCCCAGAGGCCATCTGCCAGACCCGCACTGTATTATCGAAGCTACCGCTGATCAACAACTGATTGTCGGGGCTAGCCGCCAAAGCCCGCACCGAAGTCCGATGTCCTTCCAGATTTGAGAGCAACTGACCCGTCGCAATATTCCAAAGTTTAATGGTTTCGTCCCAGCTACCGCTGGCTAGGGTTTGACCGTCGGCACTGACTGCCAGGGCAAACAC
Source organism: Synechococcales cyanobacterium OTE_70_metabat_200 (assembly GCA_031375385.1). Taxonomy (GTDB): domain Bacteria; phylum Cyanobacteriota; class Cyanobacteriia; order Cyanobacteriales; family Chamaesiphonaceae; genus JAAFHZ01. The sequence goes on along the minus strand of JANMHS010000032.1, from coordinate 55,973 downwards.
GCCTTTATGGTGATCCTTCAGTTCATGGATCAGTTTTTGGTCTGATACCTGCCAGAGCTTAATGGATTGATCGAAACTACCGCTGACCAGTGTCGAACTATCGGGAGTAAAGCTCAAGCAGCGCACCCAATCCGTATGAGCCGCAATAGTTGTCATCAGATCCCAGCTAGGGCGCAGCCACAGGTCGCCGCTTTCCAGATCCCCCGAAGCCAGATCGCTAGAAATTGGATCCGTACCCAGCAGATTTCCCGAAACCAGATCCTCGGCAATTTTATCGATACTAGGAGCGCCCATATCAATTTTCAAGAAGCCAGAATCGAAGCCCTGCATTCTAGTTTTCTCCGGCTCTTCCAGCTCTAGGCCAGCGGAGAGATCGTCCAGGCCAAAGTCTTCTAGGCTCAGGATCGCCAGCGGCTCTTCCGCCGCAGTCAGCGCATTTTGAGGAGAGTTGGTCGCGAGTCTTCCTTGGCGAGGCTCCGTGAATGCTCCTACCGCTCCAGTTGCTCCGATGGCCGCACCCGCAGACAAAATTTCGTTGGGATCGATGCCCGCTCTATGGGAAAGCTTGACGATCGCCTGCTCCAGATATTCCACCCGGTTTGGAATCGCAGCCCCATCCAAGGCATCCACCAAATTAGTGATCGTACCTTCCACACCGGAAATATGGTTTTGAAAAGAGTTCATGAGGCGCTGCTGATCGCTGACCTGCTTGTTCAAGGATTGCAGATCCACCAGCTCGCCACTGGCCGCTGGCAACTCACCCTTTTGGGCTGCCATGGTTTGCTTGACCAAAGCAGTGGCGAAATTCCGACTCTGCAAGATCTCCTGCTGGAGTTGCTCGGTCTGCAAGGCCCATTCTTGATTGAGTTTTGTAAACCGGCGGCGCAGATTTTGCTCTGCGCGGTAGCGATTCCAAGCCCCAATTCCTAGTGCAAAAACCATTGGAATGACGGCGATCAACAACTTACTGGTCGCGATCGCCACGATTAATCCGATGGCCGACCCACCGATCAGAAGATACTCAGCTAATTCGAGACGAGAAGGAGACTGCGACATAACCCTGGATGTTTTATTGTGCAAACCAAGCTGCCATTATAATGCCTAAGCGAACATTCAAAATACCCGCCAGCGCGCTACCGCAACCGTAAGCCAATGCCCACCCAAGATTTTTTTCTAGTAACTTAATAGTATCCAAGCCATAGGTAGAAAACGTGGTGTAAGCTCCCAAAAAACCAGTGGTTAATGTAGTATAAAGCGCTGGAGAAATTACAATCGATCGCTGGCTAGTCAATCCAAAGATCAGTCCCATCAGCCAGCAACCGGTCAAATTAATCCCTAAGATGCCCCAGGGAAACGCCATACCCCAGGTTTCCCCACACCAGACCTGGATATAGTGACGACTCAGCGCTCCGGCGATCGCGCCCAAACTAATGCCCAGTGGTATCCACCAATCATTCATAGCCTTATCTCTTTGTGGGTTCACAGCATCTTAGCAAGACCGCAGAATCTTTGGATCTGGATAGCTTAGTAGTGGTGAATTTTGGATCTCAGCGGGAACCTTAAAAGCAGCAAGGTCATACTACCGCCTCTACTGAGCAGCTCGATCGTCATAATGTCTGTTTACCCTATTGTTAAGCTCCCCCGTAAAATTAAGCAAGCTTACGAAGCCCAGCCCGCCGCTGTTTTTTCCACTCCAGCGGTAATTGAGACATCCGAGCTAAATCCCCCACGGCGCTTTAACACCGAGCTACTCATGACGGAGGCTATTCTGCTCACCGTAATTGCTGGTGGCATTGCGCTCTATGTGATTTGGGTTGCTGGTATCCTGTTATGGCTTATTGGTATTGCTGCGATTCTAGCGCAGGCCAGTGCGATGGATGGCCGATATGCTCAGCTCTGGCGAGAATATCGCGATCGAATAGATCGATTACAACGCCAGCAGTGGGAAGAAGAATTTGAGAGAACCCGCTGGGCCAGATTGCAAACTCCCGAGGGCATTGCTCAGTACCGGCGACAAAAGATTCATGAGCAGCTAGTAGCTTCTTTGCCCGCCCAGCTTTCTGGTGTAGATCTTCAGGTTATTGATCGGCATTTGGCACTGACCCTACATGAATACTTCCCCCATCAGTTATCCCTGGGCAAGGGGTCGGGCCTCATGCTGATAGATGTAGAATCGGGACTACACATCAGCATCATCATTGATGATCAACCCCAATTGGTGGCTGGGGTGGCTTCTGGATCTTTTCTGGAAGATGACCTTTACCTGGATCGCAACTGGGTGGTGGTTCGTTTCACTGCCGAGCAGGTCACCCAAGCTGTTGATAGTTGCTGTAAGGCATTGGCAGAGATCTGTGCTGAACTATTGCAAGAACAGGCATGGTTGCGACCTTTTAGCCAAGTACCCGATCTCTGGGCCTTACCAAAAAATAATGAAGTAGCCTAAGCCATTCGTACCAAGAGGTATCTTGGTAATGATCAATAATATTCCACTCTTAGGGCGGAGTATAGCTCGGCCAAATTACCGATATCTGGGTATTTCGGTGTGATCGTGAGTAAAAATTCCGGTGATTTAGCTAGAATTTTTAGGACAGCTCACACCCTTTCCCAAATGCTATCTCGATCGTGCAAACCTTGCGCTAGCAAATCGTGCAAACCTTGCGCTAGCAAATCGCTAGAAAGAATATTGGCTCTCCGATCTTGGAGACTGGCCTGTCAAGACTGGCGGGTGTGGATATTGGGGCTACTGTTGGTAATTAGCTATCCTGAATTGGCCGGTGCTGCGGAGTTGTCCAAAATATCTATCCCCGATCTGAAGGTGGGCTTAGATACCATCTGGGTGATTGGCACGGGCCTACTGGTGTTCTTTATGAACTGCGGCTTTACGATGTTAGAGATTGGGCTGTGCCAGCAGAAGAACACCGTTAACATTCTGACTAAAAATTTAATGGTGTTCGCCCTCACCACCGTGTCTTTTGGCACGATCGGCTTCGGTCTGATGTTTGGCAATGGCAATGACTGGATCGGAGCCAATGGCTTCTTTTTGTTTGGGCCAGATAATAGTCCGGCGATCGAGCAGGCCTACCGGGGAGTGTTTCAATCTTTAAGCTGGGCTGGCATCCCCCTGGACGCGAAGTTTTTCTTCGAGCTAACCTTTGCCAGCACCGCTGCTACGATTATTTCTGGAGCCGTAGCCGAACGGATTAAGCTGGTAGATTTCTTTATTTTCACTCTCTTGTTTAGTGGCATTGCTTACCCCATTATCGGCCATTGGGTGTGGGGCGGCGGCTGGCTATCCAAAATGGGATTTTTTGACTTTGCTGGTTCCAGCCTCGTTCATGGTGTCGGCGGCATGGCTGCACTCATCGGTGCGATCCTGCTCAAGCCCCGCACGGGCAAGTATGCCAAAACTGGACTTCCCCTATCCATTCCCCATCACAGCCTAACGGCTACCACTCTCGGCTGTTTTATCATGTGGCTGGGTTGGTTTGGCTTTAATGGTGGCTCTACCCTGGGTGTAACGCCAGCGATCGCCCATATTATTCTGGCAACTAATGTGGCTGCCGCCTGTGCGGGTGTTGCGGCGATGATGACGACCTGGATTGTTTCTGGTAAACCAGACCTGATCTTGTTGATTAATGGATTGCTAGCTGGATTGGTAGCCATCACTGCTTCCTGTGCCTATGTGGGGCTAGCTAGTGCAGCACTGATCGGGATCGTGGCTGGGATCCTGGTGGTCTTTGCGATCGACTGGATTGAATCGGCGGGCATTGACGACCCGGTGGGAGCCGTCTCTGTCCATTTAGTCAGCGGGATTTGGGGCACCTTGGCCTTGGGGCTGTTCAGTGAGGGGAATGCCTTTGGCTTGAATATTGCGCCCGCCAAAGGTCTATTTTGGGGAGGAGGCTGGCAGCAGCTTGGTACCCAGGGTTTAGGCTTGGTGGCCATTTTGCTGACGGCGGCAATTTTCTCCTATGCTTTTTGGATGTTACTAAAAATCACCTTAGGTCTACGGGTATCGCGCAAGGCCGAACTAATTGGACTGGATATTAGCGAACACAGTATGGAAGCCTATCCAGATTTTTTGACCAAGGATTCTTAGGGATCGCTCGACCAAATATTTGCTCCTATTTCCGCAGGTTATATGACCACCGACCACCACGACCACCAAAATTTCTTGACCGCAGCCGCTGCCCCCGAGACGGAACCACAGCGACTGATGGAATTGGTCGGGATGAACGATCCGGAAATCAGTGTTACTGTTGCTCGGCATCCCAGGATTTCTCAGGAAATTATCGAAAACCTGTTGTTGCTGTTTCCCGATGAAATCTTAGCTAATCCAGCCAGCGCCGAGATCGATCGAGCCAATCCAGAGTTTTTTCGACAGATTTTCAGTCAATCGGAGCACCTCGTCAAAACGGCGAAGTTTCCTACTACTTGGCAAAATAAGCTGCTCCAAGACCCAGAACCGTTGATTCGATCGGCCATTGCCGCCAATCCTCATTTAGATACCACTGCCATTCAGAATTGCTTGCACAGCGAGGATCGAGCCTTACGCCAAGGTTTGGCCGAGAACTCGGCCTTGGGCCTCACGGACTTAGAGGATCTGAGCTACGACCCTGATCCTTTGGTGCGGTTAGCTATCGCCAAAAATCAGCATCTCTATCCCAACGCCCTGGAAAGACTCGCTCAAGATGCTGTCGCCGCCGTGCGAGCCGCGGTGGCAGGCAATGGGCGCACGGCCCCAGGCACTCTACTCAAGTTAGCCCAGGATCCGGAACTCTCCGTACGCAGACTAGTAGCCGCCAATCCCCATAGCACCAAGGAAGCCCTGGCCCAGCTAGCTATGGATCCGGATCCGGTGATCGCCGAAAACTTGGTAAACCATAGCCAATCCACCGCCAATCTGCTCGCCACTGTGGCTCAAAATCCCGCTTGGCCCGTCAAAGTAGCCCTGGCTAGCAATATCAAAACTCCTGTCGCTACTCTCATCGAGCTAGCGGAGCTAATTCCCCGTACCGGTGCCGTCGATTCGTTTTCCCTGCGGCAGGCGCTCGCCCAGAACCCCAATACCCCAGATTTCCTGCTTACTCGGTGCTTGTTACAGGAAGACGTCCCCAGCCGTCAGGAGCAGATTTCGCTGTACCTGAGCCACCATCTAAATGCCCCCGATGAGCTGCTAGATGGCTTGGCCGATCGAGATAATGTGGCGATCCTAGAGAACGTAGTTAACCATCCCAATCTCCACCATCCCACCCTAGTAAAGCTGGCCAGCAATAAGTCCTGGCCCATTCAGCAACGAGCCTTGCAGCGGATCAATACTTCCCCCGCCGGGATTGATCGACAAACCTATATCGCCGAGGCCGAAGCCAGCATTGGCCCCGTTGGCTTAACTAATTCTCTGATACGGGAGTACCCGTCCGACGGGATCGGCAGTCCTCGAACCGTTGGTGATAGCTTAGAAGAACGCCCCTCTCGGCGCTCCCAGGAATTTAGCCAATCTTACGAGATCACCCTGCTATCTGCTGAAGAAGCCTATCCATCGGCACCTACACCATCCTCTTCTTTCATGGTTGTGGATACTAATTGGGGCGAGATCGCTCAAACAGGCTTTAGCCAACTCTATGATCGAACCGGCGAACATCTCAGTGCCATGCACCCATTGGCACTTTTGTTGACGATGTTGACCATGCTCTGTTTGGGCATGGGTCTGACTCTATGGGTGAAATCCATGCCCCCGGATCCTAAGACGATCCTGGTTAGTACTCCTGCATTAGTGCCTTCCACCAGCCCAAAATCAGCAATTTCCAAGATTAATAGTAACTATAATCAGGCTATTTATATTGCCAATGCGGCAACTATTGTTAGCCAGAGCGCTGTCACCAGCGAAGATTGGCAAAAAATTAGTAACCAGTGGCAACTGGCGATCGCGCTGCTAGAATCGGTGCCGCCGGGAGATCCGAAATATATCGATGCCCAGAGCCGCGCTGCTAATTATAGGAACATTCTGACCGCCTCTAAAATCATGTTAGAGAAAGCTAAATAGGCCAGCGAGGAACATCGAGAACCTCTTGCCGTCTAGCAAGCAATCCCAGCTAGCAATCGATTGCCAGCATTGCTTTCAACTCCTCTCGAACCCATGAAAATCACTAAGTCTGCGGCTCTAGCAATCTTGCTATGGCTGGGTACAGCCCTAGGCGCTGCGGCCCAAAGTACCGATCCCAAAATCCTGCATCTGATCAATCGGCTGAGCTTTGGCCCCCGCCCCAGAGATGTGGAACGAGTGCAGTCGATCGGGGTGGAGCGCTACCTTCAAGAACAGCTCAATCCCAATGGCAGTTTGCCAGAAACCCTCAACCAGAAGCTGTCTCAACTCAAATTCCAAAGCATGAATCCCACTCAGTTGGCGATCGAATATGGGGCTGTGCTACCGGCCAGCGAACGCCAACAAAAGCGCAAGGATTCTAATCAGATTTTGGCGGAAGCTAAGCAGGTCAAATTGTTGCGGGCGATCGACAGTCCTCATCAACTAGAAGAAGTGATGACGGATTTTTGGTTCAATCATTTCAATGTGGCTTCTAGCAAGGGCATTGCTAAAGTCTGGGTGGGCAACTACGAAAACACGGCGATTCGCCCCTATGTTTTTGGTAAATTTCAAGATTTGCTCATGGCTATCTCCAAGCACCCTGCCATGTTGCATTATCTAGATAATCAATCCAACAGTGCTGCTAATAATCCCAAGGCCAAGAAAGGGCTGAATGAAAACTATGCCAGGGAATTGATGGAGCTGCATACTTTGGGTGTAAAGGGCGGTTATAGCCAGCAAGATGTTACCAATCTGGCCCGCATCCTGACCGGCTGGGGTTATCAGAGCTATAATGCCAAACAAAATAATATCGATACAGCCTTCACCTTCCAGTTCAATCCCAAACGTCACGACTTTGGTACCAAAGTATTTCTGGGCAAAACTATTACAGGCAGCGGCGAAGCGGAAGTGATAGAAGCGATGTCGATGCTGGCGAAAAGCCCAGCTACGGCTAAACATATCAGCTATCAGCTAGCCCAATATTTCGTCAAGGACGATCCACCAGCTAGCTTGGTGAATAAAATGCAGAAACGCTGGCTGGAAACTGATGGGGATATTCGATCGGTGCTGAATACCCTGTTCCACAGTTCGGAATTTTGGTCTGCTAGCAAGGCTAAGTTCAAGACCCCACTGCAATATGTGGTATCCACCGTGCGCGTCACTAGTTTGGAGGTCAAGAATCCGGAGCCATTAGCACGACAACTGCAACAGATGGGGATGCCGCTCTATAACTGTGCAACTCCCGATGGCTATAGCAATACCAGTAGTACTTGGCTGAGTTCCAATGCTCTGACCCAACGTTTAGATTATGCCAGTACCCTCAGCAGTGGGAGATTAAAACTCGGGGCTAGCCAGCAGAAGCCAGTACCCATCGATGCCAATCTCCTCAGTGCGACGATTTCGCCATTCCTGACCCCCGCTACCCGCGACAAAATAGCTAAAAATCAGCCCAATCTTCAGGCAACCTTGATGCTGGGTAGTCCTGATTTCATGTACCGCTAATTTTACCCTCCTGGATTCTTATGATTAATCGTCGCCGTTTTATTACTCAAGCAGGCCTAGGTACAATCGCCGCCGGTGCCTCGCTCCTCGGTCACCAATGGCTGGCCTTTGGCGTGCCCCCAGCTACTCGCTCGAAAAGATTAGTAGTGATTTTCCTGCGGGGGGCCGTGGATGGACTGAATGTGGTTGTTCCTTATCAGGAAGCTGATTACTATCGCTATCGATCGAGCATTGCGATTCCCCGGGCCGGACAGCCCGATGGCGTATTGGATCTCGATGGTCGTTTTGGGTTGCATCCTTCCCTAGCACCAATTTTGCCCCTTTGGCAACAGAAAAGCTTGGCCTTTGTTCATGCCAGCGGTCTTCATGCGGTCGATCGCTCCCACTTCGATGCTCAATTCTATATGGAGCGAGGAATTGGGAATAGCCATAGAAGTGGCGATGGTTGGCTGAATCGATTGCTAAAGGCTATGAATAACAAAGCACCATTGCAAGCGGTGAGCCTCAGTGCCAATGTGCCGCAGATTCTCAATGGCAAGATGCCGGTGAGCAGCATTAGTGGGGGCCGGTTGGCCAATCGCCGCCAGGCCATCGATCGGAAAGAGGTGGCGACGGCTTTCGACCAGCTCTATGGCAACGGCCAAATTGGCCGGGTTTATCGGGAAGGACAGGCCGCTCGCCAGCAGTTGTTGAAGGACTATGAAGCAGAAATGATGGCGGCTAACAATGGCGCTAAGCCACCCACGGGTTTTGCCGCGGATGCCACTGCTGTGGGCAAGCTGATGGCTCGCGATCCCCGGATTCAGGTGGCTTTTATGCAGTTGGGGGGGTGGGATACCCATATCAACCAAGGCGGCAGCAAGGGCCCGTTGGCGAATAATCTGGGCAGTTTGGCTAATGGGCTGGTGGCGCTGCAACAGAGTCTGGGTGATGCCTATCAGGATACGGAAATTATTGTGATGTCAGAATTTGGGCGCACGGCCCGCGAAAACGGCAACCGCGGCACCGATCATGGCTATGGGAACGTGATGTGGCTGTTGGGCGGCGGGATCGCTGGCGGTCGGGTCTACGGTCAATGGCCGGGGCTGGCGGAGCATCAGCTCTTCCAAAACCGCGATCTAGCGGTGACTACGGATTATCGAGAGCCGATTGGCCAGGTGCTTCAAGCTCACATGGGTCTCGATAACTTAGCCAAGGTTTTCCCTGGCTTCAGCAGTAAAAATGAATTTAAGCTCCATGCCTAAAAGGTAGCAACCTTAAATAAAGGTCGTACCTGTCTTGACCTCGCAGAGGTGACCGACAGGTCGCAAGCGGTGGGGAGTTGTTGTCATCGAGCTTCAAGAGAAAAGCGAGTGAATATAGATCGGAAAGGGGATGAAAGTATTGCTTTCACCCCCTTTCCGATTTCGGAGGATAAATTATGGTTGGGAAATCAGAAATTAGTTGGCAGTTGCCAGGACAGAGCCTCCTACAATAGTGAAATCACTGGTACTAAGGGCTGGGGGAGGATTATCGAAGGTGGCAAATTCGCCGCCGGTTCCATATCCTGCGGCGGCACCGTTGGCGTTATAAAAGAGGTGGCCTTGGCTGTAGACCAGTAATCCGCTGCTAGTGGCTGCATCATTGATGTTAGCAACAACTTGGAAGCTAGTAGCTGTCAGGGCACTGGGCAAAGCCGTAAAGATAGTGCGGTCGAGCAAGATCTTATCGATACCAGTTTGAAAATCGGTGATGCGATCGACCCCCAAGTCCGCAAAGGCAGCACCCGAGAGCGAATCGAACGCAAAGGTATCCGCACCGGCAATGCCTGCTACGTAGAAGAGACCATTGTTGTTACCTTCGCCGCTCAGGATATCGTTGCCTTTACCACCCCGGAGCGTATCGTTACCCGAACCGCCTTCGAGGTCGTCGATATCATCGCCGCCAAATAAGACATCATCACCCAAACCACCATACATATTGTCGAAACCAGCGCCACCATCAAGGATATCGTTGCCATCATCAGCGTAGAGATTATCGTCTCCGGCACCTCCATTCAAGACATCGTTGCCATCACCAGCGGAGAGATTATCTGCTCCGGCACCTCCATCCAAGACATCGTTGCCAATCCAGCCATAGAGGCGATCGTTCCCATCTCCGCCCAGAATGGAATCATTTCCTTCCTGACCGGCTAGAGCATCATCACCAGCCCCTCCAGAGATCGTATCATCACCATCGCCACTTTCAATGATGTCATTGCCAGCGCCAGTGGATACAATGTCGTTGCCGCTGCCACTATAAATCACATCATTGCCGCCACCAGTAATGACTGTGTCATCCCCGGCTTCCGTAGAGATATTGTGATCCCGATTTCCTGAAGCTGTAATATTGTCGTTACCAGCACCAGTTCGCAGACCTTTTATAGACTCGATATTTTTGACTGTGAGCAAATTAGGGATGTTTAACGTTGCAGGTATAGCATCTAAATCCAGGGTGATGGGAGCATTCCCTGAGATGGTCAGACCTCCGAGAACATCAAAGCCACTTCCCCCATCGATCATACTAGTTAGGTTGCTGCCAGTTGTAATGCTGAAATTAATATAGTCGTCACCTGCTCCACCGTCCAACAAAAAAACGATTTTTTCTTGATCAATACCACTATTAGGAAGGTTGAGGGTAGATTCACTGGAAATAGTATCATTGCCGGCACCACCTTCTATTGTTGCATCACCTATGAATCCATAGGTTTGATCATACAAAATCTTGATAGAATCATTTCCATCTCCACCTTTGGCTATCGTTCTACCGGTGACCGTGATTACGTCATCTCCACTACCACCATCAATCTGATTGGTGTCGACATTGAGGCTGTTCTGAGTACTCTCAATAGTATCATTCCCAGCACCACCACTGACAATACTATAATCTCCGGGGGACGATTCATAAACATAGATACGGTCATTCCCATCGCCACCATCCACCGTGTCCTTGCCACCATAATCAGTAATGGCATCATTTCCACCACCACCGAATAGGCTATCATCTCCAACAACATCCGAAAGACTAACACCGCTGATATATGGGTTCTCGCCGCTAATGTTTTCGTTCCCATCGCCGCCTATAATTGTGTCGTTGCCAGCGCCGCCATCTAAATCATGATAACGATCAACAGATGTCGTAATCAGATCGTTGCCGCTACCACTATAAAAACCGTTAGCAAATTCAACATTGGTGACATTTTCCAGCCCTTTGATTGGTGTTGCGTTAATACGATCGACATCAATGGTTATGGCATCGGTATTGAATTGGAGTCGGAGGAATTGAAATCCATCAGTTCCCGCCCCTCCATCTACCGTATCGGTGCTAAAGTATGCTTGAATGGTGTCATCTCCATCGCCGGTATTAATGATGTTGTCACCACCCAAGGATTCATTGTAGATATAGTCATTGCCTGTGGTTCCTGTAATGGTTGCCATGATGTATTTCTCTTGTTAATTTAAAATGTAATGAGAGCTGAACTTCTTTGAGAATGCACTATTGACAGATGTTTTTGAAAGAACTTTATCACGTGCTACTTGTCTAGTACATGAAGTTTAGTGAATCCTCAGCCATATGGCGAATGTGATTTGCCAAAGGCGATGCTGCGCAAACGAGAACACTACGCCTGTACTGGACTTTACTTCACAAAAACTACGCCAAAAGTAGTACTTTGCTGATGGTGGAGCGAGAACGAACCTTGGTACCAAAGTACCGATCGCTTTGATGACCTTGGTCTCTAGGCCGAATCCTGCTCCACTGCCTAAACTGGGGGCATCGAGTGTTAAACCTCAAAAAATATGAAACTTCAGTTTACTGCCCTGGCTGCCTTGGCCGCGATCGCCATGATCGTTCCCTCGGTAGCCGCTTTTCCTGACCAAATTAGGAACGCCGCTAGCTACTACGAAAGTATTGGGATTCGGCTGACCGCCGCCCAGAAAGCGAAAATTGCCTCGATCGAAGCCGCTGCCCTGCAGAAAATCGACCTAGTTTACAGTGCAGAGCAAAGAGCGACGATCGCTAATGCCCGCAACACCATGCAGAATATCCAGCTCAGCGCTGCCCAGAAACAGAAACTATCGCAATACACCAGCGACCCGCGCAGAGACCTGAGTAGCATTCTCACCGCCGAACAACAGCAACAGCTGCGGCAGAATCATCGAGACAAAAAAGTTGGTCTGCCCTTCAACCACCTCGGTAGCCCCGCAGAAATGCTCAAGGCCCAAGGCATCGAACTCACTACCGCCCAAGAATCCCAGTTGACCGAGCTGCACAACAAGCGTAAAGCCTCGGTTGATGCGATCTACACCCCTGAGCAGCTAGCAAAGCTCCAAGCGGCTAGAACCAAGCTGGAATCCATTCAACTCACCAGCGAACAGGTGCAGCAGATCGCCGCCATTCGGCAAGCCGCCTGGAAAGCCAAAGAGGATGTACTGACTCCCGCTCAAAAACAACAGCTGATCCGCAGCTAGAATAGAACAGGCCAGGGCAAATTCACCGATCGCCCTGGCCTATTTTGCTCAAATTACTGCCCATGCGATCCCTCAGTTCCTTCCGTGCTCTGGTCTATCTAGAATGGCTGCTGCTCGCTGTCACCGCCGCGATCGAAATAGTTCTATACGTTCTGAATCCTTACCAATCGGCATCCTGGCAAATCGTGCTGATCAGCTTGGCTTTTGGGGCGATCGGCTGGGGGTTCCGTTCCTACCATCTCAATACCTCCCTAGCGCCCAAAGTAATTGCCACCCTCATTGAGGCGGGGCTAATCTTAGCCACGGGCAATTTGCGCGGCCCCCAGGGCATTCATTTCATTTCGGTGCTCTGCATTATTGCTACAATTCGAGCCTGTCTGCGCTTTCGGCAGGCTGGTAGAGCCATCGTCACCGGCTCCTCGATTGCCATTTTCATTGCCCTGTTGCGCCTGCGCTTACCACCGCCCATTGCCGATCGTAACGATGTGCAGGCGGCTCCGGCCTTTCTGGCGATTCAAGTATATACGGTGCTCTATTTCGTATTGATTCTGGTAGTTATTTTGCTGCTGGTCAGCACCTTACTGGCCGAACGCCAGAGCCGCCAAGAGCTGGCTATGGCCAATCAACAGTTGCGCAGCTATGCTTTGCAAATAGAAAATCAGGCAACGATTCAGGAGCGCAGCCGGATTGCGCGGGAAATTCACGATTCGCTCGGTCATACCCTAGCAGCTCAATCGATCGCCCTGGAAAACACCAAGGTCTTTTTTGATTCGGCCCCGGCCCAGTCCCGAGAATTTCTCCAGGAGGCGATTCAACTCGGGGGGCGAGGTCTACAAGATGTCCGCCAATCAATCACTGCCCTGCGCCAAAATCCAGTCCAACAAAAGGGGCTGAATGGTGCAATTCAAGATTTGGTGGATAATTTTCAGTTATCTACTCAAATTCAGCTGGATATTGATTTACAAGAAACACTGCCCGCTCCGATCTCTCAGGCTATCTACCGCATTGTGCAGGAGGGATTGACTAATATCCAAAAGCACAGCGGTGCCCAGCAAAGCCGGATTACTATTAATGGCCAAACAGATAATGTAGTGCTGCTGATTGAAGATAATGGCCGGGGCTGCGATCGGCGATCGCCGATTATCGGCTTTGGTTGGCAAGGCATGCGCGAGCGGACTAAGGAACTGGGAGGCAGCATTGAGATTCGCAGTCAGCTCCAGCAGGGCTGCGCGATCGAGGCCACATTCCCCTGGAAATTGCCGACTTCATCATCTGCATCATAGCCCTGCTATGGGCGGCGGTAAGCCAGAGGATTGAGAGCTAATTCGAGCTGAAGAGATCAGGTCTGAGTATTGAGCAAAAGCAGTGACAATGCTGAAGTGCAAGCTTGTTTAGTAGGGATTCGGGAGAAATATGAGGATTTTGTAGGGCGTTAGATTGCTGGTCAATAATTTGCTTTAGCCGATCGATTCCGCATGTGTCGCAGAGCAATACCAAAAAATCATCTGGGTGAATTGCCGTAATGCTGTAGTTATCTAAAGACTGCTTGGGAAAGTCTTTGAGGTTAAAGGTTACGATATAATGAGCCTCACTGATGATCGCGGTTGCAACAACATGTCTATCAGTTTCGGCATTGGTCATAGATGCAGTGAGTTCTGGCGGGGGAGCAAAAAAATTGTCAGGGAATGCTTTTTGGATCTGTTGTTGATAGTAGGTTTCCTTTTCTGGCTTTAACCTACCTTTACGTACCATGTTGCGGGTGGCATCTTCTACTATTTTGTGAGAGAGAATTATTTGATAAAGGTTAGCTTCGGCGGATCTCAATAGGGTGTCACAGAGGGGTATCCCAAAGATGATGCAAGAATCAATAACTGCTCTGATCATCTTGGTGCAATCTCTGCCATGCATTGCTGAATGTTTTCATCTTCGTAGCAGCCTTCAGCTTGGAGTAGCTCCGAGAAGTGATCCAACTTACTAGTTTTTTTGGCGGAGTTTTTAAACTGGGATGTTAAGTGTTGGAGGATTTGTTCTTTTTCAGTGAGTGAGAGCTGATCGATCTCTTGTAAGATCTGTGCAAGTTGGGGACTCATGGTATGACCTCGTTACTGGGGTACTGCTAGTTTAGCGTGGTTTTAGGTGACGGTGAAGCGTTGGCGCAGCCTCTCCAACGGAGAATCACGCTCTGAATGGACTTGCTGATTTCTCTTGGTCTGGGAGGTAGGCGTTGGGCGTTGCCCTAAGCAGTTCGGCAAGCTTGTCAATAAGCATCACTTGGAGGGAAATGATGCCATGCTTCATAAAATTCAGAATAGCTAAGAACCTGAGTATATTGAAAAATGATTATTCCACAGTATTTAAACCTGTGAAAATTCAACTCATTGGATTCTATTGTAGTGTATTCTTTGAGATTGTGAATGGCCAACGGCATTTCCGATCCAGTCACAATGTGATGCAAAGCCATAAATACATTGAAGCATACACCACATTTTACATTATTATCCTTCAACAGATCAATCAAATCCTCAATGGCTTGTTCGTTTCTTTTGGCAATTTCACCCAAAGCCTCTGCTGCTAAGAAACCAAGACCGTGCCCATCAGGAAAAAGAGCACGAGCAAGAAAAGCGATCAAAGCCTTTATAGCTGGTTCGTCAGCCTTAGCTCTTCTCAGCGTCGATATTGCATTGTGGTGACTTGGGAGTAAATACTTGAAAGGGTTATTGTCAATACGTTTTTCAATAGGCTTTCCAAGTGTGGTGATAGCATCTAAGATCTGCCGCTGATTGAGACTAGGCATGCGATACGAGACAATAGGCTTATATTTATCCATGCATTGTTGAAAACAGAAATCCCCAACTTCCTCTTGCCTGCTTTTGGTAGTGATTCGATCCAATGCATTTCTCACATCATTAGAACACCTCTCATCATCCAAATCAGGATGCGAGAGAAAGGACTGCAAACTTTTGACCACACAGCTCCGATCCGTGAGATAAATTGCTGCTTTCGCTGAATCCCTCAACCACTCCAAACTTGTTACCGAATTGAATCGTTCAAATGCAAATTCGACTATCTGATCGACGATCAATTGAGCTTTTCGCGAGGATTTGAATTCACCTATTCCAATTGCCGCAATTCGATAAGCAAGAAAGTAATGATGAGGAGAATCCCCACACCCTGCCTGAAAATTAGTCAACTTATCAAGAAATCCCTCCTTCTCCTTATCAGTCTCCTCCGGGTCATCTTTTAAGTCTCTGCGCCCAAACCAGAACAAAATTATTTGTTCCCACTGCTTAGCAAACACCCGATAAGTAGGCACGATTTCACCCAGGCAAGGCACAGGCCGATCGGCATGCGCCCTAGGCAAAAAATAATCCCAATCATCAATACTACAAGCCGCAAAATACTCCTGAAACGTCGGGTGTAAAAAGACATGAACATCATCTTCAGTTTCATCCACTCCCACATACTTCAGCCAACCCAATTTCTTCAGTGCCTTAAGGTGCTTTTCTTCGATTTGCTGTTGTAACTCTGCTTCACTTAGTCGAAACCGCAGAGATGGTTTATTAAGACCATACTTCGCCAGACTTTGCATTGATTGATTGAGCTGCTCTCGCTGGTTTAACAGTTCAGGAGATTCATTCCATTTGTAGAAGTAGTTAACAAACTTTTGATAGAGGTCAGTTTGAGTGTCAGGTAAAACGCCCCCTTCTTCCCAAATGTCGCATAACAGGGATAATCGCAGCGGGTTCTGGGCTAAATCTTTAATTCGCTCCTTTCCTCTTTTACCCAAAGCATCTCTCAAGCTTTGGCCCGCCTCCGGCTCATTGGTTGATAGAAACCAATTATCAATGAAATCCTTGACCTCGTCCTGCCCTACTGGATTCTCATACTGAAAATCCAACGTGCGATACACCTGAAAATTTAGACTGGTCTGCAATTTATTGTTAGCACTAGCATCCCAAAGATTTAACCTACAGGTAATTATCGCTCTTGTTGATCGCGCCCAAAACTCCCGCAACGCCACATCAAGATTACTCAGAGCCTCTCCACCCATCGCATCTGCCCCATCCAACAGCAGCCAAACCCGCCCAGCATCCGCCAACGCCTCAAAAGATGCCCAATAGCGATCGATTTCTCCAGACTTGCAAAATTTCTTTATCCAAGCTTTATGCAGGTACTCTTCTAGCTCATTATTCTTCACCGCCGCCAAAGGCACCCAAGCAACAATGATGTCCTCCTCCGGCTCTTGCTCCAATAGCCATTTCCATACCTTCATCAGCAGCGTCGTTTTCCCCGCCCCCGGTTCCCCCAAGATCACCACATGCTCCCCTGGCTGGCGTTTACCAATCTCAGCCAAAAATGCATTATGCTCCACCCGCTTCTTTGTGTACTTCTGCGCCCACCGCTCTGGTTTAATCTCTTGAGCGCGATCGACCTTGAGTCGTTCTTTTCGTTCCACTAATTCCAAAGCCACATGGACACCATCCAAATCTATGGTCTTGCGGCTCAACGGGCTAATGGTGCTCCACTCCTCTTCTAATTGAACTTCGCAGGCCGATCGCCAATTGATGCCTTGGTCAACTTTTTTTGCTTGTGGAATAGCTGGCTGCGATCCAGCCTGATTCGCTTCTCGCCACTTGTCTGTAAACAGCTCTAGGTTTTGAGATTTATCCGAATGCCAAAGCCTCAGCGTAAAAGACCATTCACTACTACCCTGTTGACCGCCTCCCTCCAAAATGCCCAAAAACTTATCCCCAAGGTAATGGGACAAAGCAGGATAGATCTCATTTTTCCAACGCTGATCTTTTTCATCGCCAAATTCCCAGCCTCCTCCATTTTTCCATCGTTTCCGTTGAGCAACTGCGATCAATCCTTTCTTCGTTACTTCAAATTTGTACTGCGGCGTATCTCTAGTTAACTTTTTGGTGCAAGTCTCTTTTGGCTCCAGAACTATTTCCTGAAAAGCACAATCCAGCAGTAGTTCAAACACTCTTTGGATGCGCTGCTGAACCAGATCACCATAGGTGTACTTTTTTTTTATCTTCTCAGCCATAGATTTTTGCCACTAACTTACGTAAAAAGTTTGGGGTACCCTGAAGTTGGCTTCCTTTTTTTAAGGCTGTAAAGGTTACAGGCACAGGATTATAGCCATTGAATTTTACCTGTTTGGAACCCCTTGCTTTGGAACCCTGCCCCAAATTTAGGATGGTCTCATCGACAACGAACAAACCGATCGAAACGCCTCCAAGAGTTAAACGAGCGAGGGAGTTCAACGAGTTTTGTGAAATGTCGAATGATGACTTTACCTATTTTACCAGGAGAAATCCATGTTCCAGAAGATACTAAGAGTAACGATCGCGATGAGCTTGGCTGCTCAAGTGGCTCTTGAAGTAGTGAACCAGGCTCATTCCGTTACCTCCGGCATGAGTATCCTCGCTGCTATCTTTAGCATTTTTGTCTATCAACCGAATCCCGCTCAGGCCATTACCACAGAGAAGTTTCTGCTCCTCCTAGGCGTGTTGGGAAGATGCGCCGAAGACCTCCATAAAACCTTCGGCCCCAGCTCCTGCCAACCAGCCCCCACCCCCCAAGCCCTACCTACCAAAGAACCCATCAACCCCTTTAACCCCACTCCCACCAATCAACCCACCGAATTCAACTAGCCCTAAATAACCCATCGGCACCCTCGCCTCCGAGGGTGCCCCATCAGAGGTTCACCATGTCCTTCACCATCGAAATCAACCCCACCTTGCAAAAAGCCAGTCTCACTCTCCAAGCCCAGCAGATTTTGGCACAGATCGATCGCCGACTTCGATCGGCCCAAAACCGCCAAGACCACAACCTTTACCAACAACTCCAAGAAGAGCGACGAACCATCCAAGCTCGTTTACGCTGAACTCTCGGGGCACTACCGATTTTATCGACAGTGCCTTGTTTTGTGCCTAGATCGCTTCCGGTAAATCCCTGAACCTAGAGTTGCCAGCGATCAAAACATATAATGTTAGAATAAGGCGGCTACCACTATCAATTATTTTGACTCATGACTTTTAGTGATGTTGTCGAGGCCATCAAGGCTCTTTCTACCGAAGAAAAGCAAACAATGCAAGCTTTATTAGAGCAGTATTTGCGAGAAGAACGGCGCAATGAAATCCATGAGAATTTACAGTCCGCACGAGCTGAATATCAACAGGGAAAATTACCATCAACTACTGACATTTATCAATTAAAGAGAATGCTGGAAGAAGAATAATGGAAGTTAGTTTCAGTTCTGCATTCAAGCGTTCATTCAAAAAGCGCATTAAAGGCAATACAGACCTTGAGGAGCGATTTTGGCAAAAACTAGAACTATTTACTGTCGATCCATTCGATCCTAGCCTGAAGACCCACAAGCTGTCAGGGAAGCTGAAAGATGTGTGGAGTTTCAGCGTTGACTATGATGCTAGGGTTTTGTTCTATTTTGAAACGGACGGTAGTTCAATTTTTATTGATATTGGTAGTCATGATGAAGTTTATTAAATACTTTCAAGAGCAGACTTGAATTCCTCAAAATCGGCGCGGACTTGCTTGGTGTAATCCTGGGCATATTCCAGGACGATCGCACTCGGATCTTGGTCAGCAGCAAAGTCCATTAACTGCTGCACCGGCGCAGCTCCCTGGTGGCCAGCTCCATGTAAATGACTCCAGGCGGTTATCCGAGCTGCCACCTGCACCAGATCGCTCAGCTCGGCTGCATCGATCGATGAGTGCTTTATTTTATCTTCACTGGGCTGTAGTTCCCGAATCGTAAATGACTGATCATCAATTTCTAATGTGCCCCGCAAGGCTGGAGGCTGGACTTGGAGCAAGGACTGAATCCCCAAGGCTCGGTGGGCGTTACTGGGCCATGATGGAGCAGCGGAGATTTGCAAGGAGGAATTCTGCTGCTCTTTGAGGTCTAGCAAGTAGCGATTTTCCGGATCTTTGCCAGCGACTAACAAAAGATAGCGATCGACACCTAAGCTGCCCAGACCAGCTATGCGCTGTTTGATATCTAGGCATTGATAAAAACTTGGTTCGCTCTGCCGGGCGGCCCATTGCTGATATATAGCCAAAATCTGTCCTGATCGATCCCGATCCACTGCTAATAACTTATCGGGAATTTCCGATAGTCGATCATTACTATCAGCGTATTTTTTCAGCAAATCTTGACGACTGCGATCGCGGGCTTTTTGCAAGAGTTTGCCGACAATATTGGGAGCTGCGGATAGCTCTAGAGATGCCCCGAGGGCTAGGGTCTGTAGGTAAACCTGGATCAGTTCTTGAGCCAATGCCAACCGATCGGCTTTAGCCATCTCCAGTTTTTTGCCGACCAAGAGAACACTCACGGCTAGGCGGGTCAGATCACGAGTCAGGGGAGCCAGGGTACCTTCGTCGAAGTCGTTAATGCCAAAATAGACTTGCCGATCGCTCCCTTTATAAGTACCAAAATTCTCTAGGTGCAGATCGCCACAGACCCAAATCTGCGGTGCTCGGTCGAGGTCACTCCCCTGGGGCCAGTCTCCATGAAAGAGATGACAGGTGCCCCGAAAAAAGCTGAAGGGATCCTCGGCCATGGCCTGGTATTTGAGTTTACGCAGAGCTATGGGGTGAGACTGGTTGAATTCCTCAATACGCTGCCAAATTGTTGGAGAGGCCATCATTTGCTGCTCGCAATTAACATAGATGGTCATCATACTACACTGACTGCTTAGATCAATGGTCTTACTCCATTTTAATGGCTGTCTGCTGGATTGCCAGCTAGAATTTAGCCAAGACTTCTGTCTGAATCAATACACTTTCTCTTTTTTTCCTATGCCCAGTATCTACCAGCTCAAGCCCGCTTTTCAGAATCTGCTGAGACCGATCGTCAACGGTCTAGCGCGAGCCAGAATAACCGCGAATCAGGTGACTGTCTTGGCCATGGTGTTATCTGCCATGACAGGAGTAGCCGTGGCCATTGGCCATCAACAGTGGCAGATTTTATTGATTGTGCCGGTCTTATTGCTGGTACGGATGGGGCTAAATGCGATCGATGGCATGTTAGCCCGAGAGCACAATCTCAAAACCCCTTTAGGAGCGATTCTCAATGAGTTGGGAGATGTTTGCTCCGATGCCTTTCTCTATTTACCCTTTGGCCTCATTGCTGGAGTGAACGGCATGGCCGTTGTGGCTGTGGTGTTTTTGGCAGTCCTGACAGAAATTGCGGGAATCGTGGGGATGGGCTTGGGAGCCGGGAGAAAATACAATGGCCCCATGGGCAAAAGCGATCGAGCCGTGGTCTTCAGTCTTTTGGCGATTTTCCTGGCCTTAGGGATTTTGCCCGGAGAATGGTTGAATGGATTGTGGGCGGGGGTGAGTGGACTTTCGATTTGGACTGTATTTAATCGCATTCGCAGTATTTTACAAGAGGTTGCAGATCATGAACTGGACGATTCCCGCCCTTAACGTATGTTGGGCCTTTGGTGGGATTCTGGGCTTACTGAGTCTGGCAACCTTGGGGATTTATGGCATTCCCACTTTAAGATCCAGTGCCGATCGACAGGAATTGCGCCAGCGCATTCAAAGCTGGTGGATTATTGTGCTGTTCTTTGGAGCGGCCTTGGGGGGCAATCGCGCAATTTCCGTCATGCTCTTTGGTTTTGTCAGCTTCCTGGCCCTGAAAGAATATCTATCACTGATTCCCACCCGCAAGAGCGATCGGCGCATTCTGTTTTGGGCTTATCTAGCAGTAGTTCTGCAATATTCTTGGGTTTATGCAGCTTGGTATGGCATGTTCCTGGTCTTTATTCCGGTCTATATGCTGCTATTTTTACCCCTGCGGATGGTGATGCAGGGAGAGACTCAGGGATTCTTGAAAGCGATCGGCACCTTGCATTGGGGCTTAATGCTCACAGTATTTAGCCTGAGTCATATTGCCTATTTACAGGTGTTGCCAGTAGCTGGGAATCCAGTGGCCGGTGGCGCCGGATTGCTGCTTTATTTAGTGTTTTTAACGGAAATTAATGATATTGCCCAATACTGTTGGGGCAAAACTCTGGGTCATCATCAAGTGGTGCCTACCGTCAGTCCGAATAAAACCTGGGAGGGATTGATCGGTGGAGTACTCACGACGATCGGCTTGGCTGTTGGGACGGCACCTTGGCTGACACCCTTCAGTCTAGTGCATTCCTTGGCAATCGGTTTGCTCATTGGCCTCGCCGGATTTGTTGGCGATGTGACGATCTCTGCACTCAAACGAGATTTGGGCATTAAAGATAGTGGCAGTATGCTGCCGGGGCACGGAGGTATTCTTGATCGGCTGGATAGCTTGACCTACACAGCACCGCTATTTTTTCATTTCACGGTCTATTTCTATTTCTCCGGAATCCTATGATGCAGAAGCTGCTGCGACTATTTATCTTTCTGCTGTTGATTCGGCCCATAATTTTAATCTTAATCGGTCTAAAAATTAGCGGTCGATCGCATCTACCCAAAGCTGGCCCAGCGATTATTGTAGCTAATCACAACAGCCATTTAGATACGTTAGTCCTGATGACCCTATTTCCTCTATCGCTCTTACACCAGCTACGTCCGGTGGCGGCTGCGGAATATTTTTTGCGGAATCGCTGGCTGTCCTGGTTTGCTCTGCACATCATGCAAATTGTGCCGATCGATCGACTCAAG
The DNA here is from genome assembly GCA_031375385.1 of Synechococcales cyanobacterium OTE_70_metabat_200. Taxonomy (GTDB): domain Bacteria; phylum Cyanobacteriota; class Cyanobacteriia; order Cyanobacteriales; family Chamaesiphonaceae; genus JAAFHZ01. The sequence goes on along the minus strand of JANMHS010000032.1, from coordinate 34,223 downwards.
CCCAGCCGAGAAGACAAGCTAGGTGGCTGCTCCCAAGTTATTGAACAGGGTGGCATTCTAATTATTTATCCCGAAGGATCCCGAGGTGAACCAGAGGCGATCGCCGATTTCAAGAGTGGCATTGCCCATTTGGCTAAAGCCCATCCTACCGTACCAATTTATCCTATTTTTTTGCATGGCTTAGGTAAATCCTTACCCAAAGGCGATTTTGTTTTGGTGCCTTTTTGCTGTGACGTTTTGATTGGTAAACCACTAGTCTGGACTGGCAACAAGCGTGGTTTTATGGAATTACTATCGTTGCAAATGAGTGACTTAGCGGCTCAGGGCAAATTTCCAGATTGGGAATAGGAGATTGCAACGCTTTTATTTTGCCCCGCTATTAACATCTAGGTTCCCTGGCCTTTACGCCTACAATAACCAGGATTGGTTCCAATCTGCTCAGCGATCCGGATCCGATCGAAAATATAGTCGAGATCATCACCAGCGTCGGCCTCGGTGCTCTAGCATAAAGATCTGCAATTTTGGCCGTAAAAGTTATGAAATTATTGTTGATGTCCACCTCCGTTGGCCCACTGGGTTCGGGACTGGGCGGTGGGGTGGAACTGACCCTGCGGAACTTGGCGCTCGAAATGCGCCAGCGTGGTCACCAGATCCAAGTAGTCGCCCCGGCCACTTCGGAGTTGCTGGATTTCTCGATCGCCCAAATTCCTGGCCAGCTTCAGGTCACGGCCCAAACCCAAGCAATCACCGATCCGATCTCGATGCCCGCCGACCCGGTGCTCGCCAACATGTGGGACTACGCCCGTCAGGTACAAGGAGACTACGACGTAATTTTCAATATTGCCTACGACTGGCTGCCTTTTTATCTGACTCCCTGGTTCCAGACCCCGATCGCCCATTTCATCAGCATGGGTTCCCTGAACCAAGCCTTGGATCTAGAGATGGGTCGGGTGGCCTGCAGTTTTCCTGGCTCGATCGGAGTTTGTAGCAAAACCCAAGCTGAGACCTTCGACTTTGCCGATAAATGTTTGGTATTGGGCGGTGCCGGTCTGGATTTGAGCCTGTATCAATACAATGATCAACCGGAAAACTGCTTGGCATTCCTGGGCCGCATATCTCCCGAAAAAGGTCTCGAAGATGCGGTGGCCGCAGCCGTAAGCAGTGGCATGAGGCTAAAAATAATGGGCAAAATTCAGGATGAAGACTATTGGCAAGGGATCCAGGAGCAGGCTCCAGTGGGATCGATCGAATATATGGGATTCCTAGACACCGCTGCGATGCAAGCAGTGGTAGGTGGCTGTCGCGCTTTGTTGATGACCCCGCGCTGGGTGGAAGCCTTTGGCAATGTGGCGATCGAAGCGCTGGCCTGTGGCGTGCCGGTGATTACTTACGGTCGTGGTGGCCCGATGGAAATTGTGCGGGATGGTGTCAGCGGCTTTATTGTGGCTCCGGATAGCATCGCCGGACTCACTGCCGCGATTGGCCGGTTACCGGAGATCGATCGAAAAAATTGTCGCCGCCAAGCCGAGCGAGAATATTCTCTACAAACCTGGGGCAACAATTTGGAGAACTGGTTCAGCAAATTAATTAGCTGATTACTTCCAGCTCATGTTCTTGTAGATGGGCGCGGAACTTGGGATCTTCAAACTTAACTAGAACCGGGAAGTTAGCGCTGACCGGTCGGCCTTGCCACTCGGTCACCAGCTTATTGACAGTACCTTCCAAGCCCTGAATCTCCATCGGCTTACCCTTCTGGGCCGGGATATGGTACACCTTTACCGATCCAACTACGCGCACACGATCGCCAACATTCATGTATCTCGTCCTCTGCGGCCCGATCGCCGATTGACATTAAGTTTACAGGCTTACTATTTTTGCATGGATTGCTACTACTTTTTCCCCTAACTGAACTGTTGCGCATAGAAGCGAGCATAGCGACCATTCAAAGTCAGCAGCTCCCCATGGCTACCCGCCTCAATAATTTTACCTTTCTCCACCACCAAAATCCGATTGGCTCGCCGAACCGTGGCCAAGCGGTGGGCAATGATGAAAGTAGTCCGGCCTACCATGATTCGCTCCAGCGCCTCCTGCACCAGGGACTCTGATTCCGAATCCAAGGCCGAAGTAGCCTCATCCAAAATCAAGATCCGCGGGTCGAGCAGCACGGCTCGGGCAATCGCCAACCGCTGGCGCTGGCCACCGGAAAAATTCGCCCCTCGTTCGCCCACTCTGGTGTGATAGCCCTGGCTGAGCTGGGAAATAAACTGGTGGGCATTGGCAATCTTGGCAGCCTCTTCCACAGCTTTCATCTCAAAGTTCACTTGGCCGAAGGCAATGTTCTCGGCAATCGTCCCAGAAAACAAAATGGTTTCTTGGGGCACCACCCCGATTTGGCGGCGCAGACTGGCCAGAGTCACATCCCGGACATCCACCCCATCCACAAATACACCACCACCCTGCACATCATAAAAGCGATTTAGTAAATTTACTACGGTAGTCTTGCCGGCCCCCGAAGTCCCCACCAAGGCCACCAACTCCCCCGGTCGCACTGTGAGGTCGAGATGTTCCAAAATCGGTGTGCTGGGCTGATAGCCAAAGGTTACATCCCGATATTCCACCCGGCCCTCGATCGTCGGCAGCACCAAAGCATGATTTTTCTCCACGATCGTGGGCTGCACCGCCAGTAGTTCAAAGACCCGATCGACCGAAGCCTGACTTTGCTTGAAGAGGCTGAAATTATTGGTGACAATCCCGATTGGGCTGATCAGCATCACAATATTGGTCAAGTAAGCCACGAAGCTGGCCGTAGTTAGGTACTTATTTTGTATCTGCCAACCGGCCAGCACAAACACGAACAGAATGCTGCTGACCTGCAAAAAACTGATGACCGGATATTGTACAGCCTTGGCATGTTCGGTGCGATATTTAGCCAGCCGATTGGTTTCTGCCTTATCTACAAAGCGCTGTAAGCTATAGTCCTCCGTCGCAAAAGCTTGGATCAAGCGAATCCCACTAAAATCTTCGGTCACCGAGGCCGCCAGATCGGCGATTTGATTTTGGCTACGGCGGGACTGCTCCTGGAGTTTTTCCCCAAACCAACCCACCAAAAATCCGATGACTGGAGCCATGATCAATACGGCCAGGGTCAGCTGCCAATTTAGATAAACCATGTAGCTGAGAACTACCACTAATTGCAGCACACAGGGCATTAGCTCGTGCAGAAATTTGTTAATGCTGGCAGTAATTTGTTCGATATCACCAGTAAATCGGTAAGTAAGATCGCCGATCGGCGTTTGGGAGAAGTAGTCATTGCTCAACCGGAGGAGGTGAGAATAGACTTGCTTTTGGATATCCACCCCCGTGCCAAAGGTGGCCTTGGCCATGCAAACACCCATGCCATACTGGGCGATGCCCTGGAAAATAAACGCGCCACAGCCGGCCACCGCAATCTGGGCTAGCTTGACCACATCGGTACTTAGATACTGACTGATCTGGCCTGCCAGCCAAGCCAACAGCGGCCAGCAAGCATTGAAAATAACCATCCAAAAAAATCCCAGCAGGATCACCTTCCAATGAGGACGCAGAAAGGGGATGAGCTGGTAGTAGGAAGGGCGTTTTTTCATGGATCAATGAGTATTCTGCCAATAGAGAACGATAGTTTGCAGGAGGCCAACCACAAAGCCCAGCACTCCACCCAGGATGACAATGCCCTGAAGTTCGGTTTTAACGATACCTTGAATTGCCGACTCCAGTTCTTCGGGAGAAGTGGATTTCACTCGATCGATAATCACCTGGTCGATGCTCAGGATCGGAATCACCTGGGCCACGATCTTCTCCAGATCTCGCTCCAGATAGCGATCGATCACCACGGCCAAATCGCCACTGACTGCCGGGAGTGAAGTAGATAGGGCCTGGGAATTGCGCAGGCGACCGATCACCAAAGTGGCCACCGATTCCCAGTCGATCGTCTCCCGCAACCCTGCTACCAAGTCGAGGCCTTTGCTCCGGATATAACTGCGCATACTCTCGATCGTCGTACTTCGCAGTTGGTTCACGGTCACTACCGGCAGATTTTGCAGAGAAATATTCTGGAACCATTCCTGAAGAATTTTGCGGATGCCTAGGGCGCTGACGAGTTCCACAATAATTTTGTTCGCGGCATCCTTCTCATCCAGACAAAAAGTCCGCAGCCGCGTCAGGGTATTCCGCAGCCCAAAGAGGTTTGCTACCACCCAGTAGGTACCGCTGCTCTTTTCGCGGATACTACTGTCGATTACTTGAATATTTTGGTCGGTCAAAAAATCGATGGCCGCCTGCCGAATCACCTCCGGCGGCACGATGCCATCCACCAGCCAGTCACTGACCTGCTGAGCTTGGTCTTCCGTGAGCTGAAATTCCAACAGCACCCGATCGAAAATTTGGGAGAGCTGCCCTTCTAGAAACTGCGGTCGCCGAATCCAAATTTTTAGCAGCCGGGGCAAAGATTCACCGGCCAAGTCGCGCAGAATTTGGGCCAGGATCTTGACCGTCCGTTGTTCCTTATCGGCCTGGATTTGATCCAGTCCCAGTTGGAGTAGCCATTCGATCGCTGCTTGTACCCGTTCCACCTGCAGGAGCCGCCGAGCCAGCTTCTGGAGTTCTGCGGGAGTCAGCAGCGAACCCATGATCGTATCGGAGATTCTGCCAGCCAGGCGCTCTTGGTTGCGCGGAATCAGTCCCGGCGTAAAGGGAATCTGGTACTGGCCCAGGTAGCGGGCACGGTAGGGCCGAAATAGCATCTGGATGGCCACATCATTGGTGAAATAACCAATGATCGTACCGACGACGGGGGGTGCTAAATACAGCCAAATTTGGAACAGAGACACAGGCGAGCAACCCAGTTACGAGGATCGTGCGGCGCTGGCACGGTTTACTTGCGCAGGACTAAAATACCCATGATGCCACCGGCGATCGGATAGTGCCGAGCAGCGGTAAAACCAGCGGCCAAACCTAGTCTAACCTGTTCCGTCCCGATCGGAAATTGATCCAGACTGGGCATGAGGTAGGCATATTCTGCGGTGCAATCGTAGCGTTGGGCCGTGGGCACCACCACCCGCTCTAGATAGTAACGCTGGAAAGCAGCCGCTAGAGAATTAGTCGGTCGATGGAAGTCCAAAATTGCCACTTGGGCACCAGGTAACAATACCCGCCACAGTTCGCCCAGACATTTGGGAATATCGGTCACATTCCGCAGTCCATAGCCCATGGTCGCCGCCCCAAAGTAGTCATCGGCAAAGGGCAAATTTAGGGCATCGGCTTCCACCCAGCGAATGGGGTGGGGCAGATAGATCGACTTCGCTCGCTGGGTCGCATTGGCCAACTGGGCCGGAGCAAAGTCGGCTCCATACACCCGGCCTTGGTTGCCCACCCGCTTGGCCAGTAACTGGGCCAAATCACCACTGCCACAACAAAGATCCAAACAGCGATCGCCCAGCTGGGCTCCGCTCCAGCTCACGGCCATCTGCTTCCAAACCCAGTGCAGCCCAAGGCTGAGATCGTTATTGAGCCGATCGTAGACCGGGGCAATGCGATCGAATAAACTGCGCACATCTTCAGCACTGTAATTGACAGGAGGCATAACAAAGCGGGAAACTGTTGGTTCTCAGATCCTAGCTCGGATTGGTCTAGGTCATCGGTAGGTTATCATATCGGATATTTAAGTCTACTGCTCCCTTTCGTGTCCCCTGGCCAATCAGGAAAATTGTGAACAAAAAGATTTTATTCATTAGTAATGGGCATGGCGAAGACCTCAATGGCAGTCAGGTTTTAAAGGCACTGCATCAACGGCAGCCCGATTGGGAGCTGGCGGCCATGCCGGTGGTGGGGGAAGGCCATGCCTATCGCAATTTGGGCGTGAAAATTATTGGGCCAACTCAGGCTCTGCCTTCTGGCGGCTTTATCTATATGAACCGCTGGAAACTGGTGGAAGATATCTGGGCCGGCCTGTTTGGTTTGTTATGGCAACAGTTTCGGGCGATTCTGAGTTATAGCAAGGATTGTACGACTATTTTTGCGACTGGGGATATCGTAGTATTATTGTTAGCCTATCTTACCAAGAAGCCCTTTTCGCTGTTCATTGTTTCCACTTCTGCCTACTACGAGAACCGGATCAGCGTCCCCTGGCCGACCATTTTGCTGATGGGTTCTAGTCGCTGTCAGCAAATTTTCACGCGCGATCGGTATACAGCAGAGGTATTGCAAGCTCAAGGTATCACCAAAGCAGTGTTTGCGGGCTATCCGGTGATGGATGTGCTGGAGCCAACCGGTCGGGATTTGCATCTCTCGACAGAGGCATCAATGGTGGCGCTGTTGCCCGGCAGCCGCGTACCGGAGGCGGCAGAAAACCTGGAAATCTTGCTGGATTTGGCGATCGCTACTCATCCTAACAGCCCAGATCTACATTGGCGGTTGGCGGCTACGCCGAACCTCTTGGCCAGCGATGAAACTGGTAGCAGTCCCCTGCAGCGGGCGATCGCCGCCAAGGGCTGGCAGGATCTGGAAAATGGCTGGTTGATCTATCCGCCGCTACAAATCAAGATTTTTTATACGGCTCAGGCTTTTGCCGATATTTTAGAGCGCTCGACGATCGTGGTGGGCATGGCCGGGACAGCGATTGAACAGGCCGTCGGGTTGGGCAAGCCAGTGATCCAAATTCCCAGCAAAGGCCCTCAGTTCACCTATAGCTTTGCCGAAGCCCAGATGCGCCTACTGGGCCCTTCGGTGCAAACCATTGGTAAAGAGGCATCTCCAACCACGATTGAAGCGGCAGCTAAAGCGATCCACAGCACCTTAGCGGATCCCCAATATCTTGTCCGCTGTCAGGCCAATGGTCTGGAGCGGATGGGAGAAGCTGGCGGTTCTGCGGCCATCGCTCGCGTTTTTAGCGAACATACTCAGAGCTTACCCCATGCCTAAAAAGGTTGTATTCCTCAGCAATGGCCATGGTGAGGATATAAATGCCAGCGCGATCGCCAGGGCCTTGGCCCAGCTAGATCCCGAAGTGCAGATGGGAGCGATGCCCACGGTGGGAGCTGGCTACGCCTATCGCCGCCTCGGCATTGAAATTATTGGCCCCACTAAGACGGAAATTCCCTCGGGAGGATTTTCCTATGCCCATATTCGCTGGTTAATTGCCGATATTGCCGATGGGGTGCTCGGTCGCCTCTGGCAACAGGCCGTAGCGGTCAAGCAATACAGTCGGGATGCGGATTTGGTCTTGGCCATGGGAGATGAGGTGCCGATCGGCATGGCTGCCTTGACCCGGCGACCTTTTTTTAGCTTTCTTTGTTCTACTTCAGCTCATTACGAGCAGCGATTGCAAGTGAGCTGGCCCCGTAGTCAGTTGCTGAAATCCAAGCATTGTCGGCGAATTTATACGCGCGATCGATTCACTGCAGAATGTATGCAAGCCCAGGGGTTTAGTCAGACTGCTTTTGTGGGCAATCCGTTTATGGATGCGCTGGTGACCGGTAACCGCCAATTTCCCCAGCCCCTCCTAGCCCTATTGCCCGGTAGTCGCCAACCGGAAGCAATGGCCAATTTGCATATTTTGTTGGAGCTGGCCTTGTGCTTGGCTCGCCTAGGCCAGCCCGTTGGCGGAGCCTCTCCTCTGAAGCATCGACCGGTGTGTTGGTTGGCCCTAACTGCCAATTTTCTCACTGGCGACCCAGCCCCATTGACCAGCATCCCAGCTCCGTGGCAAGTGCTGACCGATCGCTTGGTGCATCCAGAAGTCACGGTGTACTTTGCCACCGATGCCTTTGCAGATATTTTGGAGCAATCCACAGTGGTTGTAGGCATGGCTGGCACGGCGATCGAGCAAGCTGTAGGTTTAGGCAAAGCCGTCGTCCAAATCCCCGGTCTTGGCCCACAGTTTACTTACGCATTCGCCGAAGCCCAGTCCCGACTGCTAGGTTCATCGGTGATCACGATCGGCACAGAACCAGCCACTGCAGTCACTATCACCGAAGCAGCAAGGACGATCAACCAGATCTGCTATGACTCCACCTATCTAGAAAAATGCCGCAGTGCTGGTCAAGGCCGAGTGGGTGGCCGGGGAGCGGCGGCTCAGATCGCTCGGGATATTTTAGCGACTTTAGACGACTGTAGACAGTTACCAGCAGGCGAATAATAAGTGATAATCAAACAACGAAATCATCAGAAAACTATTAATGGAAATTAGAACAACAGCAACTCCGCTGCTAGAGTGGCGCGGCGATGGATTAGCGATCGGCTTTTGGGAAGATGCCCTAGAACTGAGCGGCGATTTGGCTACCTTGGATAGCTCCTTACAGGGTCTGGTGCAAGAAACCATCCAAGAAGCAGAATTCAAAGGGGCGATCGGCAGCACCACCTCCACCAGAGTCGGCCAGGGTACTGGCATCAAGAAACTCATTTTGGTCGGTTTGGGTAAGCAAGATAAATCTAAACTGGATAACTATCGCCGGGCTGCCGCGGCGATCGCCCGCAGTGCTAAAAAGGAAAAATGCGAAACCCTGGGCATCAGTCTCTCCAGCCCAGATTTCGATGCCCAACTCTTGGCCCAAGCCATCACCGAAGGAATTTTGCTAGCTCTCCACGAGGACAAGCGCTTTAAATCTGAGCAGGAAGAGAGCAAAAAGCAACTGCAAGCAGTCCATCTCATCGGCTTCGCCGAACAGAATACCGGCGTAGCCAAGGGCCAATCGATCGTCTCCGGTGTACTGCTGGCCAGAGAATTAGTGGCCGCTCCGGCCAACGTGGTTACTCCTGAAAACATGGCCGATACGGCGCGCGCGATCGCCCAAGAATATGGCATGGAGCTGACCGTATTGGGCCAAAAGGAATGTGAGGAATTGGGCATGGGAGCCTTTCTGGGGGTTTCCAAAGCTTCCGATCTGCCGCCGCAGTTTATTCACTTAACCTATAAGCCGGCTGGGACTCCGCGAAAAAAGCTGGCGATCGTCGGTAAGGGAGTCACTTTCGATTCTGGCGGCCTAAATATCAAGGGTGTTGGCAGCGGCATCGAAACCATGAAGATGGATATGGGTGGAGCAGCGGCGACTTTGGGGGCGGCCAAGGCGATCGGCCAGCTCAAGCCCGATGTGGAAGTTCACTTTATCAGTGCGGTGGCCGAGAATATGATCAGCGGCAAGGCCATTCACCCCGGTGATATTTTGACTGCTTCCAATGGCAAGACGATCGAGGTGAATAATACTGATGCGGAAGGCCGCTTGACCTTAGCTGATGCCTTGGTCTACGCCGAGAAGCTGGGAGTGGATGCGATCGTGGATCTGGCAACTTTAACTGGTGCTTGTATCATTGCCCTCGGGGATGAGATGGCCGGTCTCTGGAGTCCTAATCAGGAGCTGGCCGACAGTATTTTGGCGGCTGCGGTGACTGCCGGTGAGAAGTTCTGGCAAATGCCGATCGAGGAGAAGTACTTCGAGGGTCTGAAATCGCCGATCGCCGATATGAAAAATACCGGCCCTAGGGGTGGTGGCGCGATTACGGCAGCGCTATTCCTGAAGCAATTCATTAAGGATGTACCCTGGGCTCACTTGGATGTGGCAGGGCCGGTTTGGGCCGACAAGGAAAATGGTGTGAATAACGCTGGGGCTACGGGTTACCCAGTGCGTACCTTGGTAAACTGGGTAATGTCCTAGGATCCTCACCCCACTATCGCCAGCGGCTCTGGCCCCCCTCTCCCAATTTTGGGAGAGGGGTTGGGGGTGAGGGCAAATCAATGGCCACCCACCCCGAGATAGAGTTCGCCGATTTTAGGATCGTTCAATAGCTCGGCTCCGGTACCCTCGAACTTGTCTTTGCCGGTGTCGAGCACGTAGCCTCGATCAGCGATCGCCAAAGCCTTCTTGGCATTCTGTTCGACTAGGACGATCGAGGTACCGTTGCTATTAATTGCCTTAATCTGCTGGAACACATCATTTACCAGTAGGGGTGACAGCGCCGCCGAAGGTTCGTCCAAAAGCATCATGGTGGGCTGGAGCATCATGGCCTTACCCATGGCTACCATCTGCCGCTCGCCACCGGACAGCGTTCCGGCGGCCTGCTTGCGCCGCTCCGCCAGCTTGGGAAACATCATAAAGACCATTTCCTTGAGGGGCTTCAGGTCTACATTGCGGGTAAAGGCTCCCATTTCTAGGTTTTCTTCTACGGAGAGGGAACGGAAAACATTGGAGATCTGGGGCACGTAGCAAAGACTTTGGCAGACAATTTGGTCTGGAGAAAGACCGCCGATCGATTTCCCCTGAAAGGTAATGGTGCCGCTGTTGGGCTTCAACATCCCACAAATGGTCTTGGCTAAAGTGGATTTCCCGGCTCCATTCGGCCCAATAACTACCACCAGCTCGCCCGGATCCACCCGAAAATTAATTCCCTGCAAAATATCTAGATCTTTAATATATCCAGCTCGCACGTCTTTGACTTCTAGGATCGGGGAAGTGGTCATTGGTTTTGTGGAGAGCAACGTACTCATCATAAGTCAGCCGCGACCCCGAGACAATCTCCGCCCACCAGCGCCGGAACCGAGGACTTTTACTAGGCTCTAATTACTGTGATTTGGTGACCGGAGGCCGTGATGGCTGGTTCGATCGATAATTTTCTATGGCTAGATCTTTCTTCAGCGATAGCTTCGCTTGAAACGGTTTAGCATTGGACTCCATTCCTAATCCTTACTCAGATAAAGATCGCTGAGTGCTCTGACCATGCCTGGTAAACTATAGTGCTGCTCCAATCGATCGCAGTTTGCTCGCCCCAAGCGTTGACGCAGTGACGGATCTACTAATTTTTCCACCGCCCGATCGAGCGCCGCCACATCACCCACCTCCACTAAGATGCCTCCGTCAGCCAACGGCTCCGTCACCCCCGCCACCCGAGTAGAAACGATCGGCAAACTATGGCCCATGGCCTCCAGCACGATGTAAGGCATCCCCTCATAGCGGGAATGGAGCACATAGATATCCAGCGCCGCCATCAGTTCATCCACATCGGAACGGAAACCCAAAAAACGTAGCCGATCGCTTAATCCGGCCCGCTCGATCGCCCGCAACACCTCCGGCTCCAGATCCCCATCTCCAGCCATCAAATAACATTCAGCACTAGCATCGTAGCGACTAGCTCGCCTCGCCACCAACTCCACAAAAGCCAAGGGATCCTTTTGGGTGGTAAGGCGACCGATACTGCCAATCAGCCGCGTCTGCGGCCCAACTCCCAGTTGTTGGCGCAGCTGCAGACGACTAGATTGTTGTAGATCTGGCTGATCGCCGGTGCTAATGGGGATTGCATTGGGAATTACCACTATCTTTTTCGGGGCGGCCAAGCGATGGCGCAGAATGTAATCCCGCTCCTGAGCGGATACTGCCACTAAATGGTGACAGAGGGTTGCGCAGCATTTTTCAATGAACTGGTACAGCTTTTTCTTAGTGCCCCCTAGACCCATGGAATAGAAAGCATGGGGTGTAAACACCACTGCTGGCACTCCGGCTAACCTTGCAGCCACAGCACCGATTACCCCAGCCTTGGAACTATGGACATGGACGGCGGCAAAAGGGCCATGCTGGCGCAAGTACCGATAGATCGCCAGCAAACTGCGCAGATCCTGAACGGGCTGAATGGCGCGAGTCATGGTAATTTCTTGGACGCGCACGGAGTTAGGGAACGACCCTAGGCCTAGCCGATAGCGTTCGTCCATCCGCCCCGCCGAATGAATGAGATGCACCTCAAAGCGCGAATCTTTGCCCAAAGCCACCACCAGATCGATCGCATGGCGACCGACTCCGCCACCGGCAGATTCGAGTATTTGGGCGACTTTCACTGGCGCAGAAGAAGTAGCGGCCATCATCCTGAAAATATTTGCTCTAATCAACATATCACTACTGCTCCGCACTAGGACTAATCAGGCGAGCCGCGCTCCCCACCATTACACCGTCCGCCGGAATACTTTTGGTTACTACCGTACCGGCCCCAATCGAAGCCCGATCGCCGATCGTAATATCCCCAATCACGATCGCTCCCACCCCAATGTTGCAGTCATTGCCAATAATTGGCACACAGGGATTGCCATCGGCTCGCACTCGGCTCAGGCTAGTGCCGATGGTGATGCCATGGCGCAGCATACAGTTGCAGCCAATTTTGGCCCGGTTGTGAATGACGATCCCCTGGCCGTGGAAAATCACTAGCCCAGGGCCAATTTCTACACTGGGCGGAATTTCGATACCTAGCAAAAACTCAAATATGATCCGGTAAGGCAATACCAGCAATAGTTTGAAGATAATGCCCAGCAACGGAATTCGGCCCAGTCTTTGGCCAGCTTGGGCGATCCGAAAACAGGTGACGATCATCAGACCCTTCAAATTTCGGTTGCTGCCACCACCAGTTTCCAGCACCCGCACCCGATTTTGGCGGTAGTCGGTGCCCAGGTACTGACACATTTCACCCACAATCTTCAGCGGATTGCGGGTCGGTCGCTGGTAGGAGATCTCGCTCCGATTGTCGAATTCTGGGGAAGTCATAGGGATCTGGGATGTAGTCATCGAGGTGGAAGTCACTCGATAGTTTCAATAATTGAGGGCGCAAGAGGCAAAACCTGCGATCGCACGATTTCTAGTCCAGCTTCTGCATGACGGCGTTGGGCATTGTTCAAGGGCTGATAACGACGGGAAATAAACCAATCACTTTTCCCAAAGCTGGTCAGCACTGCCGCGACCCACAGCCGGAAAAGTTCTTTGCCCAGCAATGACGTAAACTTCCAAGGTTCTGGGAAGTGGTATTCATAAATTAGATTGAAAAGGCCAAAATAGGTACCGATCTGTTTTCTTAGAGAATAATTCCCTACTTCTCGGTAATACACTAGGGGAGTTTCCATATTAATGAACTTGCTGTCCGGTGAAGAGCGGCACCATAGCTCCGCGTCTTCGCAGCGACGATAAACCCAATCTTTGGAATAAGGATGGTCCAGAAACCACTGGATGGAGGCAGCAATGGTGGGCTGAATCAGGTTATGGCGAGCCGCATAGCCAACATACTGTTGTTGCTTGCTCATGGTGAAGCCCATCGCCCGAGAATCCACATCGATCGAGTAAGTAGAGGTGCCGACGATCGTATCAGTGCCATGCTTGATCAGCTCTGCGTACTGGATTTCGATTCTTTGGGGGTGCAGAATGTCGTCCGCATCCATCCGGATCAAGTAGGGGGTTTTGGCCTGAGCGATGACCTCGTTCATTCGCACGCTGGCCCCTGAATTTTGGCCATCGCTGTAAACCCGCACGCGGGGGTCCTGTAACCGCCTAGCAAATTCCAGGGAGCCGTCATTGGAGCCGTCATCTACTAGCAATAGCTCCCAATCCTGAAAAGTCTGAGCAAATACCGACTTAATCGCTAATTCAAAATCTGCGCCGGGGTTATAGAAAGCAATACCGACAGTCACCAAAGGGTTCATAGCAGTCAATAAAAAAATGATGTGCTGGGCTTAGATAGTAGCGAGGCAGGCATTGGTATCCAAAATTTTCTTGATAGCACCACAGATGCGTTGCACTTGTGCTTGGGTGAGTAATGCGCCAGAGGGCAGATTAATACCATAGGTGCTCAATCGATCGCTCACCGGAGCGGGATGGGCGATGCCGACGTTGTGAAAAGCTGGCAGGGCACTCAAAGGTGAAAAGAAAGGGCGACATTCAATCTGTTCCGCAGCCATTAGCTCGATCGGTGACCAACATGCCGCCTTCGCCGGTAGTCATGGTTTTGGAGCTATGGAAGCTAAAAATGCCCACATTTCCCAGGGTACCGGCATCACTACCTTGGTACTTGGCCCCGATCGCCTCGGCGGAGTCTTCTAAGCCATAGATGCCGTCTTGTATTAGTTACAGCTTTGTCCAATATAAGTTTCCCAGAAACCCAATCCCATCAGTCATCTGGCTGAATGGCATAGCTATGGTGCGGGTTTGGCACGATAGCGATCGATCTCCAGGCCACTGGCAAAACCCAGGGAGCTGCGGACTGTCGGATTACCCCGCAAGCTAAACAAGATGGTGGCATTCAGTACCAAAATAGCCGAGATCGAAAAAATCCCTGGGTAGCCAATCCGGCTCACAAATAAACCAAAGACCGGCGAAGCGATCGCTAAGCCCAGATCCAAACCGGCAATGCCGATCGAGAAAACCGTACCCCGTTGTTCTGGCGGACAGCGATCGGCCAGTAGGGCAATAGTGGTGGGCAACAGCGTGCCCATGCAGAGTCCTTCTAGGAAAGCAGCTAGGAAAAAGAGTGGCGCATTATTAGCAATGGCAATTAATCCCATGGCCCCGCCATAGCCCAGCAAGCCGAGGAAAATAAAAATGCCTCGGCCATATCGATCGGTCATGCGGCCAAACAGGAAGCGGGCCGTAAAACTGGCGATCGCCGCTAGGGTATAGAACAGTCCCGGATTGAGTGGATTACCAATACTCTTCAGATACAGGGGGATAAAGGTATGCAGGGCCCCAAAGGGAAATCCAATTAAAAAGAGCACCCCGGTGGGAATTGCTAGGGCTGGATTGAGCAGGGTTTGACTGATTGATCGCCAAGTGGAAACGGGCGGCTCCTGGGAAATCGGTCGAGCCGGTTCGCGGATCCTAGTCGCCAGCCAAAAACTACCCAGGCCCAAGCTGGCTGAAATCAGAAAAATAGCCGTATAACTATCGGTCGTACCCAGCAAATAACCGGAAATTGCCGGCCCGAGGGCCACCCCGATCGAGTTGGCTAAGCCCATGTAACCCATTACTTCTCCCCGCTGGGCTGGCGGTGCAATGTCCGCAGCTAGGGCAATGTAAGCGGTGGTGAAGGCGGCGATGCTCAGACCATGGTAGATGCGTAAACAAAAGAGTGGCCAGAGTTTGTGTAAAACCAAGTAACCCAAAGGAGCGCTGGTCGCTACCAAGCAGCCAATTAGCAGCACGATCATCCGGCCCTTGGTATCAGCCATTTTCCCCAAGGTCGGCCGGACAAGCAGCAGACCGATCGCATAGGCTCCAATAATGATCCCAATTTCCTTGGGGTCGAAGCCCACGTCTTCGAGGTGGGTGGGAATGGTGGGCAGCAGGATGGAGGCTCCCATCCAGAATAGAAGAGCAGTGCAAAACAGAATCAGCAGCTGTTTTTGAGGATTAGATTCCAGTTTTTGCAGGGGCTGCATGGAGGTAGGCATTGCAGAGAATTAATTGTAAAGATTTTTATCTTTTGCTCTATCCTAGCTTGCTCTTGCTGGAGATACCTGAATTGATGTTTCCAGACCTGTGGGAGCATAGGTAATGTATTGTCGGCGTTAGCAGGTTAAAGCAGTGAAAATTGGGGTAGTGGGATTAGGTCTGATTGGGGCCTCTTGGGCTGGCGATCTGCGGGCTTTAGGGCATGAAGTAATTGGAGTCAGTCGGCAAGCATCCACCTGCCAAGCCGCGATCGCCCAAGGTTTTGTAGACGAGGCTGGCGTGGATCTAGGGATCCTATCGCAGACCGAAATAGTCTTTGTCTGTACGCCGATCGATAAAATCTTGACTACCATTCAGAGCCTAGCAGCGGTTTTGGCCCCGCAGACGATCATCTGTGATGCTGGCTCCGTTAAGGAATCGATCGTGGCGGCGGCGACGGAAATCTGGCCAAATTTTGTGGGCGGCCATCCGATGGCTGGTAAGGCGGAGAGTGGCCTAGCAGCAGCGGAGCTAGGCATGTTTCGGGGCAAGCCTTTTGTGGTAACCCCGATCGACCGAACTAATCCCCAGGCGGTCGCTAAGTTGGAAGATTTATTGCGATCGCTGGCCTGTCGGCTATACCGAGCTAGCCCGGCGGACCACGATCAGGCCGTAGCTTGGATTTCTCATTTGCCGGTGATGGTCAGTGCCAGTACGATCTCTGGCTGCATGGAAAACTGTTCGCTAGAGCTGTTGAAATTAGCTCAAGGACTTGCTAGTACTGGATTCAAGGACACGAGCCGAGTTGGCGGTGGTAATCCGGTGCTGGGTAGAATGATGACGGAATACAATCGGTCGGCCCTCTTGGCAGCCCTGCACCTTTATCAACAGGACTTGGCAGAGACGATCGGGGCGATCGAGCGGCAGGAATGGGATTGGTTGCAGGCCAAGCTAGAGCGTAATCAAGCTGCTCGGCCCAGTTTTCTGGATTCAGCGGATCTTTAGATTAGGCAACTTCGGCCATGTCTCGGATCAACATCATCTTGGAGTGGAGGTAACTCAGCAGGTTGTTTTGCTGATCTTCGTTGAGGGCTAGTTGGCCATCAACTTCTTGCAGAATGCGGTTGGACAGCTCCCGATCGGGGAGTGTAGAGAGGTCCTGGGGATGGATGTTGGCCGCGATCGACCACAGTAGACGCAGGATGGACGGGTCAATGAGAATATTTTGAATCAAAGCTCTCACTGCAAATTTAACATTTTCTTTATATTACCCCCTTTTCAGAAACGTAGGCAGTGTGCATTGAAAAGTTACATTTGGTTGTCCGAGATTCTCCGTCGAGCTAAAAAAACGACACAAAGCAAGGCTGATTTAGCTGTTCCCCTCACTGGCACAGGGGTACAATCCCTAGCAGAGCGATCATCGTACCTAGCAAAGCCCTCTTGGTCACTGGCTCCTTTAAGAAAATTGCGGTCAGGGGCAGCAGAAAGAGCGGCTCTGTGGCATTGAGTGTACTGGCGATCGATACTTCCACATACTTCACCGCTAGCAAAGACAGCCAAAAGCCCCCAAAAGTTACCACCATTACCGCCACACAAAAACGGCGGCAGAGTTGCCGATCGCGAAAGGGCTCCGTCCAATGCTGCAAATTGCCGCTATACCAGCCAAAAATCCCGATCCCGATCGTGCCCGCCGTCATCCGAATGGCCGTTGCTTGCAGCGTATTGGCCATGGCTGGCGTTTCGTTCAGAGCCACCTTGGCCAACAGAATCGAAACAGACATACAAGCTACGGCCAGTAGACCGAAGAGAATCCCCTGCCAGCTAGATTTCTCCTGAGACTGTTCCCAAACCACAATTGCAATTCCCAAAATCACCAGTCCAATGCCGCCCCACTGGGATAGATTCAGCCGGTCGCCCAAAAAAATCACCGCCAGCAGCACCGTCAACACCTGGCCGGACATCAACAAAATCACCAAGGTATGAGGACTCAACCGCCGCAGGGCCGCAAAGAAAAAGGTATCGCCCAAGGCAATACCAATCAAACCACTGGCCGTCAGCAATAAAGAAGCGGTGGCACTTAAACCTGAGACGCCCGTAAATAGCAAAGCGATCAGCAGCAGCCCCACGCTCAGACTACCTTTGGCTAGAGTCATGGCGATCGGTGGCAGATGCTCCCCCAGCCTTTTGAATAGAATGGAACCGATTGCCCAGCTAGCAGCAGAACCGAGCGCTGCTGCCATACCCACTATCCGTAAATCCACAACCTAAACCTTCTTAAAGACCAACACGTAGCGCTGGGGAGTGAAAGAATAGTCTTTCTCGAACTTAAAGCCATAGTACTGAAGCTGGCCGATAATCAACTCCTTTGCAATATAAGGCCCATGGTAAGGGAGGGTCTTTTTGTCCACAACCAAGGCATTATCCACCACAAACAGTGTTCCACCGGTCTTCAGTCCGCTATGGATACTCTGGACAAAGCTGGTGCGACTTTCTTCCTTAGTCAGACCATAAATATTGTGATACAACGAGCACATGTAGGCATAGTCCAAACTATCTTTTGGCACGCCAATGCTGTCACCGTTGGTTGCTACGGTTTGGATATTCTTAATACCAAACTTTTCGCTGGTACTTTTGACGTAGTTTAGGTGGTCGTTGACCGTATCCACCGCATAGACCTTCCCTTTTTCGCCTACTAAGTTAGAAAAACGAAAAGTATAGTTACCGGGGCCACTACCCACATCGGCAATGGTGGTGCCGGGCTTGATTTGCAAAGATTCTACGATCTTGCTGGTTTTTTCCCATTCCTCGCGCCGAGGATTATTAAAAAGAATGAAGTCTTCCAGGAAAGCCTTGCGATTGGTACCGGCCTCCGTTTCTCGATCGGGTACATTGCCCAACTTGTACTTGCGCATCAAGTATTCCTTGAGTCGCCCATAGTTATTATCCGCAAAGAAGTTGTAGGTGCTAGTGATGTAGCGATCGGTCAACTTGGCTTTCTGTTTAGCCGGATCGGCTACATAGTAATCCGCAAACCATTGCAGAGCTGTATATTCGCCCCCATAATTCTCTAGGGGGATGATCCGTTCATAGACCACCGAAGCCTGCTTAGCTAGCTCCGGTTTTTTGTCATCCAAAGCACCCAACAACAGCTTGGCAGCCTGAAAACCTTCCTTGGTGGTGGCAAAAGAGTCATGGCTACCTACATGAATAATCGAAGCCAAGGACTGGATTGGGATCGATATTGTCGCACTATTTTTATTCGTGTTGCTCTGAGTGAGATTGGTGCAGGATACTACTAAAACCGTACCCAGCATCACCAACAGCGCCCAGGCGGCCGCCTTTTTATTTCGCAGAAATTCAAACATGTTGTTAATTAAGAGTCAATCATAGAATGGCGATCAAGCCGCAGCTAATGGATGCAACAAGGGTAAACCGGCTCGCTGCACCGTTTCGATCGCATGATTGTAGCTGACAATAAAGCGCCGATCCGAATAGATATGATACTGGTCTCGTTGCTGATTTGGTGTGAAGTTAATGGTCATCACATTGGCTCCGGCATTCAGACCCATCAGTTGACCATCGGGCAAGATCTTTTCCAAGGCGCTGACGGTGGGAATCAATGCTTGGGGCTTCAGTAACCGATAGATTGCCATGATATTTAATGTGGTCATCACATCGCCCATGTCCGCACCTTCCAGGGGCGTATTGGCATTGGGAATAAAAGGCGAAGAACTAAAGAAGTCCGTATCCAGTTCTTGAATCAGTTCGATGTCTTCCACCAAATTGTCCAGAGTCTGACCAGGCATGCCCACAATATTGCCAGTCCCGACGCGGTAACCGAGGGCTTGTAGATCGCGAATGCAGCGTACCCGCCATTCCAAGGGGGTATTGATCACCGATTGATGCAGTGTTGGATTGCCAATTTCAAACTTGAGAATATAAGAATTGGCCCCCAGTTCCGCGAATTTTTCGTAGATCGGCCGAGGTCGTTCACCCAAACAGAGCAGGATCTCTAGATCATAGCGCTTCCGGATTTCTGGAATGACTTCCATGAGCATCGGGTCGCTGGCCCGATCTTGGCCACCTTGAAAGAAAATAATGGGGATCCCTGCTCGCTGGATTTCCGCAGCGATTGCTAGCAGATCTTTGGCGGTCATGCGATAGCGTTCTAGTTCTTGATTGCTGGCTCGCATGGCACAGTAGTTACAGTTCTTTTGGCAAAAGCTAGAGAATTCAATCACACCGCGCAGAGTCACCGGATCTACCCCAGCTCCTTGGCGAGCTTGACGGGCCGAGCGAAACAGCCATTCCTGGGTTTCACCTTGGGCCTGGATCAGTTCCCGGATTTCAGCACTGGTCAAACGAGCCGCTGATTGTACTCCGGGTTGAGAGGGGTTCCTAGAGGGGAGAGTCTGCATAATTCACTCCAAAAAAAATTGCTTGTGGTTACTGATCGCCTAGGGCTATATGGTGGCCGCTTACCCCTAGGCAATACGGAGCTCTCTCAGGGCAGCAAAGATTTACCTGCCCCTCGGATACTTATTTACTTTTAGCCTTGGTCGGATCGAAATTGAACTTAGCGCCTTCTAGTGTTACTAAGGTTTTCTTTTGTTCTGCTGTCAGAACTGCCTGCGCCTTGGCATTGGCACCCTTGGAAATTCCTTCCAGTCGCTTTGTGTTTTTTGTCAAAACTTCCGCCTGCTTAGCTGGGTCGTCGGGTGGAATTTCCCAACCAGCGCGCATTTCGGCTAGCATTGTTTCCTTGACGCTATCGATCTGTTTGACTTGATCAGCAGTGAGCTTCAGCTCCGTTTGGAAATCTTGGTAGTTGAGCGGGCCAAATTTAAAGACTTGGAGAAAGACCTCTTTCATGCGCTTCACTTGGTCGGGCTTGAGGATCGTGGAAATTTTTTCACGAGAAGCCTTAGTTTCTGTGTTTAGCTCTTCGCCGATCTTCTTGAGCTTTTCTTCTTTGGCTTTGGCATCTAGGCCTTTGAGGTTAGCGCTGGCATTTTTCTCTGTGACCTTAGCCCGCAGATCGTTCTCTACTTCTTTGAGCTTAGCGGACTGCTCAGCAGTAATTTTCAGTTCGGTCTTTAGTTGCTCGCTCTGAATAAATTGCAATGGATCGGAATTGCTCCGGTTGGATTTGTCCAAACCGACACTAACTGGGTTGGCATCGCTACCACCGGTAGCAGCCGCTGGGGCAGAACTGCCACCACTGGCTGCAGGCTCAGTAGTGGATGGTGAAGACGATGTGGTCGTCGGTGTGGTAGTTGAAGTACAGCTCGTCGCTACTAAGCAGATGCTAGCAAACCCCACAAAAGAAGCCAGCAATTTAGATCTAGATGGTTGGTTCATGTTTTTTTTCACTAAACACTAAAAAATTGGGACACTTGACTAACAATATCTCACCACCACCAAAGAGCGGCTGGATACCAGAAGCCTCAAATATACACAATCATCTTAGACAGGAACTACCATCCTTGGCTATTGAATTTCGGAAATGTTTCTCTTACCCTAGCGAAAATTCTCGCCGGAAATTCCTGCGGGATGCGCCAATATCCTCTGTAGCATTAGCTTCTGGGGAAGTTGAGAAACATCATTTCCAGGAGTTAGCCAAAATTCACCTTTGGTAAGTACTTTGTCTGAATAAAAGCAAAAGCTACATACTTTTCCGGAAATTTCACTTCCGTAAATGTAGGCTCAGCTTGAGCTAGTGCTTAGGGTGTAAACTTTTATTCTGTAGCCCTCGGCTACCGATTTGGCTATGGTAGCTTTGAAGCGATAAGGGGACATTGGGTTAAAAAGTAAAGAAATCTTACGGTTTTTAAGTGGCTGAAGGATTTTTGTCACTTTGTGCTGATCTCGACCCTTGCCGCGCATAGCTTAGCACTAAGCCAACGCTCGCTACTGAAGTTTCTTGTTATGGAGTAGATTTTAATGACAATCGCTATTGGCAGAAATCGTTTAGCCGATCGGCTAGAGAGAGCTAAAGAACGGGTCTCGGACCTGCATAGGCTGCAAGAACAGGGGCTGATCTGTCGATCCGGGGACTTCTTCCCTTCGGTGCATTACCCACCGATCACTATGTATCAGCCCATGACTGAGGAAGAGATGTTCGCCAGCTACTCCATGCCCGCCGATGGATTACTGGATGTCTATGCCCACATTCCTTTCTGTAAATCCCGTTGCAACTTTTGTCACTACCCAGTGAAGTTGGGTGAAAGAAGCGAAGAAAAGAGTCGCTACCTAGCCGCACTCTCCAAGGAAATGGACTTGTACATGCGCCGCTTGGGAATCGATCGGATTAAAGCTCGCTCCATTTTGGTCGGTGGTGGCACCCCTACCTACCTGGCCCTAGACCAGATGGAAGAATTCCTGAGTGCCATGGCCAAGCGCATCGAAATTCCTGAGGGCACTCAATATAACTACGATGTGGATCCCATCACCCTGATCGGGGACGAAGGCACCGAGCGGCTGAAAATGCTGCGGGACTACGGAGTGAACCGAGTGACTATCGGGATCCAATCTTTGAATCCCGAAATTCTGAAGCGGATGCACCGCCACCACGATGCGGAAGAAGCTTTGCGCTCGATCGAGAACTGTAAGAAAATGGGCTTCCAGGTGAACATCGAGTTCATCTTTGGTTATCCTGGCCAAAACCTGGAGAACTGGACAGAAGTCATTGAGCAGGCTGTTGCTCTGGATGTGGACGAAATTCAGCTCTACCGCCTGAAGGTGGAAGCCTATGGCGACGATCAGGCTCCGATCAAGCGGGTGAATGAAGTGCGGCCCGATGAAGTGCCCAGCACCGAAGACTCGATCATGATGAAGCAGCTGGCGATCGACATTTTGGCCGAAAACGGCTTTCATGAAAATCTGCGCCGGGTTTATACCAAGAAGCGGGAGCACTATTCTCACTACGCCCACAACCAATGCTGCATGTTGTTCGACGAAGTAGGCTTTGGGTTGACAGCCTTCAGCAGCCTGCGCGATCGATTTGTGTTGAATACCCAAAACTTTGATGAGTATTACGACAACATTGCCAACGATCGGATGCCGATGAACCGGGGGATTGTGCGCAGTCGCGAGGATCAAATCCGCTGGGCGATCATTCTGCCCTTGAAGAACCGCACCATCTGGAAGAGTTCCTTTGCGAACCAGACCGGCATTCCTTTTGAGCAGGCTTTCCCCGAGAAGTTTGCGGCGCTTAAGGCTCAAGGTCTGATCTTTGAAAATGAAAACGAAGTGGGCCTGACCACCCTCGGCTGTTTCTTTGCAGATGAAGTGGTTCAGCAATTCCACCACCCCAGCTATCTGCCTTTCCCAGCAGCAGCTTACGCCGATGGGCCTCTGCACCCATTGCAAAACAACAGTCTGTAGTTACAATTTTCAGATTCCCCCCGATCAGGGGGAATTCTTTTATTTTTTGTCATTTCCTTATCACCCATGGCCAACTCCAGTCCCCAAACCATTTTCGATGCTCATCCGCGCATTGACCTCAACTTTGAGGGCAAAATTCTATCTTTTAGTTTGACTGAAGCGGAGCATCGCCTGGGTCGTGATCCCCAACAGCCGGAACCCCAAGGACTTAAGGTACCTGTGGACTGGGCCTTGATTAGCCGTTGCCAAGCGGTATTGCGCAAGGTGGATAAGGAATACTATATTTTTGATGGAGACGGCACTACGCCCAGTAGCAATCGATTGTTTATCAACAACAGTCTGATTACGCCCCAAGAAGGCTATAAGCTCAGCTCCTACGACGAAATTCGGATCGGTCAACACAATCAAGAATACGCCACGCTGCTGTTTATCGATCCCCAAGCCGCCAGTGCTAAGAAAGCCCTGAAGCAAGAAGCAATTTATCTAAAGCAGGGCAAAGTAGTCACGTTGGGGCGCAGCGATACTGCTACTATCCAGCTCGATTCGCCGACGGTTTCTAGGCAGCATGCAGTAATCGATATGGATGCCAAGGGCCACTATGTATTGACTAACTACAGTAGCAATGGGGTGTTTGTCGATCGGCAAAAGGTCACCACTAAAGCCCCACTCAAGAATGGTGCACTGATTCAGATCGGACCCTATTCTTTCATTCTGCAGAAAGATGAATTGGTATTGGCCGATGATGGTGAATATATCCGGTTGGATGTGGATGCGATCACCAAGGTGGTGAAGCTGAAAAACAAAAGCAATCTCTGTTTGCTGAATAATGTATCGCTGTCGATCGAGCCGGGGCAGTTTGTGGCTTTTGTGGGGGGCAGCGGAGCCGGAAAATCTACCATGCTGCGGGCTTTGTTGGGTATCGAACCTACCACCGCTGGCACGGTTTATCTCAATGGCGACGATCTGGCGGCTAACTTCAATATTTATCGCAGCCTGATCGGCTATGTGCCCCAAAGCGACATTGTGCATACAAATTTGCGGGTGCGGGAGGTATTGTATTATGCTGCCAAGCTGCGGCTGCCCAAGGATGCGGATATCAATGAGGTGATCGATCGCACTCTGGAGCAAGTGGAACTCACGGCTCGCCAAAATACTCTGGTCAAGAGCCTGAGCGGCGGCCAGCTCAAGCGGGTCAGTATTGCGGTGGAACTGCTCGCCGATCCGAAACTGTTCTTTTTGGATGAGCCAACCTCTGGTCTGGATCCGGGATTGGATAAGAAAATGATGCAGTTGCTGCGGAAGCTGGCCGATGAGGGGCGCACTGTAGTTCTGGTGACCCATGCCACCAGTAATATCACCATGTGCGATCGGGTGGCCTTTATGGGTCTGGGGGGCAATCTTTGCTACTATGGGCCACCCGCGGGAGCGATGGAGTTTTTTGGGGTGGCCAGCGGAGACTTTGCGGATATCTATATCCGTCTAGAAACCATGGACGATGTGATGAACCAAGCGGAGCAGTTCCGAGGCTCGGAATATCATCAGAAGTATGTGACCGATCGCTTGAGTTTGCCCCAGGCTGGTCGCCGGGTAACGACGGTGCCACCCCAGGCGACCAAGGCTTCTTTGATCCAGCAGAGTATTTTGTTAATCAAACGCTACATCCAACTCATTCAGCGCGATCGAGTTTATTTGGCGCTGTCTTTGCTAACGGCCCCGATCGGAATTCTGTTGGTGTACTTGGCCACCAAGGATATTTTGACCGATCCCAAAAAGGTGCTCAGCGCGACGAACCCGATTCTCCACCCCTTCGATGGTGGGATGGATGTGAGTCGGGCGGCATTGGCCCTGAAGACTCTGTTTGTTTTTACCTGCGCGGGAATTTGGGTGGGCTTGGCTGCTTCTCTGCAAGAAATTGTCAAGGAATCGCCGATCTATCTGCGGGAGCGGCTGGTGAATCTGCGGCTATTTTCCTATGTGGGTTCTAAGGTTTTGACCTTGGGTGGTTTAGCGCTGATCCAAACAATCCTGATTACGATGGCAGCGCTGATCTGTTTCCGTCAGCCGATTTCTCAGGAATTACTGCCTTGGATCCTAGGTTTACCGATTACTACGTTTTTGACGATTTTATCTTCCCTATCTCTAGGTTTGCTGGTATCGGCCAGTGTCAAAAACAGCGCCCAGTCTAATAGCGCTCTGCCTTTGATTTTGTTACCCCAAATCATTTTCTCCGGGGTGTTGTTTACGGTGGATGCTGGGCTGATCAAGGTGCTTTCTTGGTTTACGGTGGGTCGCTGGTCGATTGGGGCCTACGGCTCCCTGGTGGATTTGAACTCTCTCACCCCGCCGGATAATAACAGCGCCGAAATGGATTTTTCGAAGGTGGGGATGCGTCCTTCAGAGACTTATAACAACGATTGGAGTAATCTAGGTTTGAATTGGGGCATGTTGCTGTTACAGAGCTTGGTATTTATCGCTATTACCATCTGGCTGCTGAAGCGGAAGGACTTACAGCACAGCAAATCCAAGGCTTCACCAGTAGTCTTACCCAGCAATCCGACGATGCCTCCTCCTACTGCGCCTATTCCCCAAGAAGATCCTGCCGATCGATTGGCCAATTTATAGCTATTGCAGTCTGGTCATGTATTGCGCGGTAATGACTGTGTGATCGAACTTGATGACAGTCAATTCTTCATTGATGCCAGAGATCTCGGAAGGCTGGGTCGATCGCCGTTTCGTAGAAAAAGCAAGAAAATCCTTGATACCCAGCTTGCTTCAAAGCCGCAAGCTGCTGCTGGATTAACTGGGGCGGTTGTACTTTGCCCTGCAAACCGGTCAAAACCCCGATCGAAGTTTTATTCAGCACCGCTGTTAGCTCCGGCTTACGGAGTTCCCCCTGAAAACTAGCCAGATCGTAGCGATAGACCTGCACCACCAGCTCATCGATCAAATCCAGCCACTGTTGCCAATCTTGCCGATAATTATTAACTGAAAACCGGAGCGGATTGGGAGCCAAGGAAATCTGACAATCCAATCGCGCTGCCTTAATGCGGCCCACCATCTGCCTAAATAATTCGGTCATCTGTTGCACCGACCAATCCGCCCATGTTTGACGGTGACCCATCGGCCAAATACCGCCCTGGGACTGCCGATAGAAAGCTTGAGTGGCCTGGTCGAACCCCAGCTCGATCGGCCAAGCCCAATGGTCATCGAATTGCACCCCAGCTACTGGATAGCGTTCCACTAAATCCGCTAGCAGATCTCCCATCATCTTCGCCACCTGTGGATCGCAAGGATTCAACCAGACCGCAGTATCCAACTGGGCATTTGCGGCCTTGCGGCGCAACCGATCGCCCGTATTTGTAAAAGTCAAAGAATCTGGGTAGCGTTCCACCAAACTACAATTGGGCGGCAACATCATCCCATATTCCCACCAGGCCACTACTCGTAACTCTAGCTCGTGAGAGATTTCGATTAATTCCGCTAGATAATCTCGATCGCCATACTCCTTTTGGGGCAAAGTTGCATGGCCCGTATAGCTCTCGGCGATCGCACTGGGATACAAAGTATGTCCACGATGCCAAACGCTGGGATAGACCGTATCGAAACCTAGCTGCTTAATCTGTTTCAGCCCCTGCTCCAAATTAGCTCGGCTCTGCAAAACCGAACTATCTGTGTTTGTCAGCCACATCCCTTTCATGCTGCCTGTCTCCTAGAACCAGCGATGGCTCTAGTGTATATCACCGAGACTAATAGGAACAGACCCGACCTACGGTTCCATCCCCAACCTTTGCAAGGAAATGATCGCGGACTGGGCCACACTGGACTGCTGATCCCTGGCTAAATACTTCAGGGCAGATAGGGTTTTCTCGCCCGGCATCACTCCCAGCGCCTCTGCCAGCCTCTGGCGCACCAACCAGTCCTCCGATCCGACAAAGCGTAGCAAATGCTCCACTGCCTCTACTGCCTTGATTTCTCCCAATGCCGCGATCGCCGCCTGTTGGATCACCACTTCCTTGCTATCTAAAGCTTTGACCAGCACATCGAAAGCTCGCAGATCTTTCAGGTTGCCGAGGGCCACTGCCGCACTAAACCGCACCAGCCAGTCCGTATCTTCGTAGAAAGCCCGCACCAAACTATTGAAGGCCCGAGGATCTTCTAGGTAGCCCAACGCCCCCGCCGCGTCAGCTCGAATTCCATAATCTGGATCGTTTTCCAACAAACCGACTAGAATTGGATAGGACTCAGCCGTGGCTTTAATGCCCAAGGCAAAAACGGCCATCGATCGCAGCTGCAGGTTCTCATCATTTAGTACCTTTTGGATCAGCGGAAACGCGTATTCAGCGGGCACTTCCCGGAGCGAGGCCAAGGCCACCATCCGGTCTTTGAGATCGCTGCTCTCTAATTTTAGAGACAGTGCAGCTAAGTCGTAATCGCTCATATGTTTTACCAAACCCATTCTGTACAAATGGTAACAAGAATCCTTTCTCAGTTCTAGGAACATGCCGGACTACCCCGACCTCTTTCATCATTGCGAAACTGTCACCCAACAGATTCGAGCCATTCTGAAGGCCAATCATGTCTTCGTGCAGCGCTATCTGGCAGCCACGGGTAAATGGCAATCTCTGGGGACTCTCCAGGAATACGATCGCTCCATTGCCCCCCTAGATCAGGAACCGGAGGTCAGCGGTGAACTGACCTTGGTGGTGGGCCAGCAACTGCGTAACCTAGAAATCGCCAACTTCCAGATAGTCACCAAAATCGGTCACGTGTTGGTGCGCGGTGATTGCTTGTTGCTCCCGATCGCCGATCGGGGACAGTTCTGGGGCCGAATTTGCATCATTGGCAACGAGCGGACTTGGCAGAACCAAGATCTGGAGTGGCTGAAAATGATCGCTACGATGCTGGGCCAATTTATTTCCCTCCAGACCAGTAATGATTTGTCACTGGAGCTAGCCCAAGTCGCGCCACCACGACTCTGCCTCAACGCCGAAGAATCCATCGACAATCTGCATAGCCAGATCGCCGAGCTAGCCGCCAGAGACCAAGCCAAGGATGAATTTATTAGCAAGATTTCCCATGATCTGCGCGCTCCATTGATGAACATGCGGATGGCCCTGAAGATGCTTCAGATTAATGTCAGCCAGAATCCGGCGGCGGCAGTGGTCTTTAGTGGTGAGCGGATCGCTAGTTATTTCAATATTTTGAACTCCGAATGCGAGCGCGAAATTGCCCTGATCAACAACGTCCTAGACCTGCAAAAACTCGAAACCGGCAATGTCAATCTGCAAATTGCCTCGATCGAACTATCGGACTGGCTACCACTGATTAGTAGCAACTTTCAATCCCGCGCCCAATCTCTCCAGCAAAAGCTAGAGCTGCGCCTTTCTGGAACTCCTGCTCTGCTTAATACTGATGAGAACTATCTAGGTCGCGTCCTGACGGAGCTATTCCACAACGCCTGTAAGTACACGGCCAATGGCGGTCAGATCGTCTGCGAAGTAGATTACCCGCCGGCAATCCATAGTGGTTACAGTCGTCAGCCAATTTACATTACGGTTAGCAATCAAGCCGAAATTGCCGTCAGCGACTTACCCCATATTTTTGATCGCTTCTACCGAGTGCCCAGTGCGGACTATCACAAGCAGGGCGGCACCGGTCTCGGTCTGTTTCTAGTGCGCAACTTGGTGGAGCAACTCCAAGGCCAAATTACGGTGCAGAGTAGCAACGGCTGGACGACTTTTACGGTGGCGTTGCCGCTATCGGTGGAGGCAGCGAATTCAACTCAGGGTTCCCCGAGTAACCCCCAGTTGGTTGCGGAGCTGTAGTTTTTGCCAAAGCTGTGCGCCCGTTAGTTCGCCAGCAATCAGGCGCTGGTAATAATCGATCGTCTCGCGCACCCTCGGCCCATCTTCTTGCAAGAATTCTAGGCGCAGGTGGCGAACTCCCACGCCTACCAGTGGTTGCCAATATTCCGCACCGGTTTGGGCCGTGCCGTTATAGAGAGTATTGCGGCAACCCACATCGGCTTGGAGAATGTGGGCTGTCCCCATGCGGTCTCTTAGTTCCACCTTTTTTGTATCACAGGGCCGACCGCAATCGGTGTAATCATGGCCGTCTGATAAAAAGGCACAGAATACACAATGCTCCATATGGAACATGGGAATATGTTGATGGATCGTGACTTCCCAGGGAATTGTGGGAGCACTGCCGACCAGATCTAGTAGCTGGGAAATGTTCAGATCGTAAGATGCGGTTAATCGCTCCAAGCCAAATTGTTGTAAATATTCGGCGGTCAAGGCATTGGCGATATTCAAGGAGAAATCACCGATACACCGCTGACCTTGGAAATAAGCTAGTTGGTCGTAATTGCGAATCAAATAACCAGCCGGATGACAATTTTCCAATGGTTTCAATGACCATTGTTCGTGGCCTTTTGTGATTCGGGGCGGTACAGCAAATACCTCAATATCTTTGGCGATCGCCGATCTATAATCCGCTGGATTGCTAAATTCGCAATATATTTGCTGAATGCCGCTGTCGATCGCTGCCCTAAATTGCTCCAATTTTCTCACTAATACATGAATCTGGACCGGCTCGATCGCTGGTAGAACAGGCGCTGGCAATATATCTGCGAGCCGAGCATTTTCGTTGATTTGCCATTGCCGCGGCTGGGCCCGCAGCTCTAGCAATTGCTCCACTGCCGATCGGCGCAGGCGATTCAATTCGCTGACTGGCAACATCAAATTATGGGCTAGATTGCTCGCTAGGTTACCAAGCTGAAAAGGCGTGCCACCCAACCGTCCGAGCTGCTCATGTAATTTCTTGATCGTCAGGGGCTGTTTCTGGGCCAGGGCTAGATCGATGCTAGAAGAGACTTCTACGGAACGACCTTGGGGATCGCGAGCGATTAATACCAACGGTCGACCGACCTCCCCAGATACCTGTAAATCTAGCGGCTGGGTAGCCTGGATCTTATCGCTGGCATAGGTCTGGCGAATTTCTTTAGATAGCTCCGGGTCGCTGGTTTTCCAGAGGCGATCGCCCACGCGCAGTTGACCCAGATCGAAGTTTTCCCAATCAAAGGTCAGTGATAAGTTGCCGAGGGTTAAATTAGTGACCGTATAGACTCGACCGCCGATCGGTTGACCAGCTCCACCAAAAACCACGCCATCACCGGCCTTGACTAATACACTGGCGGCTAGTTTGATATTGACCTCCCGCCGACCGATTTGGGTGACTTGGCCCAGGTAGGCTCCGCGCTTGTTGCTGAATTCGGCGGGGACGAGGGCTTGATTGTCGATGCCAGCCAGCCAGCCGGTGGAAAGGCCGCGGGAGAAGGCCATTTCTAGGTGGTAGCGATTGTCATTGGATGTGGGAGGGGCCAGATCGGTCAATGCATCGTTGGCGCTAGCCTGTGCGTAAGCTCGTATCGCTTCTCGAT
Organism: Synechococcales cyanobacterium OTE_70_metabat_200; assembly: GCA_031375385.1. GTDB lineage: Bacteria > Cyanobacteriota > Cyanobacteriia > Cyanobacteriales > Chamaesiphonaceae > JAAFHZ01. Next base: position 4,199 of record JANMHS010000032.1, on the reverse strand, counting down.
AAATTTTGGTGACGCTGGCCACGTATTCGGGGGTTTTCAAGCGACCTTCGATTTTTAGACAACTGACGCCGGCTTGGATAATTTGGGGCAGGAGTTCGAGTCCGGCAAGGTCTTGGGGACTGAGCAGATATTCCCGATCGCCCAAATCAATCTCGCGGCCATCGGCAATCAATCGATAGGGCAGGCGGCAGGCTTGGGCGCATTCACCGCGATTGGCTGATCGACCGCCCAGAGCTTCGCTAGTCAGGCATTGGCCAGAGTAGGCGACGCAGAGGGCACCGTGTACGAAGATTTCCAGGGGGATGCCAGCGGGGCCAATGGTCTGGTGGATTTTGGTGATTTCGGTGATCGAGCATTCTCGGGCCAACACCACCAGGTTACAGCCGAGAGCTTGGGCGAACTGCACACCAGCGGCGCTGGTGATGGTCATTTGGGTGGAGGCATGGATCGGCCAATCTGGGGAAATATGCCGGATCAGGCGGCAGATGCCGAGGTCTTGGACGATGACCGCATCTACTCCGGCTTGCAGGGCGGCGCGCAAGTATCGATCGGCAGCGGCCAGCTCGGCGGGAAAGATCAGGGTATTGAGGGTGAGGTAACCTTTAACGCCGCGCCGATGGAGGAAGGCCATGAGCTCTGGCAGATCGGCTTCGCTGAAGTTCTCGGCGCGCATCCTGGCATTGAATTTATCGAGTCCAAAGTAAATGGCATCGGCTCCATTTTCTACGGCAGCTTTGGCACATTCCCAATCACCAGCGGGGGCCAGCAGGGTAGGTGGGTGGCTGGGATGATTCATGGCACTGGGGAGCGGATTGCCTTGAGATTCTAGCAAACTATTGTTGGGTTGGGGTTAGTTTGGGCGGGCCAAGGTCAACCCATCGCGCAGATTTGTAGACAAGACCAAAGCAGGCTAGAATCTGGTGGTGCAATCGTACCCCTAGTACTAATGTCAGATTTTCCAGCTCTCTACGAGGGCAAAGCCAAAATCCTTTATGCCACCGAAGATCCGCAAATTCTGCGGACCTTCTTTAAAGATGACGCTACCGCTTTCAATGCTCAAAAGAAGGGAACGATCGTCGGCAAAGGTGAGATCAATTGCCAGATTGCCAGCTACCTCTTTCGCCTGATCGAAAGCCAAGGCATTGCTACCCACTATCTAAGCAATCCCAGCAACAGCGAAATGCTGGTGAAGGCCGTAACCATCATCCCCCTAGAGGTGGTCGTGCGGAATATTGCCGCTGGCAGCCTTTGCAAGCAGACCAATCTGGCCAGTGGGACCCTGCTGCCCCAGCCCCTGGTGGAATTCTTTTACAAAGATGATGCTTTGGGTGACCCCTTGTTGACCCTGGATCGTCTTTACCTGATGAAAATTGCGACCACCTCTCAGGTGGCGGAGTTGCAAAAGCTGGCTTTGCGGATCGATCGGATTCTCAGCGACTTTTTTCTTCAATGCGGCATTACCCTAGTGGATTTTAAGCTGGAATTTGGCCTTGATGCCACCGGCCAAATTTTGCTGGCCGATGAAATCAGCCCTGACAGTTGTCGCCTGTGGTTGATCGATGAAAGCGACCCCCAAAAGCGCATCTTGGATAAGGACCGTTTTCGGCAAGACCTCGGTCAGGTAGAAGATGCCTACCAACAGGTTTTGCAACGAGTCTTAGCTCAAAATCCGAGCCAACCCTGAATTTTTCAGCTATTAGCCTGAGGCCAAAGGGATAGTGGTTGGGTCAAGATGAAAGCCTAGCTCAGGTAAATCTTGACTGGAACACTATCTAGAACGGTGCAGTCTAGTTGGTGGTGGGTTAGCCTACCGCTTTGTTCTTTGTCGAGTTTACTGAAGTTATGAAACAACCCTCAAAACTGATCTTTGTCCTTATGCTTGCCCCTCTAGGTAACATCAATGTAGCAACAGCCGCTCCCAGCGCTCCTTCTCCAGGGTTAGCGGCTGCTACTAGTCAGCTAGACCTCACGGCAGCAGCTGGCAGTCAGCAAGCTTCTGAACTCATGACTGGCGGTGCGCCTTCACTGGACCAGCCGGTTTCTTTAGCTAAACGCAGTACTAGGAAAAAGCCTAAAGCTCCCAGTCGTCGAGCGACTCCACCGGCGGCGGTACCAGCTCCCAGCCCTTCGACACCAGTCGATCCGGCTGCTGAATCACCAACTTCGGGCAAACGAGTAATTGTCAACGCGATCGAAGTTCAGTCTGTCAATGGTCAATTATCGCCGGAGCTACGGGACAAGGTTTTGGCTACCATTGCCACCAAGGTCGGCCAGCCAACCACCAGTGAACAGCTGCAGCAAGATGTGAATGCCATCCAAGCTCTCGGCGCTTTCCAATCGGTGAAAGTCCAGCCAGAACAGATGGGAAATGGCGTGAAGTTGACCTATTTGGTAGCTCCTTTTGGGGTGGTGAAGAAAGTAGTCATCAAAACTCTGCCCGCCGGTAGCTCTAGCGTTTTTTCCCAGGCAGAAATCGACGAAATTTTCAAATCATCCTATGGCAACCCTTTAAACGTGTCGGTGCTGCAGGAGAGCGTCAAGAAGCTGAATAGCACCTACAAGGAACGTGGCTACGAACTGGCCCAAGTGGTCAATGTCGAGAACATTGATGCCGATGGTCAGTTGGCGTTGGTGGTGACCGAAGGGATTGTGGAAGATGTCAAGGTGCGCTTCTTGAATCGGAACAAGGAACCCTTGGATGATAAAGGCCAACCCGTGAGAGGTGCCACCCGCGAATTTATCATCACGCGCGAAGTCCAAACAAAGCCTGGTAGTGTCTACAACCGCAAAACCATCGAGCGCGATTTACGTCGTATCTTTGGCCTCGGATTGTTTGAAGATTTGGGCTTGAGCTTTAAGCCCAGTGAGGCAGATCCCAGTAAAGTTATTCTGCAAATCGATGTAATTGAGCGGAAGACTGGATCGATCGTGGCTGGGGGCGGGATCAGCTCTGCCAATGGTCTATTTGGCTCCTTGAGCTACCAGGAGCAAAACCTGGGTGGCAATAGCCAGAAACTGGGTGGCGAAATTCAGCTGGGTACCAGAGAAGTCCTATTCGATGTGAATTTGACAGATCCTTGGATCGCTGGTGACCCCAACCGGACGGCCTACAACATCAATATTTTCCAGCGGAAATCTATTTCCCTGGTGTTTGATGGTGGCCCAAATCGGGTATTTTCGGATAATGGTACCATTGGTAGTCAAGAGGTGCCCAGAGTCGTACGTTCCGGTGGTGGCATCACTTTCAGTCGGCCTTTGAATGGCAATCCATACAATGAAGGGACTTGGCGGGCTTCTGCTGGGGTGCAATACCAAAAAGTTGCTACCCAAGATGGCGCGGGAGTCGGAATTACTACTGCCGGCGGTCAGCCCCTCACCTTTAGTGGCACTGGTCAAGATGACCTCTTGATGGTGCAGCTAGGTCTCAGTCAGGATCTGCGGAATAATCCAGTAGAACCAACCCAAGGTTCCTTGTTCCGGGTGGGCTTGGATCAGTCGATTCCTGTTGGCTCCGGTAACATTTTGATGACTAGAGTTCGTAGTAGTTTTACTCAATACGTTCCTACTAGCTTGCTGAATTTCGATAAAGGCCCTCAAGCTTTAGTCTTAAACGTACAGGGTGGTACTGTATTTGGTGATCTGCCTCCCTACGAAGCTTTCAGCTTAGGGGGCGTTACGTCCGTCCGCGGTTATGATGATGGTGCTCTAGGTTCTGGAAAAAGCTACATAACGGCCAGTGCGGAATATCGTTTTCCACTCTTCTCGATCGTTGGTGGTACGTTGTTTGCAGACTATGGTACGGATTTGGGCACAGGGTCTAAGGTGCTAGGCGACCCGGCTGGTACCAGAGGCAAGCCAGGCAGCGGCTTTGGTTACGGCGCTGGGGTACGGATTAATACAGGGATTTTAGGTTCTCTGCGCTTGGACTTTGGTCTGAACGATCGAGGTGAAAGCCGCATTCAGTTCGGTATTGGCGAACGCTTCTAGGGCGTGAGCAGCAAAAAAGAGGAGCTCCATAGAGCTCCTCTTTTTTTGCTATTTAAACCTCAGCTTAGCTACTTAACGTCAGTTCGGGTTAAGAAACCGACAGGATAAGCTTGCAGTCTACAACCTTTCTAAACTGATCCCTCTAAAATTCTCATTCTTCTCCGGTTCCCCCCAGAATTGGGGGGTTAGGGGGGCGAAGTTGACCGGATACA
>JANMHS010000037.1:0-53633 GCA_031375385.1 Synechococcales cyanobacterium OTE_70_metabat_200 | reverse complement strand
CCCTCGCAGCACTAGAGGGAGCAGCGGAAAATCCGGTCTTGGGGTCTCCCCTGCTTGGGTTGATTGCATGGTCGGGAAACCCGACCGCATCAACTCCGCAAGTGGAGGACTTTTTCAAGACAAGAGACTCCGCTTTTGGCTCTGGCTCCCCTTCTCCCAAACTTGGGCGTGCAGGGCGAGCGCCTGAGGTTGCCTCAGGCGAAACCCTCGCAGCACTAGAAGGGGCCGGGGGATGAGGGCTTTCAATGGTTTTCGTTGTTCTTGTCCCGCATTAAGTTCTTACCCCGCAATGCTTTGGCAATGAATCCTCCGATCAAAATGGCGTTGCCGATCGCAATACCATCTCTATCCCGGATCTGGGATGCTCGAAGGTCAATTGGTGAGCATGGAGATGCAAGCGGGATGCCAGAGTATCATCGCCATACAGCCGATCGCCTAGCAAGGGGATCCCCAGCCCCTGGGCGGCATGGACTCTGATTTGGTGGGTGCGCCCGGTGACTGGTTGAAATTCCCAGCGACTTTGAGGATCCTTGGCTAGCAAGCGAAAATGGGTACGACTGGGTTTGCCCAGCTGTTGATCGACTCTTTGGCGTGGTCGATCGGTAGGATCCCCATAGAGTGGTAGATCGATCGTGCCGCTCTGGTGTGAATCGTTTGCGTAGCATCGGCTCTGCCGAATCGCCCCGGCCAAGATACCTTGATATATTTTCTGAACTCGACCATGGGCAAAGTTCCCAGCTAATTGGCGATAACTATCCAGGTCTTTTGTGAATAGCAATAATCCTGATGTATCTTGATCTAGTCGATGTACTGGATAGAGTTCTGTATCACGCTGAAGTTGTTGACTCACGTGGTCTTGACCATAGCGACCAGGAACCGAAAGCAGGCCGGCAGGTTTGTTAATCGCCAGGATATATTCGTCTTCATAAATAATTTCCAATGGTTCTGCCCAATTGGCCCGCAGGTGGGCCGAGAGTCCCGAGAGCATGAAGCCCATCAAGGGTTGGCAGCGATCGGCACAGGCCGGATAGAATTGGCCCGGTTGTTTGTCGCCGCTGGCTGCTCCCCACCAGAATTCGGCCATAGCGATCGGGATGATTTCTTGGCTGGCGGCGTAATGCAAGAGTTTGGGTGCACAGCATTCGCCGCTGCCCGTGGGCTGACCGGCGGGCCGCAGTGCTTGGAGGGAGAGGGATTCACCCCGGAAATTAGTGATGCTCGCCGTGCGATACATTTGGTTTTGCAGTGCGCCAGAAAGTTGGCGACGCTGCTCTCGGAGCAGTTTAGCGCGCTGTTCTAGCTCGAATATTGCCGTTTCTAGGGGCTGTAAGATGTCTTGCCAATGTTGCTTGAGCTGGCGCTTGGTAGCACTGTCCGCACGGCTGGCTCGATCGAGCTGTGCTGCTAGCTCGGGATGTTGTTGGCGCTGCTGTTGCCGTTCTTGGCGGCGGATTTGCAGCAGATCATTGAGCTGCTGGCGGGCTCGATCGGCGGCGAAGCGCTGGGTTTGATATTGCTGATGTAAGGGAGCAGTGTGGATGGCTTGGATTTCTTGGGCGATCGCCGCCAGTTTTTCTAAGGTGGCCACTTCCAATTCGGCGACTAGTTGGCGACCGGGAATCGGCGGCACCCAGCCGGGCCAGTGGCTCTGGCTCTGCCATAGGCCGGAGAAGGCTTTCAGCGTGATCAAGCGGCCATCTCGCTGCCGACCGAGGAGCACGCCGTACATTTTGCCGGCCATGAGGGTGTCGCCCAGCTCGGCCATCAGTTGCCGAGCGACGACTTCACTCTCTTTGGTGCGGGGCAGTTCCAGCCATTGGCCGCTGCGCGGACAGCGACCTCGATAGTAGTATAGGGGATCAGTTCGCTCGGCCACGCTGCTCTCTTACCAGGGTACTCAGTTCTTGGAGCAGTTGTGCTTGCTCTTGCTGTAGTTCGCCCAGCCGTTGGACGAGGTTGTCGATCTGTTTTTCTCTGGGAACGGGGACTAGCCGAGGGTTTCTGTTCAGCAGTCGCCCCAGTCCTAGCAACATTTTCAGGGGGGTCTGGAGCAGCCAGATCCAAAAGTGCTCTACGCCCCGCCCGATCGCGCTCAACAATCCCCAAAATAGAATAATCATCAATCCCAGCAGCAACAAGCTGCCCAAGGGATTGGCCACGATCCAGTTCAGGGGCCAATGCTCTTGCAGCCAGTTATTGAGATAGGAACCAATGGCTCCATCGATCGATTGGGAGAGATCTATGGTTGGCATCATTGTAATCAATCCGCATAAACTTGTTGCATCCAGAGGCGGAAGCGATCGTCTTTGGGGCTAAAGACCAAGCAATCCCAGTTATTATAAACATCGCTGGAGGCGAAGCAGACGGTTTTATTATTTTGTAATCCTTTCGATCGCAGACTAAAGAATGGTTTGGTATTGAGCTGGGGGTCTTTAGCCAGGTTCACATGGCACTTCATTCCGGCCACAAAGCCTTTGTCCGTTAGTTCATAGGCCCAGTCCATGGGGCTGGAGCGGCTGATGGCCATATCTTTTTCGATTTCATTGTCGATGATATGAACTACCCAAGCATTGCGCTGCCGGATTAAGCCCACTCGATGAACTGCGTGTTTCCATGGGTCACGAGATACCGCTGGTTGCCAGATACCCATCACGAACTCTTCTTGATTACTGCCCGTATAGCGACCGGCGCAGAGCTTCAGGATCTTGAAATCTGGATATACCTTGGCCAGAGCTTGCTGCTGACTGGGCGATAATCTTTGCAGGAAGGTGCGATGGTTTTTTAGATCGGATTCGGTGAGGGAGCGGGGATTGGGAGCGGCTAAGGCGTTGGCATAGCCTCGACTCAGGAGACTCGGACTAGCTAACAAAGTCGTCGCCCCAAACATTACAGCCAACAAGCAAGATGGGAACATTGGTTTCTTTTTGTTCGAGAATACACAATCAGTCTATCGTATCAGCCATCTACCTAGAGCGACTTTGGCTGAGCAGCAGAACACATTAGCTGTTTAATAATATTCAATGAATGTTGATGGCGGCTGCCCTATTCACGGAAAATTCTCGAAGTTGTTAGATCCGCTGGTGGGGCGCAAGCGATGCGCCCCTACCCGCGAAAAAATATGGGGGTTTTGCATTTGGATCAATTTTTCATGGGCTATTCTCATTCCACGACCATCTGGTTTTCTTGGCGCAGATAGGCCGCGATGAATTCATCGAGTTCGCCGTCCATCACATCCTTAATTGCACTGGTTTCCACGGCCGTGCGCAGATCTTTGACCATTTGGTAGGGTTGGAATACATAGTTGCGAATCTGTGTGCCCCAGGCCGCTTCCACTATGTCGCCGCGAATTTCGGCAATTTCCTTGGTCTTTTGCTCCTGGGCAATGATCAGGAGCTTGGCCTTGAGGATCGCTAGGGCCTTTTCCTTATTCTGGAGCTGGCTGCGTTCTTGGGTACAGCGCACCGCTACCCCCGTGGGCTTATGCAGAATGCGGACCGCCGTTTCTACCTTGTTCACATTCTGGCCACCCTTGCCACCGGCCCGCGTGGTGGTGATTTCCAGATCTTTGTCTGGAATCTCTAGCTTCACCGTATGGTCGATTAGGGGCATGACTTCTACGCCCGCAAAGCTGGTCTGCCGTTTGTCATTGGCATTAAAAGGCGAAATCCTCACCAGTCGATGGGTGCCCTTCTCGCTTTTCAGGTAGCCATAGGCATAGCGACCGATTACCTCGATCGTCACCGATTTCAAGCCCGCCTCTTCTCCTTCGGAAATTTCATCGATCTGGACTTTGTAGTGATGCTGTTCGGCCCAGCGCGTATACATCCGCAACAACATTTCCACCCAATCCTGGGCATCGGTGCCGCCAGCTCCCGCATTGATGGTCAGCACTGCTCCTTTTTCGTCGTAGGTACCAGAGAGTAATTTTTCCAGCTCCCAGCGATCGAGTTCCCCGCTGAGTTTCTGCAAATTCTCTTGAGCTTCCTCAAACAGCGCCCGATCCTCTTCCAGCACCAAAATTTCTAGGGCCGTCGCCCCATCCGCTAGCTCCCGTTGCCAGCGATCGAACTGTTCTACCCCAAACCGCAGGTCACCTAAGCGCTGCATGGTGGCCTGGGCCAGATCCTGGTCATCCCAAAAACTGGGCTGAGCGGCTACCTGCTCTAGATCTTGAATTTGCGCTTGCAGATTGGGCAAGTCAAAGATAGTCTTGGGTCTGGCCCAAGCGATCGCCCAACGTTTCTATCTGCCGTTTAATATCTACTAAATCGATCATATCCTTACTCAATGGAATCTTTAGGCTCAGTGGGAATCCCCAACTACAAGTCCCGGGCAAATTCCTGCAAAATATCCAGCAGCTTCGCCTGACCGGAGACTGGCAGCAGGTCGCTCAAGGGTACTTCCTTGCGACCACCGCCCAGGGAAATATTTACTTGAGCCAGAATCGTATTCACCGTATCGCCGGTCACCGTCTTGCCAGAAATCGCATCCAAAGCCTTCTCGGCCACTAGGGTATGGAGCTTGGCATCCTTTAGGTACAGGTGCCACTTGGCCACATCCATGTACACATTGTCGCCAATCTCGGCGGCGAGTTTTTCTACTTGTTCGCTGCTAGCCATTAGATTTCACCGAATAGTCTGCAAGTTTGAATATATAGAGAGCGTGAATCAATAAAATTCCCAGCCACCCCAAAGTAAAGTTCATCGGCCAACTCCAATCGGCCCGCCACAGAATTTTGAAAAACCACAAGCCGGAGTTGCTAGAGGTGAATACGAATACATGAACTACAAAATTCATGATATCCTCTACTTTGCGAAACTCAGGATCCTTTCGATCGGGCGGGCGTGGCCAACTGCGGGGCATGGATAGGTCGGTAAATATCAACTCCCACAATATAACATGAGCGTATCTTTTTCACCGCGATTCCCTTCGGGAGAGGCCCCGCCCACCGGTCGCCTCATTCCCTGCTTTACGGCTCCCGGTCTGTTGCAAATGCAGATCGATCGCTGGCTGCTCCAAGAACATCTGGCCGGTCGGCAGCCACCAATTTTGCGCTTTTATCAGTGGTCACCAGTGGCCATTTCCTTGGGCTACCATCAGCGGCGCTACCCGGCGGCTTGGGATAATTTGGGGCATCAGGGCCAATCCGTAGACTTGGTGCGGCGACCCAGCGGTGGCCGGGCCGTTTTGCACCAAGGGGATTTGACCTATGCCCTGATTGCTAGTCACCACAATTTAGCCCGGCCGGAGCTGTACCAATATTTTTGTAAATTTTTGATTTTGGGCTGGCAACGGCTGGAAGTAGAACTGGTTTATGGAGACCGGGGGCGGGACTACCGAGCCCAGGCCAATTGTTTCGCGACGGCCACGGGGGCAGACTTGGTGACGACCGAGGGCTATAAGCTGGTGGGCAGCGCCCAGTTGCGCAAAGATAGCGCGACGCTCCAGCATGGTTCGATGCGCTTGGATCCCGATCGAAAACTCTGGCTGCGAGTTTTTAACGAGGAGCCGATGATTTCGCCTGTAGCTCACTTGGAGCCAATAGCGATCATGGATGCTTTGGTGGCAGCGGCGGCGGAGGTACTGGGGCTACACTGGCAAGTGCAACCCCTCACCCCGGAAGAACTGGCCACAATTCAGGCTTCGGGCGATTTGCTTTCTTCGTCAACTACCCCTAGCCGCTAACGCTGAGCTAGGAGCTTGTGTCTGAAGTCCACCGCAGTTCTGAGAATCTGGAAAGAACCTCAGCTTTGGTTTCAACCTTCGACACATTAGGGCGCGCTGACAAGGCACCCGTACTAGTCCAGTCTTGCCGAACTAGCAGCGTTCTCAAAGCAATATTTCTAGCACCTGCAAGATCGGCGTGGCTCTCATGGCTACAGCATTCACAACGGAAAATCAACCCTTTGTTTGGCCTATTGGCATCGGAAGTGTGCCCACACTTAGGGCAACTTTTCGACGTGTATTGGGCTGGAACCTTGGTGGCCAAACTGCCGATCAAATTAGCTTTGTAGTCAATATAGCCGTGCAATTCAGCAAATGACCACTTAGCCTTATTTCGATTAACCTTCCGCTGTTTCTTGCTGGCCCTTTTGCCCGATTTGGTTCTAGTCCTATCCCGTATTCCGGTCAAGTCTTCTAGGCCAATTAGGCTATTGGGCTGCACTAGTTTCTTACTTATTTTGTGATTTTCATCAGCGATGAACCGTCTCTCCCGACCGGACAAAGCAATCAATCGAAGCTTTGCTGAGCGGGTGCCTTTACGCTGTAGACCCTGTCTAGCTTTGTGATAGCGGTTAGCCTTGTGTCTTGCTTCTTTGCCAGAGAAAAAAGCTGTTTTGTTGTTTAGATCAGTCTCAACAGCAAGGTATCTCATGCCCACATCAACACCAGAAATTCTAGTGATTTTTGTAGGGTCTAAGTCCACTGTTTCAACTTCCAAGCTCACCATCAGATAGTAAGTCTTGGAAGCCCGAGCATAAACAATCTTTGCGGCTCCAATCTTGGCACAATTGGCAATTAGAGCTAGATGCTTGCTGTACCCGTCATAAGGCACGACTATCCGACCATCCAGAGTGATGATGCTCACTTGCTGCCCAGTCTTAAATGAATAATCGCGTTGATAGTTCAAGGTGCAAGTTCTAGAAACATACTTAGGAGGCTTGTCTAGCCCCTTGTATCGTTTCTTTGTCCAGCCAGCTTTGATCGCTGCGTCGTTCTGCTTAACCTTTGTCCACAAACCTTTATAAGTTGTGGATACCTGCCTAGGGACATTGCAAGCCATTTGGGCACCAAGCCCAAACTTAGCCTTTAGCTCGTAATAGGTAGCTTTTTGCAAGGCTGCACCATTACTTGTCTTGCCGTTATCAAAAGCGACTTGTGAAGCATAGTTAAGAGCATCACAGTAGGCTAACGCAGTCTTTGCCACCAAAGCTTTTTGCTCTGGCGACAATGATAGTTTCAGCTTTGCGGTGATTACTTGCATATTCTTCACGAACTCTGACAAGATTGTAACTCGTGAAGATCGAAGGTGCAATAGGTACCATCGAATTTGCTCATCTCCTCATCCAGCACCTATCGAATACTGGCTGTGCCTTTGTATCTAGTAGGTGCTGGAATCGTTGCTTCGCTACGCATTCCTCCCCACCCTGCTGCATTACGCGCCTTGCTGTCACTTGTCGCTCTATTCCTCTGAGGGTGGGGACTCCTGCTGGATCAGTTGAACCGCTGCACTTTCTTTGACTGCCGGTTCCTTGGGCGTTTCGGCTTCTATTTCTTTCTTCAGCTCCGCTTGGAAATCGCTGGAAGCGTCTTGGAAGCCCTTAATGGCTTTGCCCATACTGCGCCCGATTTCTGGCAGTTTCTTGGGTCCAAAGATAAGCAAGGAAATGGCGAAGATGACGGCCATTTCTGGGAGACCGATACCAAAAAAGTTCATGAGCTATAAATTTTTACGGACTGCAAGGACATCATAAGGCGATCGATGCTCATAGGCTAGCGCGGACGGTGAAGCTGTAGTCGCCGCCGACTTCCAATTGGTAATCGCACTTGCGCAGAAAGCGTAGCAGCGCATCTTGGATCAAGGCCCGCCCGAGGGAAGGCTCTACGGCCAGCACATCATTGTCGCCCCGAAAATTCCAGCGAAAGCTCCAGACAAAATCGCCAGCCTGCACTTCGCCCACAATGGTGCCTTGTTCCCAGGAATACTGGGTGATCCGGACATGGGCAGTAGTCTGGGGTTTAGCCACCGTTCAGAGCCACTCCTGCCGCCGCTAAGGCGCTTTGTTGGGCTTGCAATAAGTTAGCAATGCCCACTTCGGCCAGGTCTAGAATGTTATTGAGCTGAGCGCGATTGTAGCTGCCCTCTTCGGCCGTGCCTTGCAACTCAATTAGTTGGAGCCGATCGTTCATTACTACATTGCAATCCACGCCCGCACCCACATCCTCCAGGTAGTCCAGATCTAGGTAAGCTTCGCCCGCTAGCAAACCAACGGAAACCGCCGCTACTGAGCCGATTAAAGGATTCACTGTCAGCTCTCCTCGTTGGCGCAGTCGATCGAGCGCCAGGGCCAAGGCCACATAGCCGCCGGTAATGGCGGTGGTGCGGGTGCCGGCATCGGCTTGCAGCACATCCGCATCGATGGTAATTGTCCGCTCGCCCAGCTTGGTCATGTCGATGGTGGAGCGCAGGCTGCGGCCAATCAGCCGCTGGATTTCTTGGGTACGGCCCGAGAGTTTGATCAGTTCTCGTTCGTGCCGATCGGGCGTGGCGCCGGGGAGCATCCGGTATTCGGCCGTCAGCCAGCCCCGACCGCTACCGGCCAAGAATTTGGGTACTTTGTCGGCGATCGAAACTGCAATCAGCACCTTGGTATGGCCACAACTGGTCAAGACCGAGCTGGTCGCAAAACCAGCAAAGTCACATTGAAAAATAGTAGGACGCAGTTCGTCACGGGCTCTACTGTCCGAGCGTTGCCGAGGAGCCATGGGAGACGGGAGAAAGATTAAAGGCTTTATTCTACCCGATCGGTCTCCCAGAAAAAACCCCTTGACGGATCTGGATATTTAGTGTTTCACTATGAGTTCTGATGGCATAAAACGCTATATAGGCCGCTCTCCTAACAGGTGTATAAATACTCTATGGTTGCCCAAATAGACCGTTTCGATAATAGTTCAGTTCGTTTAAAAAGCCCTAGACCCAGTAGCAGTCAGGTGATCGGCGAAGCCCTCAAGGTTGCCGCTACTGGTCGGCGAGTGCTGGTGGTGCAGTTACTCAAGGGTGGTCTCCATCAAGGAGAAGGCCACATGGTCAACCTTGCCCAAAATCTAGATTGGATTCGCGCCGATGTGGATCGACAGCTCTGCCAGGATACCATGACTGGTACGGAAACCAGGTCGCTTCAGCAACTTTGGCGCTATGTGAAGCAGTTGGTGCGCTCCGTAGAATATCAGCTAGTAATTCTAGAAGACATTGAGGGAGCCATCGAGTTGGGGGCGATCGATCCTGCGGAGTTGCAGGAGTTGCTGGCTAATCTCCCGGCCTCGGTGGAAGTAGAAATTCCTGGTGGTTGGGCGGATCTAAAAGCTTCCTAAGCTGGATGACTGAGACTGGTTAAGAATCTTTGCAAAAATATCCGCTGATGACCCCAGGCCATATCCACTGCTCGGGGTCATTTAATTTTTGTTGCGATTTTTTTTGTGCCAGAATGGTATCCTGACCAGTTAAAATTGGTGGACGTAGTACTACAAGAAACTTCGATATCCTCACAGAGAAAGCTATGGGAAACAGTGCATGGTCGGTAGGATTTTTTGTTTGCTTCGGCTGGCTGTTTTCGCTCTGTCTGCATGAGTTCGGCCATGCGATCGTGGCTTACTGGGGTGGGGATAAATCGGTCAAAGCCAATGGCTATCTGAGCTTCAATCCGCTACGGTATACCAATGCCGGACTCAGTCTCATTATGCCTCTGATCTTTTTGGCGATGGGTGGCATGGCCTTACCCGGTGGAGCTGTCTACATCAATCCTAGCCAGTTGCGAAATCGATTGTGGCTGAGTGCGGTGTCGGCGGCTGGCCCAGCGGCAAATGTGTTGGTGGCAATTTTGCTCGCCGGTATTATTCATTTGATACCGAGCCAAGGTAATACAGAGCAATATTTTGTAGGCAATAAATTCAATGATCTGGCCTGGCTCTCTGGGGATGCACGCTTGTTGGCTAGTCTCGCCTTGCTAACGCAGTTTCAGGTGTTTGTGACTATCTTGAATCTGTTGCCCATCCCAGGATTGGATGGTTTCGGCATTATCGAACCATGGCTACCCCGCAGCATTCAAGCTAAAGCCAGGTCTTGGGGGAATTATGGTTTCTTTATATTAATGGGATTGTTCTGGTTTGTTCCGGCGTTTGGCAGAATGATGTCTTTGGCTAGCTATGTAATTGTCGATCGCCTCAATGTCCCTCTCGAATGGGTTTTCATTGGTTTTAAGGTATTCGAACAACCAATTAACAAAGTGATCGTAGTGGCTCTGATCTTGGTTTTGGCTTTCTATCTAAACGAGGACTCCAAATCTAGAAAATCCTAAGCAGCCCATATATATATCAATAGTTCGGACAGATTTAGAATGACATAGAACTATCAAATATAAGAAAAATCTTGGGTGATGGCAAGCCGTTAAGTTTTTTTGGCCAAATTGGCAACGATTGACCCCAGTTGAACCAGATCAAAGGGTTTGGCCATGTGCCTTTGAAAGCCAGCCTCGATCGCTCGTTTCTGCTCCACTTCACTTGCATAGCCCGTTAGCGCGATCGCTGGAATTTGTCCTCCAGCTTCCGCACTGAGCGATCGCACCTGTTGAATCAGGAAGTAACCATCTTCCTCCGGCAAGCCGATATCAGAAATCAGCACATCATAACGGTCAGGGCTTTCACTGAGAGCGGCGAGTGCGTCTCTGGCAGTCATTGCGGTCAGCACCTCTGCCCCATAGCTCTCTAGCATAAATTGCAAGGTTAATAGCACAGCAGGCTGATCGTCAACCACCAGGATCTGTAAGCCCTCCAGAGAAGGGCAATTCGGCATAGCTGCCAAAGATATTGCTGCTGTTGGTTCTTCCCGTATCGGCGGCGGTGAGGTCGGAGGTAGGACGGATAAGGGCAACCGCACAGTCATAATGGTGCCTTGTCCTGCGCCCGGACTTTCGACTTGTACTGTGCCACTATGCTGCTCGACCAGATTCCGCACAATCGCTAAGCCCAATCCTAGCCCTTGATTGGCCTTAGATGTGCTGGAATCGACTTGATAGAAACGCTCGAAAATCTGCGGCAATAAATCGGCTGCAATACCTTTCCCGGTGTCACGGACTTGGATTTGTGCCTGGGTGTCTACCTGTGACAGCGCGATCTCCACTCGTCCACCCGCCGGCGTAAACTTGATGGCGTTCGAGAGCAGATTCCACAGCACTTGCTGCAAGCGATCGGCATCCCCCAGGACGGCGATCGAACGCAACGATGGCACCAACTGAATATTTTTTGCTAATGCCGCGAAATGAACGCTGTCCAGTGCTGCTTGAACTACCAACTCTAAGTCGATCGGCTGGAGATTAATCCGCAGCTTGCCGCTGGTAATCCGAGAAGTATCCAGAATATCTTTAATTAGTTGCTCTTGTGCTAAAGCACTCTGCTCAATGATTTCTACGGCGCGTTTGGCATCTACATCATTGAGGGTGTCGGTGCGGAGCAGTTGCACCCATCCCAGCAGCGAGGTGAGGGGATTGCGCAGTTCATGGGATAGGTTGGAGAGAAATTCATCTTTGGACTGATTGGCGGCTTCAGCTTGCTGGCGAGCTGCTTGTTCTTGGGCGAGTAGCTGCGATCGCTCTACTTCAAACTGCTTGCGCTCGGTAATGTCTACGATCGACAGCAAAATCATGTCGGCTTTGTCTGCTCGTTGCAGCTTGCAGGCATTGAGCATCATTGTTTTTGACCCGATCTGCTCGAAATCATGCTTGACCTCAAAGTCTTGCACTGGCTGATTATTAGCCAGAATGCCCTCCAGTATCGATCGCAGTTGGGGAATATTCCATTGCCCATCACCTAACTCAAATATCGAAGAGTTGATGGTTTCAGCCCTATCCACCTGAAATACCTCATAAAACGATCGATTTGCGGTGATCACCCGCAGATCGCCAGCCATTACAACCAGTGGAATTTGCACCGTCTCAATAATCGCTTCTGCGTAGTTACGGGAGGATTCCAGTTCATCAGTCTGGCGTTTAAGGGCATCGATATCCAAAAATACCAGCGTCACACCATCAATTTGGTTATCGGTAGTCCGGTAGGGACGAATGCGCAGGTTGTACCAGTAGCCTGCTTCCGTTTGGATCTCCTGTTCTTTGATGCTGAGGGTATCCAGCACTTCCAAAATCATCGGTTCGAGTTGGGAAACATCAAACTTGCCGTGCAGATCGGTGAACGGTCGTCCGATATCCGTAGGGATGAAATTGAACAGTCGCTGGGCGGTGGGGGTAAAGCGGCGAATCCTCAACTCATTGGTCATCATGATGATGGGAATACTGATGCTGGCAATGAAGTTGTTGAGATCGCTATTGTCTCGGTTTTGTTGCAGATTACGGCTGCGCAGTTCATCGTTAGTGGTCGAGAGTTCTTCGTTAGTAGCCTGAATTTCTTCTTTCGCTGTTTGGAGTTCTTCATTCGTGCTTTGCAACTCCTCATTGCTCGATAAGATCTCTTCGTTTGCCACCCGCAGATTTTGGTTGAGTTGGCTTTGCTCCTGAATCACTGCTTGTAGATGTGCTTGCGCCGAAAGTTCTCGTTGGGTGGCAGCAGCTAAGGCCTGCCGCAGGTTGACAATCTCCCATCCTAAGTCCACTGATTCTAGGCTGGCCACCGCTTCCGTGGCAGATGGTGAGATGGGATTAAAAAACACCAAAAAATAAAACGCATTCGTCAGTGTGGGATGGAATGGCAGCACTTCTAGATTCAGCCGCAGCGGCTCTGGCGGTGGTGTGCTCTGGCCGAATTGCTCACTTACTGTCAATTTAACTTGTTCCTGTCGCACCGGTATGTTTTGGGTTTGGGCTTGATAAAGTGCGGTACGCAGCGGGATCTCTAGCCCTTCCCGGGCCATCGTCAGCAGGTTTAGCTCCGTAGTGCCCGGGGTCAGTTTTAGGTAGGGATCGAGGTCGCCGCGGATCTGTAAGATGTCCATCTGTTCATCGACCACCACCGATATCGGCGCATAGCGGTTGGCAATCAGTTGATCCACTTCTCGCGCCAAATCAAAAGAAATAGCCAGGATTTCTGGGGTTCTTTGCAAGCTCTGTAGACTGGTGATAGGTGGAAAACTCGTCGTAAACGAAAACAAGGGACGAGATAGGGTCAGTTTGCGGGCATAGATTTTGCAGGCTTCATCGACAGTTGTAAACAAATCGGAGGCGGTTTTGACGCTTTCTGATGTGCCCAGCAGTAGCAGGCCCGTTAAGTTGAGACTGTAATGAAACAGACCCATGATCCGTTCTTGCAAAGGATCGGATAAATAAATCAGCACATTGCGACAGCTAATCAGATCCAGATTCGAGAATGGGGGGTCGCCAGCTAGGTTATGGTGGGCAAACACACATAACTGACGAACGGCATTGCTAATTTGATAGCCACCCTCGTCCTGGGTCACAAAGAAACGGCTGCGGCGCTCCGGAGAAATCCCCTCCATCTCGCTTTCCTTGTATAGGCCCGATCGGGCTTTGCTGATAGCGGATTCGCTGATGTCGGTGGCAAAAATCTGAATCGGCGGAACGGTGGCGCGATCGCTGAAAAACTCTAATAGGCAAATGGCGATCGAATAAACCTCTTCCCCCGTTGAACAGCCCGCCACCCAAATCCGAATCGGTACATCGCTCGATTTATTTTGGCTAATGGCGGGGAACACCTGGGTCTTCAATTGCTCAAACACCTGGGGGTCGCGAAAGAAACTGGTGACATGGATCAGAATTTCTTCATGCAACGCTTGAACTTCATCCCGATGGGCTTGCAAATGTCGGGCGTATTCGTCTAGCTTCTCCAGCTTATGCAACATCATCCGGCGCTGAATGCGACGATCCAACGTGGTCGGTTTGTATTGGGTAAAGTCAACGCCAGTAGTGGTGCGCAGGAGCGAAAAAATTCGGGTCAACGGATCGTCCAGTTCAGAGGGAGCTTCCTGCCCGATCTGCAACGGTTTAGATTGAACTAGAAAAGGGCTGTGACTGAGATTGACCAGTTCGGCAGCAATGGTTTGCGGCGGCAACACAAAATCGACATTGCCCGTGGCCACGGCAGTATTGGGCATACTGTTAAATTGTGCCGTGATGTCACTTTGGGCAAAGGTGATACCACCCGCTACTTTGATTGCTTTTACCCCCTGGGCACCGTCTCCATCCATCCCCGATAGCACCACCCCGATCGCCTTGTTGCCGCGATCGATCGCTAACGACTCAAAAAAGATATCGGCGGGTAAATATTTGCCGTCGCTTTTCTGCCGGGGCGTGAGCCGCAGGCTGCCAGCCACCAAGGTCATTTGGGCGTTGGGCGGAATCACATAGACCGCGTTTGGCTCAACCCGCA
Organism: Synechococcales cyanobacterium OTE_70_metabat_200; assembly: GCA_031375385.1. Classification (GTDB taxonomy): domain Bacteria; phylum Cyanobacteriota; class Cyanobacteriia; order Cyanobacteriales; family Chamaesiphonaceae; genus JAAFHZ01. The sequence goes on along the minus strand of JANMHS010000037.1, from coordinate 39,524 downwards.
TCTGGTCTTCTACCTGACGCACAGGCATGGCAGTCGCTCTGCCCAAAATTTCTGGCAGCAGGCTTTCGTGGTCGGGGGATAAATGCTGAATCAGCACAAATGCCATCCCTGTATCCGTTGGCAAATGGCGAACCAGTTCTGTAAATGCCTCTAGCCCCCCAGCAGAAGCAGCAATCCCCACCACTGGAAAAGGGGCTTCCGGGTTGGCTGGCTGACTTGGCTCCGATTCTGGGTTGGCCGGGAGTGAATCGGATGGATCGTTGGGGACCGGTGATTCAGTAGACATAAATCTTATGGGAACCAAATATCCCTTTGAAAAATACTGAATCAAGGAGGTGTTGCGCGATCGCCTAAGCAGGTTCAATCGCCGACTGCCCAGTTCAACCAAGAAACTTCGCAGTTGCCAGATTTCGAGTGGAAAAGCACCAGGCTACTTCCATGATAAATACTACAGACCAGTGACATACTCCGCAGTGAGCGTAGGCCAATAACGACTGCTCAGTAGATTGCCCCACCGATAGCCTAAAGTTACCTATATTACATAGATAGAGTTCAGCATAACACAGAAAGTCAGTTTGAATTCTGTGGCCTAAGATAGTCTTGCTCGGCCGCCACCCCAAATTATCCAGATACTTACGACTAGCCAATGGATGGTTATTGGTGGCCAGAGGGAGCCGGAGAGTTGATAACCGATCGCACCAGTTACGCCGAGCAATCCAGCCAAACTCAAAAAGCGCCAATCCCAAAAGGTGGGCCGACCAGGCCGATACAAGGTGAGGGCGTTGGCTGGGTGATAGATGATAAATAGCAATGTGCTGACCAGGATTGCGACCGCAGTGTTGCCTAGGGAGGCCCCTTCGATCGGGTGGGGCAACAGCAGGCCTCGAAATAGCAGCTCTTCCACTAGGGCTGGCATCAAAAATAGCTGGAGGAGCAGCCGTAGATCTCCTAAGGTCAAGGCATGTCGCTGCCAAGTAATAAAGCCAGTGCTGGTCCCGAAAATAACGGCGATCGCGCCATAGCCCGCCAATAGTCCCAGCATCGACCCAAAATTGGTGGGAAACGTGGTGAATCCGGCCCAGAGGCGGATCAGGCCCGTAGATAGCCAGGGCCAGCGACCAAATAGTACGGTGGGAGACACTGGCCCAATGTGGGGATTGACCCCACCGATTTGGACTGTTTGGAGCAGTTGAATTTGGGCCCCATGCCGATCGAATATTTTGATCATGCCATCCTGGGCACCGCGGGGTAACATAGTCCGCCAAGTTAGCAGGGCCAAGATGGGATTGCTGGAGTTATTCAGGGGACTGGTGCCGGAGAGTTTCTGGGCGTTCTTCAGCCAGTCCGATCGAACGATGCCCAAGGGGGCTAACTGGGATCTTAGATCCTGTCCGAGGGATTGGAGTTCTCTAAAGTTCTGGGTTTGGGGGTCTTGGGGATGGGCCACGAGCCAGCGCTGGATCTGGGGGTTGGCTTGGCGGGTAAGTTGCTCGATCGTCAAATACAAAGCCTGATTGGCATCTTGGACGCAGGAGGTGGCGGGGGTCACGCTGGCGCTGCCGGTGCCATCGCCCACCCGATAGCGAGCAGCGCTCAGCTCTAGCTGCTGCTGAAAGGTAGTTAAGGGGGAAAACTTGATGCCATCAAAGTCGTAGTCGGTGGTGACCGGCGGATAGCTAATCAGTGCATCGATTACTGGTCTGGTACCCATCCAGCCCCTTTGCAGATGGCCCATATAGGTGGCCCAGTCTTGTTGGCCAGCGACGATGCCATCGGGGTTATGGGCATAGACTTGGTGATAGACCAGATCCCAGCGGGGCTGGTGGGTGATTTCGTCTTGCACCACGGTGGCGATGCCGTAGGCGAAGTGACCGGTAACGGTCAGGGGGAGGGAGGGGGTATCGCCGCCTTGGCCGGAGATTTCCCCAAAGCTATGGATCAGTAAGGCTCGTTGGCCGATTGATGGAACCTGGTCACTATTAGCTACTTTAGAGATTTGGCCACGGCGTTGATCGAGTTCGGCCCAGTTCTGTCGATCGAGGTAGTTGGGGAGATCTTCAACTTGCCGATTGGCCTGTAACCCGAAGAGCGATCGAGGAGCTAGGGACTCCACCAGGAAAAGATCTGGGGACTTTTGTTGACCATAGAGGTACCAGCCATCTTTGCCAGCGGGGGAGCGGCTTAAATCTTTGATACTGCTGGGATATAGGCCGTGTTTGGTGGCTGGCATTTGGGGGATCTGGATCATTCGAGACTCCCCATCAAATTTCTTGGTGCTCGGATTATATGCGCGGCTGGGGAAAAGATTGGGTCGATTGGGCGCTGGGCTGCGGAGCTGGACGAGGAGACGCTGGTGTCCGGTGGTTTGGATGGGTTCTCGATCGATCTCTAAGCTGCCATCGGATCCAATGGTGACGGTTTCGAGCCGTACCTGGACATCGTCCTGCGCTCTGGCTCCAGCTAGGGATTGGAGGCTGCTGACCTGGGGTCTACCGTTGAGGCGTTGGGGATGAATATTGCCTTGGACGCTGCTGGCAGTTGCGACGCTGCTAAATTTGACGGCGGTGGTGGCTTGGCTGACGGGGGCGGGCTGGCGGATAACCTTGAGCCGTTTGCCAATGAGTTCTGGGCTGGGAGCGCGATCGATTTCGATCCAAGTCCAGTCCCTATTACTCTCTGCGGCAATTTCGGCTACGGAGGGTAGCTCTAGTCTGCCCTGCCATGGCTCTATGGGGGCAGGCCCTGGGGTGTTTACTGGGGTATTGGCCTGTTGGAGGATCATTCCGGCGGCAACGCCAGCTCCTGTTGGAGGTGTGCTGAAGCTCCAGCCGATTGTCCAGACCAAACCAACGGTGAGTAACCAGAGCAGGACTGGGCGCAGAATTTTTCGCACGGGGTCTATTCCCAAGCCAGTTCTGGATTATGTGGCGGGAGTGAACGGGGCCAACTGGTCGATGCGCAGCCAAACGTTGGGGGTGGAGACGGCGGAGAATTTTATGAGGGCGTAGTCACCGCGCAGCTCTAAAACTTCGCCTTTGGTATTGAAAATATAGTCGGAAAAAATGCTGTCGCTAGCTTGGGCTTCTAGGCTGTTGGCCAATTTTTCGGCTACGGCACAGACTGCATCACCTTTTTTTACGCTCATGGTTCTGTTGGTGCGAATGAATGGTTGTTGAAGACTAGTTCTAGGGCCATGTTACCATTAACCGTCGTTCGCCTCATCGTTGCCAATCTCTATCTGGGGCTAGGATTTTTAAGTGAACTTTTGTTGTCTGGCCCCTGAGCCAAAAGTCTTGCAATCAGCTATAAGTAGGAACTTCCGCATTTTGGCCGTAGCCTGGATTGGAGATCACCAATAGTCTAAGAGAAACAGATTTTAGACTATTGGATTTACTAATATGGCCACTATTGTAGGTACCTCTGGCAATGATTTGCTGAAGGGGAATGTTAACGAAAGTAATATTATCGATGGATTGGCCGGAGATGATACTCTCGTCGGCAGTTACCTGGATGATACCCTCAATGGTGGCGCTGGTAACGACCAGCTCAATGGCAATGGTGGAAACGATTTAATTAACGGAGATGATGGTAACGATCTATTGATTGTACCCTATGGCTATGCTGGCAATACCACCCTGAATGGCGGAAGCGGCAATGACACTATTGATGTGGATCCCTACTCCTACGGCGGACAGCTTGTCATTGATGGCGGTGACGGGATTGATGTGCTGAAAAACTATGCAGATTTTTATAGTAATAAGCCAGTTACTGTTGACCTCAATAATGTTGACTTTGGCAGTCTAGAACTCAGTAGTCAGCGCAATATTAAATCCATTCAAAATGTAGAAGTAATTCAGAATTTTTATGGTGGCTATGGTAATGACACCGTCACAGCATCCGGCAGTAGCACCTTGGGCCACATCCTTGATGGTGGATCTGGCAACAACGTGCTGAGCGGTGGAGCAGGCAATGACACCCTTCGCGGCGCTTATAATAATAGTGATACCCTCAGTGGTGGGGCTGGTGACGATGTTTTTGCCATCAATGTCGATGGCAATGGTAAGAATGTCATTGATGGAGGTAGCGGCTTCGATGTCATCGAGAGTCTTCCGGGCTATTTTTTCAAAGAACCTTTCAATATCGATCTGGGCAATGTAGACTTTGCTAAGCTGGGCATCAAAACTATTGCCAACATTCAGAATGTGGAAGGCATTAGGAACTTGATCGGTACTGATGGCAATGATACTGTCTCAGCTAGTGATAACAGTAATCATAGTATTGATGGGAGTAATGGCAATGACTTGCTGTCTGGTGGCGGTGGGAATGACACCCTGATTGGCGGCAATGGCAATGATACCCTGAACGGTGGAGCTGGTAACGATTTGCTGCAAGATGAAGGCTATTCTTTTAATGGTAGTAATGACAATATTATTAATGGTGGTGCTGGCGACGATACCATTAGCTATCAACAGTTTTTTGGTGGTGATACCAAAACGGTCATTGATGGTGGTGATGGGATTGATGTTTTGCAGTTCCTGACAACAACTTCCAACTCCGCGATTACGCTCGACCTGGACAACCCCGATTTGGTGATCCTGAAAGATGTTCTGAAAGTGCAGTCAGTCACCAGTATCGAAAGAATTCAAGATATTAATGTCTTCTCCTTAGGCAACAACGTTATTACAGCCAGTAGCAGCCAGAAACATTCCATCAATATGGGTAGTGGTGATGATCAAGTCACTGGTGGCTCGGGTAACGACACCATCAATCTTGGCTATGGCAATGACACAGCAATTGGTGGAGCTGGTGATGATCAGATCGTGGGCAGCAGGGGCAATGATAGTATCGATGGTGGCGCTGGTAATGATTCCCTGTATGGTGATGAAGTCTATTTTATATTTAATGATGGTGGACCCACCAATGACACCCTGAATGGCGGTGCCGGTAATGACTTCTTGTTTGGAGGTCCTGGTAATAATCTGCTAAATGGTGGTGATGGGAACGATACGATCGATGGCAGCGATGGCAACAATACTCTCAATGGGGGAGCTGGTGACGATCTATTTCTCTATTCGCCCAGCACCCTACCGGGGGGCACGAGCAAAATTGATGGCGGAGCGGGCTTCGACCTGATCGATTCGATTGATATTTCTCAGCCCCCTGGTGGTGCAGCTGTCACCGTAGACCTAGATAACGTGAACTGGGTGGGTCTGGGCTTGCCAGGTGCTGCCGACATCACCAATGTGGAAGGTATTCGTAACTTTACCAGTGGCGATGGTGATGATGTAATTACCTTTGCCCGGCAGGTCTTTGGCGCAGCCTCTCTGCCAGAGAATCGCCGAATTTTCAGCGGTGCTGGCAATGACCGCGTGACTGGGGGCGTTGGCAATGACATTATTGATGGTGGTTTAGGCAATGACCAAGTTGCTGGGGGAGCTGGTGATGACCAACTCTATGGAGCTGATGGTAATGACTCCGTAGCGGGTGATGCTGGCAACGACTACCTAGTTGGCGGTACTGGCAACGACACCTTGAATGGTGGCGAAGGCAATGACACCATCTATGGCGAAGATGGCAACGATAATTTAGATGGCGGTGCCGGGAACGATACTCTCTATGGCAACCTGGGTGACAACACGATCGGGGGTGGAGCTGGTGATGACTTCATCTATGCCGATAGCGCTGGCAACAACGTGGTGGATGGTGGAGCTGGTCGCGATACCTTGGCAGCGGCGGATGTGAGCGCTCGGACTACGGCCCTGAATATCAATCTAGATAATGTGGATCTGGCGCAGGTTGTAGCTAAGGGCCTGGTGTCTATTACCGGTGTGGAAGCTATTGGCGACCTGCGAAGTGGTGCGGGCAACGATGTGATCACAGTGACTAGCAATCTGAACCGATCGATTAACAGTGGAGCCGGAGACGACAAAATCACTGCTGGTGATGGTAACGACGTGCTCGCTGGTGATGATGGTAACGATACGCTGACTGGTAACGGTGGCAACGACCTGATCTACGGCGAACGAGGGAACGACTCCCTGTTGGGCGGAGCCGGTGATGACACCCTCCTCAGTGGCAATGATAACGACACCGTGGCCGGTGGCATTGGCAATGACTATATTGCCGGTGGCAGTGGCGCGGATATTTTGGCTGGTGATGCCGGGGATGATACCATTTATGGCGAAGATGGCAACGATGCGATCAATGGTGGTGATGGAAATGATCGGCTCCTTGGCAGTGCTGGCAATGACACCTTATCTGGTGGTGCTGGCAATGACGATCTCTATGATGAGTCTGGCAATAACCTCCTGAATGGTGATGCCGGTAACGATCGATTGACCGCTGGGAATGGTGATGACACTCTCAATGGTGGCGATGGAAACGATACTTTGAGTGGTGGCACTGGTACTAATGCTTTGAATGGGGGTGCGGGTGATGATACCTTCGATATTTTTGAGGGTATCAATGCGATCAATGGCGGTGCGGGGCTGGATGTGCTCGGTAATGCGGACCTATCAGCCACGATCGCGGCGGTGCTACTGGATTTGGATAATGCTAACTTCACCGGCTTGAATCTGCGGAATGTGGCCTCAATTCAGAACGTGGAGCAGGTCAGGAATCTGACCACTGGCAGCGGTAATGATGTGATTACGGCTACTAGTAAGCTCGATCATAGTATCAACACTGGCAAGGGTGATGACCAAATCACTGGTGGCGCGGGTAATGATTATTTGGCTGTGGATGATGGTAACGATACGGTCATCGGTGGTGATGGTAACGATACGATCTTCGGCGAAGCGGGTAATGATACGCTCGCTGGTGGTGGGGGCGACGATCGGCTGTACAGCGGTGATGGTAACGACTCGGTGCTAGGTGGCGCGGGCCGAGATGATATCTCTGGTGGTGCGGGTACCGATACGATCGATGCGGGGGCGGGCGATGATATTGTCTTTGGCGAAGATGGCAACGACCAAATCCTGGGTGGCGATGGGAACGATACCCTCTACGGCAACTCCGGTGACGATATCCTCGATGGTGGTCTGGGTAACGACTTCCTTTTTGGTGACGATAGCAATGACCGGCTGACTGGTGGCGATGGCAATGATAATCTCTCCGGTGGTGGCAGTCTCGATACGCTGATTGGTGGCAACGGCGATGATAACCTCCAAGGTGAATCGGGCAACGACGACCTGAATGGCGGTGCGGGCAACGATACGATCGATGGCGGCACCGGCAACGATTTGGTGGCCGGTGGTGATGGTAACGATCTGATGAGCGATATTGTTGGCGATAATACCCTGACTGGTGGCGCGGGCAACGACCAAATTGCCGTGGGAGCTGGCCGTAACTTGATCGATGGGGGGGCTGGTGATGACCTGATCTCCTTTGGTGCCTACGTCTATGGCAACACCGGTTTCCGTTATGAATGGGGGAATCAGGTGATTGAGGGGGGGACTGGTAACGATACGTTGGCGGGCGCTGCCGCCGCTGAAACTACGGCCAACTTGAACCTCAATTTGGATGCGGTGAATCTTGCCGGTCTGGCTCTGCAAGGAGTCACTAGCATTGCCAATGTAGAAGTGATTAAAGATTTCACTAGCAACAGTGGTAACGATGTGATTACGGCTACTAGTAAGCTCGATCGCACTATTTTCGGGGGCTTGGGCAACGACCAAGTTACTACTGCCGATGGTAATGATGTGCTGGATGGTGGCGGTGGTGATGATACCCTCACCGCTGGTGCTGGTAATGATCGACTCTATGGCAGCGATGGCAATGACCAATTATTCGGTGGCGCTGGCACTGATACACTAGATGGCGGCAATGGCAATGATCGTCTAGCCGCTGGTGATGGCAATGACTATCTGGCCGGTGGTGCGGGTAACGATACGATCTTGGGCGATAATGGCGATGACTTCATCTATGGCGAGTTTGATAATGACTCGATCGATGGTGGTGCGGGCAACGATACGCTCTATGGCAATGATGGTAACGATACGATCTTGGGTGGAGCAGGCAACGACCGGCTAACTGGTTTCACTGGCGATGACCAGCTGACCGGTGGCGCTGGTAATGATATCTTTGGCTTCGGCTACGACTATCGAACTTTTGCTACGGCCAATATGGGCGTGGATACGGTGACGGATTTCACCGTCGGTCAAGATAAGATCGAGCTGTTCTTGCCTACCTTTAACACGCTTTATCCGATCGATCAAAATGTCATTCCGACCTATCCAGCGGCTTTGGATGGGGTCAACTTTGCCTCGGTGGCCGATGATGGGGCAGCAGCCACTAGCGCGGCCAAGATTGTCTACAGTCAAGGCACTGGCACCCTGTTCTACAATACGAATGGGGCCGAGGCTGGTCTGGGTGAAGGTGCGGCCTTCGCGCAGGTCAGTGGTAATCCGGCCCTGACGGCTGCGGACTTTATGGTGTCCGATCGCTTCTAGAAACCGGACTAGGCAAACTTAAGGGAGGGCTGGGTAGACCAGTTCTCCCTTTTTGGGATCTTGCTCCTCTGGCCGATCCCGCAGGACGGGTACTCCCGTATCGAGCTAGCTTTGCGTTAGGATGGTTTCGACTGATCCATGGCTGATAGTTGTTGGGCAAATATTTCACCAGGCTTGAACGCAATGAACTTTTTAGATCTGATATCTGTGCTGGCCGCTGGTTTGTCCGTGCAGACCCTATTACAGCTATTGCGGAATTGGCAGAGTTTTTGGAATGCCCATGTCACCCTACGCGACCAGTCGATCGCCCAAAGGTTGGCAATATTCGTGCTGCTGCCTTTGACTGTGCCTTTGCATGAACTGGGCCATTGTCTGGCTACCTGGCAAGTGGGCGGTACGGTGGCCGCTTTTCAGTGGCGTTTCTTTTGGGGCTACATGATTCCAGTGGGGGATTTTAGTCCTGCTGAGTATTGGTGGATTGCCTTGAGCGGCAACTTGGTCTCAATTCTCTTGGGATTGCTGGCAATTGTTTTGATCCCACTGGTGCGACAGCGAATTATTGAAGAATTGCTGTATAGCTTTGCCTGTATCAATTTGATCAATTCTTTAGTGCTGTATCCGCTGCTGTCAATCACTACCAACGGTGGCGACTGGAAGAGTATCTATGATTTTAAAGTGCCGCTCTATGCCTGCTTGCTTCTATTGGTGCATATCGGATTGCTCTGGTGGTTGCGGTGGCTCTATTACAGTCCATCTACGGTGCACTGGCGGTTAGCTCGCAACCTGAGTACTTTAAATAACTGGGAAAAACTTCAGGCCAAAGCGATATGTGCTAACGCACAGGCTAGCGCCAACGAACATCCTCAGGATCTAGATGCAGCGATCGCTAAATTTAATTTTTTGATCCGCCATGGAGAAGATCATGCCGCCCAAAAAATAGCCAAAAAACTGATTGCCACCATGCCGCAAAATCACCGAGTACAGCTATTGCGGGTGGCGATCGCCTACGGTAAACGTCCTCCTCAGCAGGTCATTAAGTTAGGGTTACCATTGCTAGATGTGGGCTTATCCCCAGCAGACCAATTGAGCCTGTATCGATATCTTTGCGTCTGTTATATGCGCCTAAATCAAAGCGCCACTGCGCTGGACTACGTTAACCGAGGGTTAGCGATCGCCCCCAACGATCATCTGATGCACTGGCATCGGGCGAGTTTATACTTGGCCCAAGGTCAGCGCCCAGCGGCAGAAATGGAAATTCAAATAGCTCTGGCCAACTCCCCTGACGAGGAATGTCGTCAAGAAATTCATCAGTGGGTGCGCCAAAAAATGCCCAAAGTAACTATCTTGTGATTTTTGTCGATTGAGGCTATTCTTCCTTGCCCAAGTAAGCCTCTAGCACCTTGGGATCAGTTTGTACCTTACTCGGTGGGCCATCGATCAGATTTTGACCTTCGGCTAAGACCCAAACCCGATCGCACAAAGACATAATCACATCCATATTGTGCTCGATAATCAAAAAACTCAGACCCCGTCGCCGCCAGTGCTGAATATGGCCGCAAATATCATCGATCAACCGCGGATTAACCCCCGCTGCCGGTTCGTCCAGCAAAATCAATTTCGGATCGCTCATTAGCGCCCGCCCCATTTCCAACAGTTTTCTTTGGCCGCCGGAGAGTCCCCCCGCATAATCTTGAGCCTTGGCCCCTAAACCGATATCGGTCAAAATGCCCATGGCCTTTTCTTGCAGTTCCCGCTGCTCCTTGGTCACCGCCGCCGCCCGCAGCCAAACCTGCCAAACCTTCTCACCGCTTTGATTCTGGGCACCCAAGAGCATATTCTCCAGTACCGACAGCCGCGACAGCGCCTTGGCCACCTGGAAAGTCCGCACCATCCCTAACCGGGCAATCTGGTGGGGGGGCGCATCCTGGATCGGTTGACCATTGAAAATAATTTCTCCTCGATCGGCTGGAATGAAGTTGGAAAGCAGATTGAAAAAGGTGGTTTTACCGGCTCCATTCGGCCCAATCAAACCGGTGATGCCGCCCATTTCTACTTCGATCGAGGCATCGGAAACTGCCCGAATTCCGCCAAAGCTTTTGCTCAAACCCTTTGCTTCTAAAATATTTACCATCGGCTTAGCTCCTCTATTTCCCTAAGGTCAATTCATCGCGGTTCCCCAACAGCCCCTGGGGTTTCCACAACATAATTAACATCAAAATCAAGCCAATGATCATGATCCGGAAGGCTCCCATTTGCTCTGCCGAGAAGGGCAGCACATTTTTAATTACATCCAGACGGGTCACGGTGTCGTAGGCCCAAAAGACGATCGCGCCCAGAATCACCCCTGCATTGTTTCCTGCACCACCCAGGGCCACCATTGTCCAAGCATTGAAAGTCACGATCGGCTCGAAACCATCTGGATAAACGTTGGTGATCCGCCATGCCTGAAAAGCACCGGCAATGCCAGCAATACCGCCGCCCAACATCAGGGCCTGCAACTTGTACCAAAAAACGTTTTTCCCCAAGGCTTTGGGCACTTCTTCGTCTTCGCGAATGGCCTTGAGCACGCGCCCCCAGGGAGAATTAATCAGTTTCTCTAGACCTATATATAGGAGGGCCAAAAAGATCAGTGCAGCCAACATTAGTCCAGCTTCTGTGGTGTAGTTGTACAGAGACATGGAACCGGAGATCCAGACCGCCATGCAGCCCCCGATCGCCAGAGCTGCCTGCCACCAGCGTTTGAAATCTTTGCGTAGCCATTGGGTAAGGCTCCACACTGTTCCGCCCATGACGATCGACAACAGCACTATATAAAAAATCTTGGTGGGGTAGGTGGGCTGGAATTTCAGCAAGATTGGGTAGCCCAGAATGCCATTCGTACCGTTGGTTAACCAACTGGTATTTTGGATGGCCATCCGCACCATCTCCGAAACGCCAATCGTGACGATGCCTAGGTAGTCTTCCCGCAACCGCAGGGTGGAAAGTCCGATCACCAAACCCATCACTGCGGCCAGCAATCCACCCACGATCGCGGCCAAAATAGGCGGTACCCCGGCGATCGAGAGCAGCACGGTGGTGTAAGCTCCAATGGTCATGAAGGCCACATGGCCAAAGTTGACCAGGCCAGTGTAGCCCCACTGGAGGTTTAACCCTAGGCTAAAAATGGCGTAGGTAGCTGAGGAGAGGGTCAGAAAAACTATATAGTTGCTAAGCATTGATGGGCAGATGAGACCTAGGATCTTTAAGGGGCATTCTATCCCATTTGTTACCTGTTAGAATTTACTCAGCCTCTTCGCCCCTTTTTTGTCGTTGGTGCGCCTTTCTTTCCTATGGGTTTACAATTAACCCACCCTTGGGTACAATAGAAATCCCAAACGAACGCATAGCTCAGTTGGTTAGAGCGCTACGTTGACATCGTAGAGGTCGCTGGTTCGAATCCAGCTGTGTTCATCGGCTTTGAAAGCCATTAGCAAAAAACAGCCATTTACTATTTACTTGCAGCCATGCTGAATCGCAATTTGATCCGTCTTGGCTGCCATGATCCCATCGTTGCGGTGTAAACCCCCAACCGCATGAGTCCACCAAGTCACTGTCACCCGGCCCCACTCCGTTAACAATGCCGGATGGTGCTCTTCCTGCTCCGCCACTGCACCCACCGCATTGGTAAAGTCCAGGGCTTTCTGAAAATTCTCAAACAAATAGACTCGCTCGATCCGGTCTTCGCCATTTACCTGAAACTTGCACCAATTAGGAATCTGGAGCATCATGGCTGCTAGTTCTTCGGGAGTCGCCGCTGGTTCGCCGCCGTGGCAAGGAACGCATTTGCTATTGGTTAGTTCGCCGCTAGTCATAGAAAATACCCTGAAATCTACTATCTCTAAGTTTAACGGGGCCGGGGTTACTTCTAGCCATTAATTTAGAACACTTTAAGAATTTGACTTGCTGCCCACAAACTAACACACCGCCTAATCTTCTACACTGGAGTTTTAGCCTCACAGCTTAAGCTCGGTTCAACGTAAAACTGCGGTGGCTAAATTCTTGATCTAATAAGCATCACACCAAAACAATGCAGCTATTTAATCCAACAATATTCCAACAGTTTTGGGCGATCGCCAAATCTTACTGGTCAGGTGAACAAAAATGGTATGCCCGTGGGCTGCTCTTACTAGTCATCGTTTTGTCTTTGGGATACACCGGACTCAGCGTCCTGCTCAATAGCAAGCGCGGTGAACTGATCTCGGCCCTGTCGGCTCAAGATCAGAATCGATTTTGGCAAACTATTTGGATTTTTACCGGCATATTAGTAGTTTATGCCCCGCTCTATGCGGGCTATGTGTACCTGCGCGATCGGTTGGGCTTGCAGTGGCGACAGTGGCTGACCAATTATTTTGTCGATAAGTACTTCCAAAACCGATCGTTCTATAACCTCAACCAAATCAGCGCCAACATTGATAACCCCGATCAGCGGATTGCCGAAGATGTCAAAAGCTTTACCCAAGAATCGTTAACCCTGCTGTTGGCCGTAGTGGACTCGTTGCTGGCGATCGCCGCCTTTAGCAGTGTCCTCTGGGGGATTTCTAAACCATTGATTCTGTTTTTGGTACTCTATGCCCTGATTGGAACTCTGACCACCGTCGGTGTATTTGGTAAACCCCTGATGCGCCTGAACTTCAACCAGCTTAAGAAGGAAGCCGATTTCCGCTTTAGCCTGGTGCGGGTCAGGGAAAATGCTGAGGCGATCGCTTTTTATCAGGGCGAGAAATATGAATCCGAGCAAATCAAAGGCAGATTTTCGGAGGTATTTGACAATCTCAAACGCCTGATTCTTTGGGAGCTTAACCTCAATGTATTGAGTAATGCCTACGAATTTATTCCGTTTATTCTACCGGCGATCGCCGTCGCTCCGGCCATTTTTGCGGGAGAGCTAGAAATTGGCAAAGTTACGGAAGCCCAAGGTGCTTTTATTCGAGTCTTTTTCTCGTTGAATTTAATCGTTGCCCGTTTCCAATCTTTGACTAACTTTGCGGCTGGCGTCGAACGACTCTATACATTTTTAGAATCATTGGAATCTGGTAGCCCAGACATCACCACATCCGAAGTTTCGGAAAAGACCACCATTGCCACGACTACCACAGAACATCTATCGCTAGAGAAAGTTACCCTTCAGACCCCCGATTATCAAAGAACCTTGATTCAAGAGCTATCAATTAAGCTCACTCCGGGTCAGGGCTTATTGGTCAAAGGGCCAAGTGGCTGTGGCAAGAGTTCACTGCTGCGATCGATCGTTGGTTTATGGGATGCTGGATCTGGTACTATATCGCGCCCGCCACTGGAAAATATGCTGTTTTTGCCCCAGCGTCCCTATATGGTTTTGGGTAACTTGCGCAGTCAACTACTATATCCCAAGGTGGAAATGGCGGTGGCCGATGAAGAGCTACGTCAAATTTTGGGCCAGGTAAATTTACCCGATTTAGAGCTGCGGCATGGGGGCTTTGATACGGAACAAAATTGGGGCGAGGTGCTGTCACTGGGCGAACAGCAGCGCTTGATTTTTGCCCGATTACTGTTGAACAAACCTGGCTACGCTATCTTGGATGAGGCCACTAGTGCCCTTGATCCCCAGAATGAACAAAGGCTTTATCAACAGCTCCAAGCTTCTGGAATGACTTTTTTAAGTGTTGGGCATCGGGAAAGCCTCAGTGATTATCATCATGCCGTGTTGGAGTTTGCTGCTGATAGCACTTGGTCTTTAAAGGAGGTTGCGCCAAAGGCGATCGCTAGCTGAATAGGGAGTTTCATGAATCTGAGGCCATAATTTTCCGGGTGGCTAATGAGCACCAAAAAGTCTGCATCTTAATGACAAATCGATAGGGATTGAGTTGCCAATCGAACTGGTACCAGCGCACATTCTGCCGGTACCCATTGCCACAGTGCTTGTAATTCCGATCGAGCGGGGGGTTCTCCCAATCCCAGTCGCCAGAGGATCGATCGAATGATTACGGAGTTGAAATTCTGGGGGAAACGATGCTGTTCCTGGGCGTGATCGAGAAAAAAGGTTTTGTGGTACTTCTGCAACCTTTTTTCCAAGGCCGCAATCTGTTCCAATAATTGCGGTACCTCGCGCAGCCGATCTGAATGCTGGGCCAACAGTAGCTCCGCCGCATTATTAAAATGCATGCCTTCATCCTGCACCAAATGGTGACCGATCCGGTGGATGGCCCGATCAAAATGACGATAGTACTCCCAGAGATCGCGGCGGTAGGAATAGACCGAACCCAGCTCGTCAAACATCAGCGTCACCAGCAGCGTAAATTCATCGACCATGACCATTTCGATCGGGGTAATTTCATGAACTCTGAGCGCAAATTGTCGATCCATCTCCCCAAAGCTCACCCCCGCAATGCAATGATAGGTGCGACGCAGAGCTTCGTAATGCTGGAGTTCGTCGGCCAGCCACAGATCCAGCATAGCCAAAAAGGCTGGCGACATTTCGGTCTGCCTGGTCTGGATGTAATCGTACAAAGACTGCGCATCGCCTTCGGAGTAAACATCTCGGCCCAAAAGGTGACAAAAGTTCGTCAAAACTTCCTCGGGCACCTCTGCCAAGTACCGAGCTGCCACTTGATGGTCGAGGGGCAGTACTTCATCCAAACTCCAAATGTTTTGCCGGATTCTGGTAGGCGCTGAAGTACGAATTGCTGGCATAGGTTCCCTCATCAAATTGATGGCTCGATATCAGAAATAATGTGGGGAATAATCAGGCAGTGCCGCCCGGTGATTTTAGAGGTATCGCCCCGAATAATTACCCCTGCGGCTTCGCCATCGATCGCCCAACTTCCCAATACATAGTGATAACCATCGGCTACCGGTAACTCGATATATTCTTGGAGAATAAAGCCCTCAGTACCATATCCATAGGACTCTTTTTGCTCCAGCAGGCCATGGCTGCTTTTAATCGAGATTCCTACACCCTCTTGGCCAAGTAGGGGCTTATGCACATGCTGGCCCGATTGCAACTGGCTGGCAGCAACGGAGTCCTGGCCCTCAAAATAGGTGGCCAATAGATATTTACCATGGTCAGTATGCTGAAACTGCTCCCACATCATCGTCATGGCTCCCTTATTGGCCAGGATTTGCTTCCAGAGCGGTTCGATAATCTTGACTTCGCCGGTTTCTAGGCGATCGGCTAGGAGCTGGCCATTGCCATCATTGGCCATATCGTTTTGGAGATCTGTCCAGTCGTACATCTTCCACAGCACGGGAATCCGATCGTCCGCATGGTCTACGAAATAACCTGCATCATCCAGCCCTAATCCTCGCTGCACTTCCCGACCGTTCTCGTCCCGTAAGCCTCGGAGATAGACAATCTGCGTATAAATTTGCGGATCCACTTCATCGGTCAGGATTTGCATTAATTGCATGGCCATTTCCAGATCCTCTTCGAGGTTTTCATCCACCAAAAAGGCAATGCCATGCTGCCGCAGCTTGTAGTCTTTCGCAATGCGTCGCCATTGCTTGGCGATCGTCTCCCAGAACTCGTTAAATTGGTTGGCATCGCTGGGCAGGGGATGTTGGCTCTGCTGATGGTTTTGCAGATAGTCCACATACCAATTCCACTGGTAGACCATTTCGGCTCCTAGTAGTGGTGTATCGCCATTGATTTCGAGCAGCTTGATTTGACCATCGTTGGTGACGGCTAGATCGAAGCGCGTACAAAGAGATAAATCCTCCACTGGCTGCGTGCGCTCCCAGCTATTTTTGAGAGCTTGCCAATACTCTGGCCGAATTTGCAGGGTGGCCAAGCGGCGATCCACATCGCCATCATCCTCTTCCGTAAAAAACCAATCGAGGAAATCCACGCACATCTTCCACAAAGACTCCGTAGCTTCAGCGATCGCGGTTTCTTCTTGGCTACTCAGTTGGATTGCAAAGGGCTGGGGTAGAGCTTCGACCCAATATTGCTGCCGAGCATCACTTAACACATCGGCTTGATAGGCATGGTTTTGAATATGAGCTTGCCACTGGGGGCGACAGACGATTTTGATTGGTTGCATTTATTTTCCGCCACTACCACTACTTTTGAAAGAAGAACCGAACCCACTAGTGCTCCGCCCCCTAATCGTCCCCTTCGCAGCAGTACCCGTGGGTCGAGTGGGCGCGGCGAAGGTACTATGGCGGGGCACGGAGACTCGGCCAGTGGACACCTGGATAATTTCTCGACCGTGCGGCGTTACTACTCGGTTCGCTGTGAGGCTGCGATAAACTGGGCGCGGCTCGTAGACGATGTATTGATGACCACCATACATAATATTCGTATAGCTGGGAGAATCGTAGGGATCGAGATAGGTACCGCCGTAAACCGGACGGTATCCGCTGGTCGGAGCATTTGCCGGTGTGGCTTCACATTGCACCCCTTCGGATTGGCAGTCCTCGATCGACCCATAGACAGGCGCTGTTTGATCGTGCTCCTGTTGGGCTGCTAGCATTTGGGGGGCACAGTCTTGGGCCTCCATCGCTGGTCGGTTAGGTGGTTCTGCTAGCTGTCCGCTTTGATATTTTTGCTGTAACGGCCCATACGCGGCCTGCTGCTTATTCATGTCAGCTTCGCATTGGGCGGCATTTTGATAAAACACCGCATCGATCGATTCGTTGGCGATCTGGTCTCGTTCATTGTCGTTGCAACGAGAGACCAAAAAAGCTAGACCGGTGGCGATCGCCAAGCCCAAATATACTTGTTTGCGACGAATGGCATGAACCTGTAGTTTTTTGGGATCCTTAGTGATCTTGGTGTTGGTTCGTTGCCAAGAGCCTTGCCGATGAACTTTACGGCCATGTTGATCTTTGGGAGCTTGGGGTTGCTGGGTCATCACTGGTTGCTAGGGGCATCACTACCGTTAGGTTACCCAGCTGGCGAAATTTTCCACCAGCGTCTATCAATTCACATGGGCCGTAGCCACTTCCTTCAAGTGCAGGATATTCTTGCGCGGATCCACAAAGCTGACCTGGACTTTTAGGCGATCGCCCAGGGCAATCCAGCGGTTAAAGTACATATTAAACTCCAGACCCAGCTCTTCTAGCAACACTACGCCCTCATACTCATCTTCCCGCCACCAGCGCAACATCAGTGCATCCCAGGACTGATCTTTGCAGCGGCCCAGATATTCCAAGGCCCAATAGCGATTAGTCTGGCGCTCCATTAGAGTTCCTTCATAACTGGTGTTCATAATTAATTGCAGGATCCCACCCAGGTGCTCCGCATCAAAAGGCACCCGATCGCCGCGCAGATGGGCTTTGAGCTGGAAATGCACCAGCATATCTGTGTAGCGCCGAATCGGCGAAGTGGCCTGACAATAGTAGTCCAATCCTAGACTGGAATGCCGTACCGGCGAGAGGCCCATTTCACTCTTGGGCATACAGCGGCGGATCGCGCTGAAGCGCACCGGGCCGGGTGGCAACAGCAATAGCTCTTCGTCGGAGGGCAATTCTGGCTGGGGCTGGCCTCGGTAAGGCAGAGGAATATCGTGCTCGTTGCCGTAGCGGGCGGCCACTTCGCCGGTCATAATCATCATTTCGGCTACCAACTGGCGGGCTGGGGAATCTTCGACGATCGTAATTTGGATATCGTCACTGACCACCTTGATCGAGGCTTCCGGCATACTGATATTGATCGAGCCTTGGGACTGGCGGTATTGATGGCGCAGCTTGCCCAGCTTGGCGATCGCCTCTACTTCCGGTTCGTTTTGAATGCCCAACTGGAGCATTTCGTCCACATCCTCGTAAGTCAAACGGTAGGTGGGCTTGATGGTGGAAGCCGTAATTTGGTATTCGCTTACACCGCCGGTTTCATCCAGAATCACCCCAAAGCTCAGGGCGCAGCAGAGTCTGCCCTGTACCAAGCTCATCGGCCCAGTGGCCAGGGGGGTGGGGAACATCGGAATCATACCTGTGGGCAGATAGATGGTGGTCGCTCGCCTCCGGGCCTCCAAATCCAAGGCATCGCCAGAGGCTACGAAGCGGCTGGGGTCTGCAATATGCACCCAGACTCGCTGCCGACCATCCGCGAGGATTTCTAGACTGACCCCGTCGTCAATTTCTGTGGTGCTTTCATCGTCGATCGTGTAGACCTTCATGTGGGTCAAATCGACCCGATCCACATCCAAATCTGGGGGGAAGTTGCTGAGCAGGTCTTCCACCGCTTCCTCGATCGGGGTGGGGAAGTTGACCGGCACTTGGGCCCGGCGCAGGGACAGATTTTCGTGGGGACTCCACCAGCCTACGGCCACCAGTAGATCGAAGACTTGCTGCTCCGTCTGGGGCTTGCCGAGGGCCGTTAATATTTCCGAGGTGCCCTTGGGCGGATTATCTGGCTGAACGACGAATTTTTCCAGGGTCTCCCACCGCAGCCGATCGGTCTCGCTCCATTCCACTGCCGCACCGGCAATCTTAGCGGCGACTCGTTCTACGAAGCCCCGCAGTTCTGCTTCTTTTTGTTCGCGCAGATTAATCTGGTGCTGGATGTCGGCCACTTGGGTGCGGGGCCGGGGTTCGTAGTTGTGGTCTTTCTTGTTCTTAAAGAAAACTTTGTCCGCAGAGAGCAGGCAATGGGCAGCGTAGCAGGCTGCTGGCGAATTGTCGGCATAGAGCAGCTCGGCCAGGCTGGCGGGGGTGACCTGCTCGCCGTCGTCCACCAGCATTTCCCAGGCGATCGGGAGGTTCTCCGGATCGATGTGGGGCTGGGCGGCGCGTAAAAATGTCTCGATTTCGGCGGGTTCTTTACAACTCATGCCGCTTACTTCGTAGGTGATGTCTTTGGTGGGATGGAGTTGGTGGGCGTGGGCGCGTACATCGAGTACCACCCAAAGCTTTTTGCCTTCTGGTCGATCGCAGATGCCCAAGCGGCGTTCGCCGTTGTGCCAAAATTCGACTAAGTTACCCTTCTCCACCCAATTCCCTGTCCTTACGAATTTTCAAGCCAAAGTGCCCAGATTTTATTCTAAACCTAGGCACCGCTCATTCATCCAAATTTCTAAACTGGTCTAGCCTTCGGCGTTGATGAAGGGCATCAGAGCGATTTGGCGAGAGCGCTTGATGGCGAGGGTGACGTCGCGCTGCTGTTTGGCAGTTAGGCCACTGATCCGGCGAGGCAAAATCTTGCCGCGCTCGGTGACGAATTTACGGAGGAGTTCCACGTCTTTGTAGTCGATCGGGTCTCCCGGCTTAATGGGGGAGAGGCGCTTGCGAAAGTAGGCCATGATGTTTCGTAATGGTGAATGGATGGGTACAGCGACTACTTAATTTCTTTGTGGTCGGTGTGCTTGTTGCAATGACGGCAGAATTTTTTAATTTCTAGCCGCGCTGTGGTGTTGCGACGGTTTTTGCTTGTGGTGTAACGAGATACACCGGGGGTGCGCTTGGCGGGATTAGTACGACACTCGGTACATTCGAGGGTAATAATAATCCGGACTCCCTTTTTGGTTGCCATAAGTGGTTCCTAGATCCCAGAAAAAAGTCTATTTTTAGACACGGCTTTTCATTATGTCACGAGCTGGCCCAAAGGAGCAAGAGTTTGTTGGGGATTTTTGCAGCCCCCTGGCAATTTGTCTCAACCATCAGAGTTCCATGGTAGATCGTTGGATTGGGTACTCTAAAAATGCTATGGTGGTGTTATAAAAATACTGGTTGAAATTTGGCCGGAAAACTTGAGGAATCACACATTATCGATGAGCAAAGATTTCAGGTCTTGTACAAAAAAGTCTTATGCAGTAGTATCTTAGTTCGCCATGGACAATGGCAACAAGGGCTGAAGATATTGTTGTCTACTCTCGATAAACTTAGAAAAGAAGAGGATCTACAAGTACATGCCAGAATCTTATGAATATAAATTGCTTTTCGACCAGGATAATGCCCGACTCCACTACTGAGATGTCCTTCGTCGTTGAATTGAGGATCGCGCTGGAATTGCTTGCTGTCAGCTTGCATGGGGTTGTGTGCTAGCTTCTTTTGATAGTGTTCAGCGCTTAGGTCTCAGCAAAAATCCCTTGGTCTGCACCCTTGTAGAAAGTCACTTCATAGTCGACTCAGACAATTATGGGTGCATTAGTACATCCTACTCACTTCAACTTCTGTAGAACTAGGGGTTATAAAGTATGATGATCGATTTCAAAGCGCTGCTATCAGCAAATAGCGAAGCACCTCCCCCTGAACACCAACAAACTCTCAAAACTGTAGGTAGATAGATTCCTGCCAAACCCTCTTTAACTCTACCGCATCTGTTTCAGATAGCTGACCAACCCGCTTGTGTAAGAGTGATGCCTCTAGGCAATCTAACCTAGATAGCCGTACGGTGGAAGGCACCTTCAAGCCACTTTCTGCCCATTGATTTAAAAAAACATCTGTATTAGTGCGAGGTGGAGCCGATGTTACCACTGCCACCACCACATCTCGACCATCAAGCCATAAAACTAGCACCGGACGCTTTTTCACCCCAATGCCGCTAGTATAAGAAATCTCAGCTATCCAGACCTCACCGCCCCTAATAATCATCATACAAGCCTTCATCTTCGGGCACATAGCCACTTAAGAAAGCACTATGATCTCTAGTTTTTCCATCCGTTGATTCTAAGGGTTTCTCATTATCAATAACAGAGTCCAGAACGTTCAAAACTTTCTGGAGCACAGCATCAGAAGCTTGTGGCAATTTTTGGTTGATTTGGTCAATTAGGTTAAGCATCAAGCACCATCTCCACAGACTTAAGACATTCCAATAACTTATCCTAACCAATTATTCGTTGATCGTCAAAAATTTTACCCGATGTTCAAGTTTTTGGCGAGAGAAAATAGTTCATCACAACAGAATGGTGGTTACAGCCATTAGTAGGAATGGAGCTTTCCTCAAATCA
The DNA here is from genome assembly GCA_031375385.1 of Synechococcales cyanobacterium OTE_70_metabat_200. Taxonomy (GTDB): domain Bacteria; phylum Cyanobacteriota; class Cyanobacteriia; order Cyanobacteriales; family Chamaesiphonaceae; genus JAAFHZ01. The sequence continues at coordinate 18,175 of JANMHS010000037.1, read as the reverse complement.
TAACGTAGCCATAGTGGTTTGAGCCTCCGATTTTGAAAAACTTGAACATCGAGTTTTAGGATCTTAGGAATGAGAATTAAATAAAACTTAGTACTCCTGCTTCCGCTCCCTTTCTTGAATGCCCAGAGGGCTATAGCTGGGGTGAGGGAAAATTTGGACCTTATTTAATCCACGATCCTTAGCGGTAGAGTGAAGGCGATCGTAATTCACAGAATCATAGCTAATCGGCAACTTCAATGACACCTATCCTAGTAGATTCCCTCTACCGGTGAACCACTATCTGACCTCGTAGACCAAGGATGCTGTGGTAGCTACTAGGCCGTCTTCTTCTCGATCGAAGGTCAGCAGCATGACCTGGGTATAGAACAAAGTATCCTGCTCGAACTGAGACACCACCCCCAAGATGGCCGGGAGAGAATTTTGGAAGCGGCGGATGATTGAGTTAGTCGTTGGTCTGCCGATCAGCAATAGATGGTGAGTTTTCAGATCCTCCTCCGTTACCTCCGTATCCTTCAGGATCTGTGGCTTGATATTGTGTTCGCGGCGACGCACAGATTGTTGCAAAACCAGTGCCGCCTCCCTTGCGCTCTCCTCCTTTTCTAGAGTGCCATAGACAATCAGCGACTGCTCCACCTCGCCATCGAAGCTAAAGATAGTGAAAGGGCTTCTGATCGGTCGTTCCCACCCTGAGCGTGGGAACGACGACGCAGTCTGGACTTATTGGGGACTAGGTGAACCAGTGGGCACTTCTGGCTTTGGTTCGTCCTTGGGTGCGCCTTCCTTTGGAGTAGGCAGTTCGGTGGCTTGACCATCTTTCAAGGGAGGGCCAGCGGTCACTACGATCATCTGGTCGGGATGGAGTAGCTCCTTGGCTGCCTGATTAACCTGGGCCAGCGTGACGGCCCGGAGTTTTTTCGGATAATCCAGGATTTCCGTAGATGGGAGGCTGTTGACCAAATTATTGAGGCTAACCCCAGCAATATCATCCGGCGCAGCTAGTTCTACGTTGTAGTTGCTGGCCAAGGACTGTTTGGCATTATTCACTTCCGCAGCGGTCAAACCCTTGTCCTTAACCTCTTTCAGCAGAGCCAGGGTGGCATCCACTGCCCGTTGGGCATCGCCGGGGGCTGTCTGCATAGAAATAATGAAGGTGCCCTGCTGCCTGCCCGCTACGAAGCTGCTATAGATGCCGTAGGTGAGACCTTGCCGATCGCGAATCTCTGTACCCAAACGGCTAGAGAGCGTATCGCCACCAACTACCTGATTCAGCACCATTGCAGCATAGTAACGAGGATCTTTCCGATCGATCGCCTTGTTGCCCATGACCGTAATCGACTGGGTCTTGCCCACAATGGTGGGTTTGAAGGTCTGGGTTTGGGCAGGTAATTCGGGGGCAGCATAGGTCAGCGTGGCTCTGTCGCCACCATTTTTCCATTTACCAAAGCGTTGCTCTAGAAGCTGCATCGCCTTGCTGGGGTCGAAGCTACCCACCAGGGCCAGTACGGTGTTTTGGGGCTGGTAGTTGGTCTGATAAAAGCTTTGCAGATCTGCTGGGGTAATGGTACCTAAGCTTTCCAAGGTCGGGAAATTAGTAAAAGGGTGACCCTTGGGATAGACAGTCTGCTGGAACTTCCGGCGGGCGATGGAGCTAGGGTTTTCCAGCTCGGCCTTCAGTCCCGCTAGGGCCCGCTGGCGCAGGGTGGTGAATTCCTTGGTGGGGAAGTTGGCATTTTGCAGCACGTCGCTGAGGGTGCCCAGTAGCAGGGGTAGGTCTTGGTCGAGGGCACTACCACCGATGCTCGCACCTTCCCGGCTAGTGCCAAAGCCCAGGCTGGCTCCGCGACTTTCTAGGGATTTGGCAATTCCTAGGGCATTCTGGGATTTGGTGCCGTTCATCAGGTTGGCAGCGGTCAGGGCGGCTACACCTTCTTTGCCGATTCGATCGTATTCGGTACCGGCCTTGATGTTGCCGCCGAGAGTTACTGTGGGACTGCTGCTATCGGGTAGTAATAGTACTTGGAGACCATTGGCTAGCTTGCGCAGTTCGGGCAGATTTTGGCTACTGGCTGAACCATCGTCCGTTACGGCGGGCAGATACTTGCTCAGTTCCGTCGGGTCCAGTGCTGGGCCTAGATTGGCGGTAGCACTGTGGCCAGAGCTACCGCTGACCGGTTCGCCTTTGCTGTTATCTGGCTCAAAAAAGCCCACGATCCGCTTGCTGGGTTGCAGGTACTTTTTGGCCACCCGTTGCACGTCGGCGGCGGTGGTCTTGGCTACTTTAGCCAAGTATTTGTCCGTAAAGCGGAAATCGCCGACGGTGGTTTCGTCGTTGCCGAGCTGGCGGGCTTGACTATCAATATCTCGATAGCCTAGGAGGTAACCGGCTCGTAGTTGGGTTTTGGCCCGATCGATCTCTATTTGGCTGGCTGGTTGTTGCTGAATTTTGCCAATTTCCTGTTGGATGATTCGATCAATCTCTTCCATGGACTTGCCACTTTCGGCGGAAGCACTGTATTCGTACCAACCACCGGCGGCTAAGTTGACTGCTCCGGCTTCTACACCAGTGGCCAGGCCAGTTTCCACTAGCTGTTGGCGCAGGCGAGAGCTCCGGCCGGCACTGAGGATATAGTTCATCACATCCAATGCCGGTACATCGGGGTCTGGGGCGGCGGGCAGGGGATAGACGGCATTTAGCAAGGGGTTGCTGCCCGGTTCACGCAGGGTGATGCGGCGAGACTTGACTACACGGGTCTTGGCTTTGGGCGTGGTGACCGTAATCGGCCGGCGGGGCAAGGCCCCGAAGGTTTCTTGGATATCCTTGAGGGCTGTTTCGGTCTTAAAGTCACCCACCAGTACTACCACCGCGTTGTTGGGTGCGTAGTAGGAATCATAGTAGGAACGGACTTGGGCTTCCGTAAAGGTCTGTACGTCGGCTTTGGTGCCGCCGACCGAGAGTCCGTAGGGGCTATCGGGCAGGGCCAATTCTTGGACGGCCTTGCCTAAGCGGTAGCTGGGGCTATTTTCATTGCCTTGTAGCTCAGAAATTACCACGCGCTTTTCGCCTTCCAGGAGCTTGGTATCGATCAGGGCATTCTGCATCCGATCGGCCTCCAAGATCATGGCGCTTTTCATTTTGTTGCGCTCTAGGGTTTCATGGTAAACCGTGTGGTCGTAGCTAGTGAAGGCGTTGAAGCTACTACCTAGGGCACTCAGCAGGCGGCCGAATTGTACTGGCCGAGTTTTGGTGCCTTTGAACAACATGTGTTCGAGCTGGTGGGCGATGCCATTGACTCCGGGGGCTTCGTTGCGGGAGCCAATTTTGTACCAGACTTGGACGGTGACGATCGGGGCGCTGTGGACTTCTTTGGTCAATACGGTGAGTCCGTTGGAGAGCACCGTGCGCTTGACGTTTTTGGTCAGGGAGATGGGGCTGGCGACGTCCAAGGCCAACAGGTCGGCGGTGGATGCTTCGGTGACCTCCGCTGGTGGCGGACTGAGTGCTGCTTGACCTACTAGGGCGAGGGCGGGGCCAGCCATGAGGGCACAGAGGCTAGCCGTGATAATAACTGCGATCCAGCGATGGCGTCGCCAAGCTCTCCAAAAATTCATTGTTGTTGATGCTATTGAGACTTTACTTTGATCTATTGTGGTCTAGGAATACCTCATCGACAAGAAGTTCCTGCTACGGCAGCGGGCATGAGGCTGCAAAAACCCCTCGGACACATTCAGTTTGCTGGCAAGGCGATCTCATCGTCTTCATCAGCGACGACACCCCCCGCCTCTTCCCTGGATTAGAAGATTTTGCTCATGGCAGAAACTATACTATTGGGGCACTACTGAGTGCGATCGCATCCATCCGCTTAACAAAGGCTGGCTTAAACATTCCAAAAGTTCCCCTTGCTGCCGAGCCAGAACTAGCACTGTATAACTATCTTGAGCGCGATCACGATGATGCTTATCCCTACTACAACGCCCTACTCAATAGCCTCAACAGTTTTTGCAACGCGCTTGAACTAAAGTCCGGACATTTCTAATCTGTGATAGTCAATAAATGTTATCATTAGGTGTCCGGAGTTAAGTGGCGCATGAGTCAGGTGTTATATCTCGTGAGGCATTGTCAGGCAGCAGGGCAAGAACCTGATGCACCATTGACTGAAATAGGACAACAGCAAGCCATCGCATTAGCTGGTTGGCTCAGTGATGTGTCGATTGGACGCATTATTTCCAGTCCATTTGTCAGAGCTTATCAATCAATTGTGCCGCTATCAGAACATCTTGGGTTGATGATTGAGGTCGATGATCGGTTGGTTGAGCGTGTGCTGAGTCCAGTTCCATTGGATAACTGGCGGCAAAGACTGGCCGAGACATTTATGGATTTAGACCTCAGCTTTGGAGGAGGTGAGTCCAGCCGTACAGCAATGCTGCGAGGGGTCTCGGTAGTTGATCAGGCAATTCAGCAACCGGCAGATCCCGTTGTTCTTGTTACCCACGGTAATTTGATGACATTAATCTTGAAACATTTCAATGAGCAGGTTGGTTATACTGAGTGGGAGAACCTGCAAAATCCTGACGTATATTGCATTCGCTTCAGCAGCGAGGAGGTCTATACTGAGCGAATGGTTGAAATGTCTATGCCAGCCCTGTAATAATTGCGGTGTAGCGGATTAAATGAAGCTGCTGATGCTGAGTTCAAGGTTGCTAGCAACCGCTGGCTGCAAAAGTTAGCTAAATGTAGTGGCAGATCCGCTGTAGGTGGGTTTCCGCTCTGCCCACAAGATTGGAGAAAAATATGTCTACACCTGAAGAAGCTAAGGAAACCATGAGCAACGGTACGACTCCAGCAGCCGATAACGCATGGCGTGAGCGTCACAATGCTGACAAGATCCCCTGCCCGGCGCTTTTGAGTTTCTACACTAACGGTTCGTTGAATCCAGATGAAGACGGCAACGTCACCACGGCCCACTTGGATGAGGTTCTTGCGAGTGCTGGCATTAGTACTAACGTTCGTAAAGCCCTTGTCAAAGGTGCCGACAAGACTGACGAAATCCCCGATAGTTTCAACCTCTTTGCCCTGCGCGACTCCCATCTCGATCATAGCGGAAGCACTGGAATTCGAGATCCAGATGTTAATGCCGAGAAGCTGGATAATGCTCTGTTGAGGTTCAGCGAGAATGGTCGCATGTACGCCGATCACTTTGCCGCCGCCGCCAATCAGGCCCAGCTGCAAGACCCCGGTCTTAAGGGTACCATTATTCAAACTGCGGAATTTACGGCCCTGCTCGAAGTGTTTGGCCGCGTCGATGAATCCAATAAACGCTACCTCACCGTCGATGACGTGAAGGGCCTTTGGATCGACGGCAAGTATCCTCAGGATTGGCAACCGCGCGCAGCTGACGACATCGGTGTTGGTGACGTGACAGCTGGGGTGGCTGAGATTGCTGTGAAACGTTTGTTGAGTATGCTCGGATTCTAGTCCTGTCGTTCCCGCTGTTGTGTTTGCCGAAGTGATTTCAAAAGACAGACTCTTCCGGAATCAACTGAAATTGGCTAATGCCCTACATCCAGCGGCGCGACCATCCGAATGTACAGGCTCAGTTATTGTGGTGGAGGCTGATAAATTCATTGGAGTTGTGAAAATTTGAGAAAAGAATGACCGAAATAGTAACCAATACTATCGGTAATCAACAGGAGTCCCAGCCCCAGCAGTAAAATGCGAAGAATCTCGGGCGACCAAATTGCGATCGCCCGATTGATCCGATGGAGTAATATTGTACTTTCCTGATGGAATGTAATATAAATGCTCAGCAAAATGATTAATGGCAACACAAATATCAAGTTGTAAACCCCCAAAATACTGATGATGCTGAACAGATCCAACTTGGCTCGTGTAATTTGTTCGATCGCCGCTAAATAAGGTAGTGCCGTCGGAAACTCCCAAATCGTCACTGCCATTCCCAATAAAAAAGTTCGATCGGCTGTCAACTTTTGAGGGCGTTTTTTCTGGTTTGGTTGAGTTGAGGATTTGAGCGTGAAACCTACGATGAATAGAACTATGCCTAGCAGCAACTGAATTCCATAAAAGTATGGCTCAGACCAAGCAAAATTCACAGTGGAGAGCGCTGTCTTCATCAATTGCCCCCAACCCAACGTTATTAATAGTCCCATCGCCCAATAGGCTGAAAACACGCCGAAAATAAATGAGATCGATCGAGCTATTGGTTTAGGTGTACTCAGTAGATAAATTTGCAAGGCGGTTGCTGTGGGGTTGAGGCTATCAAAAGCGGCGATCATCGCTAGAGACATAAGTAGAGTATGCATATTAGGGTTGGAAATGTCAGCAGGATCGGCTTCTTGAAGTTTTCGCACCGCGTCCTACCGGCAGCAGTGCAGCTGATGATGGACAAAACCAGCACCACAAATGCACGATGGATATGCATCGCTGGTAGATCGCAACTGAGCACTCTCTATTTGTACCGTCTGGACGGTTTGTTGTCAACCCCGACGATCCAGATGGTATAGTGTGACGATCAGCCTGTCTTTTCACAGATTTAAGTATCGATTTCAAGGCCCTCAAAAATAATGGTTAATGATGAAACACCCGGTTCCAAACAGATGGGTAAAACTCGTAAGTCTCAATCTGCTGCGGCAACTCGCGATCGGCTGCTAAAAGCCGCGATTGATGTCATTCAAATGCAGGGGAGTGAACGGCTGACGCTGGATGCTGTTGCCAAGGAAGCACAAGTCAGTAAAGGCGGTTTGCTGTATCACTTCGCCTCGAAGGAAGTACTGGTAATTGGCGTCATCCAATATTTAATGGATGATTTTGATGCCGAGATCGCTCGCGAACTTGATTTGGATACTGCGCCTGACTCGCCCGGACGATGGCTCAGGGCTTATGTCAAGGCCACCTTTAACTATATAAACTTACCTACGGCTCTGGTTGCTCACTTGCTTTCAGCCGTGACCCTCAACCCAGAGTTATTGAAACCTGTCCAATGTCGATTCGATGATTGGCAACAACATTTTCAAGTCAGTGGACTCGACCCCGTCCGGGCAAATGTGGTGCGTTTAGCGGCAGATGGCTTGGGGACTTGCGATCTATTTAGAGTGGGAATGCCGAATCAGGAGTTACGACAGCCAATTTTGGAGATGTTGTTGGAGATGATTTTGGCAGCTGAATCCAGCGATCACAGGATCACGAAAGTGTTGGAGCGGACTGGCGACAGTACCTAATATGGAGGTAGTGACACGATGTTACAATAGGTGGACAAATTCAGCCTATTCTTCTTAAATAGAAGGATAGATGGAGTTTTTCTGCTGATCCAGCTGAATTTAGGTAGCTAAGTGGGAAGTTGCCATCTGATAATTGTTAGACCTCATCGTGATGAAAGGGGGCAGTAAAATGCAATTGCTAGAACTCAAAATTCCACCGCCGGTGATTGCTGCTCTAATTGCGATCGCCATGTGGGGAATCTCGTTGATGACCCCATTGCTCGAAATATTCACTCCATATCGTGTGCCCGTGGCCATTGCTATTGCCTTGGTCGGCCTGGTATTCAATGTCACTGGTGTTGTATCCTTTCGTCAAGCCCAAACAACTGTCAACCCAATGAAGCCAGAATCAGCAAGTTCTCTGGTTTGTTCTGGCATCTACAGAGTTACTCGTAATCCAATGTATGTTGGATTTCTATTCATGCTTATGGCCTGGGCAGCGTTCTTGTCATCACCATGGGCGTTAGTTGGCCCCCTAGCCTTCTTTCTCTATATTAGTCGCTTCCAAATTGCCCCTGAAGAGAGAGCCCTTTCAATACTTTTCGGCACAGATTATACTGCGTACCAAACAAGGGTTCGTCAGTGGCTATGAAATATGAATTTTCTGCTGAGCGGCAGGTGTTAAGCTGTTATAGAATACCCGCCAACAGATCATAGTAAAAAGTATGGAAACTAAAACTCATTGGGAAGAGGTTTATGAGACAAAGGATTTTACTGAAGTAAGCTGGTTTCAGGAATATCCTGAATTGTCTTTGCAGTTTATCGATCGCACTAGCATAGATAATTCAGGTCAAATTATTGATGTTGGTGGTGGAGCCTCAACTCTGGTAGATAATTTACTAGACAGGGGATATCAGAACATTACGGTTTTGGATATTTCAGCGGCAGCACTTCAAGTCGCCCAAGATCGGCTTGGATTGAAAGCAAATATGGTAACTTGGCTGGAATCCGACATCACTCAAGTTCAACTGCCGCAACATTTTTATGATATTTGGCACGATCGCGCCGTTTTTCATTTTCTCACTCGTGTCACGGACCGGCAGAAATATGTGGAAGCCGTCAGGCATTCAGTCAAAGCTGGTGGTCATGTTATTATCGCCACTTTTGGCGTCGATGGCCCCTCTCGTTGTAGTAGTTTAGAAGTCGTCCGTTACAATTCCGATAGTTTGCATGACGAGTTTGGTGATCACTTTGATTTAGTGCACAGCACCAACGAATCTCACGAAACGCCATTTGGGACAGAGCAAAAATTTATTTATTGTTACTGCCGTAAAGCTTAATCGGTGGTAACGGTTTAGAGGCAGCCTAGCAGCCCGAGGAAATCGTGGCCAAGAACCTCGAAACAGCCTTTCTGGGCGAAGCCGTGCGCGGCTCTCAAGACCTGAACTTAGCCCGGCGGATTGCCGCCCAAGCCCATAAACCATAAAACCCAATGGTGGGGCGCAATGCTTGCACCCCACCATTGGGTTTTATGGAAATAAATCAGCGAATCTGGCGATACGGGCTGTCGCCCAGGCTAGCGTCAACGATGAGTCTTAAGCAGCAGCTAAATTAGCCGCAGCAAAATCCCAGTTCACCAAGTTTTCGAGGTAGGTACCGATGAAATCTGGGCGACGATTTTGGAAATCGATATAGTAGGCATGTTCCCATACATCCAAGGTCAGCAAAGGAGTTTGGCCATGTACCAAAGGATTCTCTGCATTGCTGGTCTTAGTGATTTTCAGACCGCTGCCATCCTTGACTAACCAAGCCCAACCACTGCCGAACTGGGTAGTAGCGGCGGTCTTGAACTCCTCTTTGAACTTAGCCAAGCTGCCAAAAGAAGCATCAATTTGTGCGGCCAAATCGCCAGTGGGTGTACCACCACCGCTGGGCTTCATGGAATTCCAGAAAAAGGTATGGTTCCAAACCTGGGCAGCGTTATTAAAAATACCAGCCTTGCTAGCATCGCCGTAAGTGGCCTTGACGATTTCAGCCAAAGACATATCAGCCATGGGCGTGTCTTTGGTGAGGTTGTTGAGATTGGTTACGTAGGTTGCGTGGTGCTTGCCATAATGGAATTCAAAGGTTTGGGCCGTCATGTGCGGTTCCAAAGCTTTGGAGTCGTAAGGTAATGCGGGTTGCTCAAAAGCCATGGTTACTGTTCTCTCTTAAAAACTAAAGCTGCCATTCGATCGATCATCCCAACGGAAAATCGAACCTCCGCATTTTAGCCCAAAGTCCACTGCTAAAGCAAAGTAGCCCAGATCCCGCCGACTACTTCTTGCCGAACTTAGGTAGCTCCAGGGGCGTATGGGGCTTGGCTTTTAGTTCAGCAGCAGCTTGCACCGCCGGAGCAGGCCAAGCCGATCGGATTGGCTCCACCTCAAACTCTAGGGGCCCAGATAGAGTGGATTCCCCATAATCTTCATCCGTGGCCTGTACCTTTGGAATCCCGCTGTCGGTCGTGGCCGTCTCTGCCGTTGGATTGGTCTCCACTTGGTGCTTCAATCGACGGTAGAGTTCCTGGGCCACCGCTTCGGTTTTGCGCAGGCGTTGTTCTCGATCGGCCTGATCCTGTTTCAGTTGATTATTTTCGCCCTCAATTTCCGCCACGATCGTCTGGGCAATTTCCAGCTTCTGGGACAGGGTTTCCACCAAGACCTGCTGGCGTTGGCCGATCTGGTGGGAGTTTTCTAGCTGCTCGAAAAGGCTACCGACCCGATCGCGGGCAATCTGTAGATCGTCGTCCTGTTGAATAATTTTTAGGCCCTGGGTGCGGCAGCGCTCTTGGTAAGAGCTATTTTCGCTGCGCAGTTCTACCAACTGAATTTCCAATTGCTCGATTTGTTCTAGCAGCTTGCGGTTGCTCTGACGCAGATTTCTCACCGCCGTCAGCCAATCCGTAGATTCTCCTTGGGGAGCCGCCGTAGTGTAGACGGTCTCTATGTCGCTGGGCTGGGAGTTGACTGTAAACGGTGTAGATACATCAGTCATAGCTAAGTGCAGGGTAGCTGGGTTTGGGGCGGTTGGACGGTATCGGAGCGAAACAGTGAAGATTGATCCTCATGATAAACCAACGTTGACATCCTGACCAAGCTGAAACAGAGTTGATCTACTGGCGTAATACAATAGAACTGATTGTGATCTCCAGACCGACTTTTAGGCCGACCAAGAGGCTACCGAAAGTTGGTTGGAGTACTTCACTTGGTGATGTTTTTCAATGCAGCGGCCAACAACTCCCGATGGAGATTAGTCTTGCTGCGGAGTTCGGCGATTTTGGCTGCGGTCAGGGGCTGGCCATCCTGCCAGGTGGCCAACCAAGAATCTAGCAACGGCTGGGGATCGGTGGGGAGATCTTCCAGCTCCCAGCCCGGTAGCTCTAGGTCTTGGACTAGTTGGCTCATTTTGGGGTCGTAGCCGATCGAGGTACACTTGGCCCCCTCTGCGGCCCCCATGATCAGACTGTGGTAGCGCATCCCGATCGCCATTTGCACTTGCTGAAATACACCTTTGAGGCGGCGGGGGTCGCTTTCTAAGACTATTTGACTGACTCCTGGTAGCGCTGCTTGTAAGCTTTCGGCGATCGCTAGGTCGGATTTGGGCTGGAAGGGGACGATGAGAATATAGCTCTGGGTGGCTTTTTGCAGTTCTACTAAGGCCGCGGTAATGGCTTGGAGTTTGGCTGGGGTAAGTAGGGGATGGCGACGGAGAGTGATGGCAATCCGGGGGCTGGGTAGCTCGGCCAGTTCGGGGCTGGGGGTGGCCGTGAGATTCCAGACTGGGTCGGGGGCCATCATGCAGGTAATCCCCCATTCCTGGAGTAGGAAAGCTGAGGCTGTATCCCTGACGCTGAGAGCGGCGCAACTTCCAAAGGCCCGCTTGGCGATCCATTGGCTGAGGGGTCGATGCAGGGGGCCGATGCCTTGTCCGATCGCCACGGTCTGGAGTCCTAGTTGCTGGGCGAGTCCGACTAGTCCGCCATAATAGACGGTGCTCTGGAAGCTGGTGACATCTTGCATGAGGCTGCCGCCGCCGAGGATGAAGACTCGTGATTCTTGGAGGGCGGAGACTACCTTGAGGCTTTTGCGGGGGATGGCGGCTACGCCGTAGCGTTGGTAGGTTTGGGCCGGGTCGGCGGAAAGCACCAATGGTTTTACGTTAGCCGGTAACATTTCTAACATGGAGGCTAACAGGGCTTCGTCGCCGCCGTTACCTTCGCCATAGTATCCACACAAAACTACCTGGAAGTCTGTCATTTTTTTGGAGATGCTGGGATTTAAGGCTCATTTTAAGGTGAAAGCGACTCGCTAAAGCCGATCGGTGGGGATTGCCAACTAGCAGCCACCGCATAAAAAAATAGGTACTATTGCTCTTAGGTCAATATCGGCTAATTTACTTCTTTCTACTATGCATAGTCTTTCGATCCCTACTTGGGTCATTCATGTTTCCAGCGTTATCGAATGGATCGCGGCGATCGGCCTAATCTGGAACTACGCCAGTCGCGATGACCGCCTCCATTGGCGCAGCCTTTCCTGGGGAATGTTGCCCGCTTTAGTGAGTGCCATGTGTGCTTGTGTCTGGCATTTCTTTGACAATTCTCCCCAACTAGAATGGTTGGTCACTGTCCAGGGAGCTATGACTTTAGTCGGCAACAGCACCATGGCTCTGGCGGCTTGGTGGATCTGGCGTAGCAGCCGGGAGCAGCTTTCGTGAATAAGGAATCATTATTTGGGGCTTCGCTGTTTCCATACTTGGCTTTTTTGTGGTTTTTAACCAAGTCCGGCCAAACGCCAAAGCTGTCGCTGATTGGTTTCTACATGACCTTGGTGTTTGTGTTCGTGACCATTCCCGCTGGACTTTATGCAGAGCTGGTTCTGAAGACCAGTCTGGCCAATGTGGACTGGCTGCATGGTGGGGCAGAGTCTTTTTTGACCCTGGCTAATGTGCTGGTAGTGCTGGGGTTCGCGCGAGTGGGCGATGCTGACCAAGTTTAGGCTGGGTGTTGGCGCTAACCTGGGTCAATATCCTGTCGATGCTAGTCCGTGCAGCACCTATCGACTAAAATGGGCTGACATTTTATGATGATCGCGCTATGACACAATGATGCTATATTTACCTAGTTCATTAACTATTTTAGTATTTTACTAAGGTGATCGTTAGTGGAGCCTCTCCAGGTGAGAATCTCTCTGCACTCCCTGTTTTTTCTACTTCTTTTCCATGGCTACCAGAACCGCTCGGCTATTCGCTAGCTTTTTCGACCTGTGCTTTTGCTTCATACTGCTGTCACCCAGCTTGTTTTTAACTCCAGGTAATTCGACTTCTAAAATGATTTGCTGGGGGGTGGTGATTTTCTATTGGTTGATCAAGGATGGTTTGGGTGGCCAGAGCATTGGTGCTCGCTTTATGAACATTGGTGTGATGTGTGAGCGCAACCGGTACCCCTGTGGTCTCTTCCGATCGACCATCCGAAATGGGGTGATGTTGATTGCTTTTCCGATCGACCTGCTATTTTGGTTTCGCAAGGACAAGAGAAGGTTGGGAGATTTGATCGCCAATACGGTGGCCGTACGGGAAGAAAATCTCCACGACTGGCGCGATCGCTAGCTGACCTTGTTTGCTGCCGGAGCTGGATGTTGCAACACATAGCGCCGCAGCACTAGTTCTTGGTTCTCAAACAGTCGCCAAGCCTCGGCGAAGTAGCATTGATATTTGTTGTAGGTCTGGACTCCCACCAGCTCGATCGCCCGTTCTTGGTTGGCTACCAATCGATCGAACCAGGCTTTTAAGGTGGGCCGGTAATCGTGGACTGATTGGTGAATCACTTGCAAGTTGGCTGCGGCAAAGGTATCCAGGTGGTATTGATGGTCGGTCAGTTCCGAACCGGGGAAAATCAACAGAGCCAATGCCAATAGTCGGGTGGGAAAAACTGCGCCGGTTTGACAGATGATCTGGTGGACAATTTTCCCTTGGGGTTTGAGGGCTGTTGCTAGTTTGCGGGCGAGGGGGAGGAGCTCCTGTTCTCGCACATGCTCTAGGCTACCGATCGAGAAAATCTTGTCAAAGGAGGCGGGCTCGTAGTCCGTTGTAATAAAATCTTTGAGCTCTGCATGAAATCCGTATTTCTCGTCGATGAACTTCTTTTGCTCTGTGGAAAGAGTGTAGCCATAGAGGTGCTCTCGATCGCCGGAGGCGTAAGCGAAGCTATCGCCGGTTTTAGCGGAAGCTGTGGGAGATTCTGTCGCCGGAACTGTGGCCAACACTGCGCTACTGTTGCTATCGGCGATTTTCTTGAGCATGGCTCCCCAGCCACAGCCCAGGTCTAGAATTTTTTCGCCGGGAGCTGGCTCGATTAAGTTCAATAGGTAGTTGGCTTTGTTTTCTTGGGCTTCTTCTAGGCTATCAGTCTCGGACTGGAAATCGGCACCCGTATAGAACATGTACCTTTTGTCTAAAAACAGTTCATAAAAGCTATTGGACAGATCGTAGTGATCGACGATGCCGGCGCTGTGGTTCAAGAACTTCATCGATCGCCGATAATAAACATCCAGAAAAAACTGCCGGATAAATGGCGGTGGATAATTGTTCATCCACCATTCCAGCCAACCATGCTGGGGTTTAGTAAAACGCGCCCAGGTGATGGCAGAATCTAGGGGCGTGCGCTCTCTGATCCAGAACAAAAACCGAGCGTAACTCGGGCCGCAGACTATTGCTTCGGGAATGAGCAGCAGCCATCTTTTGAGTTCCAAGAATATCCCAAACATATTCGCCTCCTGGAATACAGAGTATTCCTTAAGAAAAAGCTTTCCCCTGGGCCATGTCGATCTCTAATACTGGCGGCGGGTCTGGAAGAATGGATGTTGGGAGTTGACGTGAAGCTATCCCTTAGGGAATTGCTGCTCTTTTCTTCGGAACATTTTATGAACACGAACGCCACAACTACCTTTGTATTATGACATTAAAGAGTACTCAAGCTATTTTGAGTCGTCCTCTCTAGCTGGAAAATGAAGGCACACTCCCAACTTATATTAGGTTCGGTCTTGGATCGGGGGCGACCAGTAAATCTTCTGGTCGATAGTTCAACTGCAAAGTATCACCATCAATCAGATATGTATCATGCATATTAGCCTTCTCACCATTCAGCAATCGCAGCGTATCATCTCGACGAACTGGGTCATCACGAACCCAAGCATCGAACTCGTTCAGTCCGGTATTGCCCGCCTGGAAATAAGCAGCGAGCCGCCGAAACAGTTTTGGCCACATCACTAGTGCTTGCGCGTCAGTCAGACTCGCAATACGGGCAGCGGTTTCCGTAGTGACATCCTCATTTGGCCATAGTCCAACGGCACTCTTGCGAGCTGTGGCCACGCGCTTACGCAGGATTTGGATCAGTGCTATTGGCATAGAATCATAGGGTTCCACATAGACCAGTCCATCGGCTACCAGATGGGCATTAACACTCCGATCGAGAATGGCCTCGTCCACAAATATCTGCTCTCCATCTTTTCGCTTCGTTGTGCCGAGGAAGACCAAACCAAGCAGTCGGCCATTCGACTCAATGCCGTTGGCCATCACATACCCCGGTAGTGGGTTTTTGTCCACAGATTGAACGACATTGGGCAAATCAGGAAAAAAGACCACGTTGGTGAATCCCAACAATTCCAGGTTCCGCTCGCGGGCAGCCTTAGCGAAAGTCAGATTCTGATGCGCACCTTGAACATGAGTCTCTAGTGCGTCGATACCTTCATAACGCACATTGATGTGCCCATTGCGGATGTTCGGAGCTGTTCCAGAAAGCCTGCGCAGGCGTTGCACGAGATTGATCGAGTCTGGGAAAAAAGTAACAGTATCTCCATCTGGTTGCGGTCCTCGACGCGGATCTGCGGGGTTGTGAATCGAAATCTGACCTTTGACCAGAGTGTAGCGGGGCGTTTTTGGTTTGCGCATGTTCGATCCTCAGTAAGTTTCAGTGGGTTAAGGTTCATCAACCCAGTTGACGATGAATCGCCTGGGCCGTACGGAGCGTTAGAGCGGCTAGGGTTAGTGTAGGATTAGCCGTCGAACTGGTAGGAAAAACGCTAGAGCCGACGATCCAGAGGTTGGGCACATCATGGGTGCGTCCCCATCGATCGACAACAGAATCACTCGGGTCATCACCCATAATTGTTGTACCCATAATGTGGGCAGCGGTATTCCAGTTCATTTTGCCGGTCACAGGGTTGATTAGAGGTTTAGCACTGGGACTGATGGTTGCACCCATTAGCCCAAACAGTTCCTTCGCAGTCTCTAGTCCCTCACTCAGGCCACCCCGCACATATTCCCCAATATCGAAAGTGAAGCGTGGGCGGGGAATGCCCAGTGCGTCAATCTTGTCCGCGCTGCTGAGGGGTACCCTCCGACGACCAGTCAATGTAGTGGACAGTATCCACATACCCGTCACTATCCTGGTCTAATCGCGTAACCACCGCTTTAGTGCGCAGTTCCACATCAGGAAGCTGCAACGCCCGACGCAGATGCACCGTTGCATCGTACTTTGCCTGAATAGGGCAGAGGGGAATGCAGTTGGAGTGGCCTTCACCGGCTGGCCGATTATCGAAGGCACTGGTGTTGCGAGCTTGTGGCGTGGTCACTACATAAACGGGGGTACCGCGTGCTGTCTGACCATGAATCCGAGCTTTGACCTGTTGGTCGCTGTAGGAAAGAGGGATACCCGTCATCGGGAAAGATTGACTACGGTATCCGCCATGCAGACCATCCCACTCGTCATGGTTGCCAGAAATACCCAGTTCCCACTCGGCTTGGCAGTACCAGGGTTCGAGTTCGTTGTAATCGAGTGGCCAATCCCGACCGACACCAAAGGTACTCAGAAGGCTAAAGTCACTCGGGATAAAGCGTGGAGTGTTGCCGCGCCAAGACCAAGTACTTCCCCCCACCATCCGGTTGTAGCTAGCTTTAAAAGGATCTCCATCAAAGTCGGAGTTATAGTCATAGTAATTATTCGGATCGTTCTTTTGGTCGGCAAGTTCGCGCTGAGAGTTCTCAGCAGCAGGTGCATACTTCCGGCTCTCCAGATCTTTATAGGGGGCGAATGGATCGCCGCGATTGCCTTGGGTATCCATCATATGATGGAACTGCAACCGTTGACCGGCAGTGATTCCGTTAGAGCCAGCTTCCAAGATGAGAATCTTGTATTTCCCAAATTGGGCAAGTTTCCAGGCAGTCAAAGCCCCAGCAACTCCTGAGCCAATTATAATTACATCATATTCATTATTGCATTCATCGTTCATGGCAGTTTCCTTTGGTGCAATTGAATTGAATCAGTGATTTCCCATCAAGGGCACACGAGCCCAGTAGCCGTGTAATTGTGAGGAAAACCCTAGGGCATGCGCCTTAATAACAGGCCATACGGCACCCCGTTCGTAAAAACCCCCATCAATCAGACGAGTTCCCGTCTCGTCATTGAACTGCGAAAAATACCAGACGTTTACGATTTGTTTAGCAACAATCTCATTGTCTTTAAATGCCTGGGTCGCACGTAGTGTATTAAGCAGTACATCATTGATCAGTGGCTTTGGAGTAGCCGCAGCAAGGGCTTTATAAGCATCGAGCAGTGCGGAGAATTTCTGCGGAAAGGTGCCTTTTAGCCGTCGGGCATACTCTTCAGCAATAGGTGCATTGAGGGTGCGGTCTTCTGGATCATTCAAGAGTGGGTCATAGAGTCCAGTCAAAAGAGCTGATAATTCCACAAAGACTAGCTTGTCATCCATATAGCCTCTTCAATTGATTGTATGGAAGTCTGCGGAGAAAATTGATATCTTAATTTAATGCACCACTGAAGGTGCATTAAACTACAACTAACTTCAGAGTAACACTTCATTTATTTCTTGTGAGCTAGTGTAATTAAATCTTTACAAGATCTGATGCACGGACTAATCTTTGTTTGGTAGAGGAGAGCCAAGGCTTAAACTTGAATATAGCAATTATTTACTTATTACCTATTCTAGATTAGCAACATCTTTGCAATTCTGATTGAACAGTGACTCTGATCCAAAGAAGTGGGCATTCCCAAAAAGTCAAAAAGCAAAGAGAATGTTCAAATGACACAAAAGAAACGCCGGATATTTACAGAAGAGCAAAAAGCAGAGGCAGTCAAAATAATAAAGGAGTCGGGTAAGTCTATAAACCAGGTAGCCAAAGAAATGGATTTAACGCCTAGTGCTTTGAGCAACTGGGTAAAACAGGCCAAGATTGACCAAGAAGGCTCACCAGAAGGAGCTTTGACTTCACCAGAGCGACAAGAATTGAATCAGCTCAGGCGTGAACTTAAGCGAGTGGAAATGGAGCGTGACTTCTTAAAAAAAGTGGCGACCTTCTTCGCCAAGGACAACAGCCCTACGAATTAGTAGTGGTGGAGAAGGAGAATTTCTCCACTGACATGATGTGCCGATTGCTGAAAGTATTGCGTAGTGGTTATTATGCACGGTTGGAGCAGCCAGAAGCCAATAGAATATAGGAGAATAAAATATTGTCTGAACACATCCAACACATTCATACAGATAGCGACCAAACCTATGGCTCACTTAGAATACAAGCTGCTTTGGTAGCCATCGGCTTTACCCATGGCCGTCAGCGGGTAGTTAGATTGATGAAAAACCTCAATATTAAAGCCCGTCGTAAACGGTGCTTTAAAGTAACGACTGACTCTCAACATACTTTGCCTATTGCCGACAACATTCTAGACCGTAAGTTCATTGTTATAGAACCTTGCCAGGCTTGGGTTGCAGACATTAGTGTGCCGTAACAGCGGCATGAAAGATGGGAGTAGACCTCCCGCAATCGGCTTACAGGAGCAGATTGCAAACCACCATAAGCGGCGTTGGTAAAGAGTCAGGGTCGTGAGCGTTATGGAAAAGGCATCGTTAAG
>JANMHS010000139.1:0-85254 GCA_031375385.1 Synechococcales cyanobacterium OTE_70_metabat_200 | reverse complement strand
AAGTAAGCTTTTTTGCTCTACACTGAGATTGATTATGAGTTTTGAAGTTCTTCCTCGCATGACAATTTCTTCGCTACAATTACCTCATAGTAACATTAAATGAATTCCAACCCCTTTCAGTAAAGAGGTGTACTTAGGGATCGGAGCGGGTTTGCACCCCGCTCCGACCTGATTTTATAGTGCTTCCACCACACAAACGACCGATGATCCCGGTATTTCCCTAATCAGGCCCGATCGAATATCTACACTCCAAGCGTATTTCGCTGTTACTGTTTCATCGGAGTTATCATTATTTTTCGGACTAGAGGTAATCGTTAAAATACTTCGACCATTATTTGGATTACTTTTATCCTGACAGCTGGCACCACTGATCTGTTCGCCCTGTTTTCTGGCTGGCATGACTTTTACATCGACAATTCCCCACATTGGCTGAGACAAATTCCTGGCATCTTTGAAATATCTCAGTCTTTTATGTAATACAATGATGCCGCCATATTTTAGATTGGTGTTAGCAGGCGCGAATATTTCCACCCCATAACTACAGTCTTCTCCTAGGCAACTTCCTAGTAGAGTTCCCGCCGTCGCATTGTCCGGCTGCTGTTCCCCCGATCGTTGCCTTTGCCGGTAAGCCAAATCTTGCTGGATGTGCAGTACTAATAATTTGCTGGCATAGGCGCGCCGCTCATCGCCCCGTTTGCGATAATATTGTTCGCTAGTTTTGAGGATGGCGATCGCTTCTTGGTACTTCTCCGATCGAGTTTTAGCCAATGCTGACGAAATATAGTCGATCCCGTAGGACGGGTACTCCCGTATCGGCTTAGCTACAACTATTTGGGTAAGAAGCATGGTGGCCCCAAGGGCACCGCATAATGCAGTCAGATATTTCATTGGATGGACAAGAATTTTGTAGTTTTGAAGTAAGATTTACATTCCAAGATGTTGAAATTGGCAGGAAGTTGCTAGATCGCAACAAGAATTAATCTTCGGCACTCTTTTGGCCGGGTGTTGTGTACTAGAATGAACTAGAAATCTCAAATTTGTTTTAGAGCGAACCAACTGTCATGTATGCTCTTATCTCTCCAGAGAAAACTCAATTGCCCCCTGGCACCGTCGTGCGGATGGTGGGTTCTTGGCAGGAATACTGTAGTCTCCGAGATAGTCGAGGCGCTGGCTCTCTGCCTCGGATTAAGTATCGCAGAGGAGAAATCTTGCTCATGAGTCCTTTGCCTCGCCATGGCCGAGAAGCCAATATTTTAGCCGATATTTTAGCCGATATTGTCAAGGCTGTTCTGGATAGCCACGGTCGCAACTATGAAGCATTCACACCCATAACCATGGAGCTACCGAATACTGGAGGCATCGAACCAGATTATTGTTTCTATATCGATAATTGGGAGTCCGTAGTGGGCAAAGATCACATCAATTGGGCCATAGACCCGCCACCAGACTTGGCTATTGAAATTGATATTACCAGTTATACGGCGGTGGAAGACTTTCTCCCCTATGCCGTGCCGGAGGTTTGGTTATTTAAGCAAGGTCAGCTTGGAATCTTTGGCCTCGAATCAGGATCTTATGTACAAAGCTCCACCAGTCGCTATTTTCCTGAGATCGATCTACCAGAAACTATCTATCAATGCTTACTGTTGGCGGCAGAACAAGGGACGGGTAATGCTTTGCGATCGCTGCGCCATAGACTAGCTATGGATCTCTAGGTGTTTTGTGCTGGCGGCGGTGGGACTCTTGGATGGCAGAAAGCGCGAGCTTCGATCTCTGACCTAGCATTAATCTACACCAATAGTTAGCAGTTTGGTGGAAATCCATGCGACAAATGTAGTGGAATGAATACCCTTGATCGACACTTTCTGTTAAATGCTTCCATGGTAGAATTGACCCTCATTCGTTACGCTTGTTACCTATGTCTGTCGTTGCCCATCTTCAGCCCGACCAACTCAAAAGAGTACAGCGTCTGCGCCAACTAGCCAGACTACTGGATGAAGCTATTACCATTCCAGGCACCAGCAAAAAAATTGGACTCGATCCGATTATTGGGCTCGTTCCCGGTGGCGGTGACACCGTTGGCATGATTCTCTCTGCCTACATCGTGCTCGAAGCGGCCTTGCTCGGGTTACCTAAAGCCACCCTGCTGAAAATGGTTTCCAACATCCTGATTGATGCGATCGTCGGTACCGTACCAGTCCTTGGCGATCTATTCGATGTGATTTCCAAGGCTAATACCCGCAATATTAAGCTGCTGGATACCCATGTGGAAAATCCTAACTTCAACGCCAAACTAGACAAGTGGTTTGTACTACTGATCGCCCTCCTGTTATTTTTGATGATCGCCACCTTCGCAGCCATTGTCACTGTAGTTATTAGTCTGGTAAAAGGGTTGTGGTAAGAGAGTTGTAAATTCACTGGCCTTTGCTATAATCTGGATCCCGTCTACCCGTCGAGTGTGACCAAATGGTAAGTTCGATCGAACGCCCGCTAAAACTGAAAGAAGAGGAACTTGCCGCTGCGCTGGAAGCCGGGAACGACATTAACTTCGACCTGCCGGATCCCGAAGACGAGAGCGTCGATGACTTGGATTTTCAGCAGCAGGTAGATAATGCCTGGGCCGTGTGCGATCGGTTCGACCTCCAGACGGAAATTTGGCGGGGCCGGATTCTGCGGGTGATCCGCGATCGAGAAAAGCGCGGCGGCGACAGTCGCGGCCAAGGATTTTTGAACTGGCTGAAGGAAAGAGAACTGGGTAAGAGTCAAGCTTACGCCTGGATCGAGCTAGCTAACAGCGCCGATGCTCTGATGGAGCAAGGAGAGCTATCGGCCCAGACCCTGAACAACTTCACCAAGCGGGCCTTTGTGGAAACGGCTAAGTCCTCGCCAGAAGTCCAGCAGATGATTACGGAGGCCGCCACCAGAGGCGACAAAATTACCCGCCGAGAAGTCAAGCAGCTCTCCGAAGAATGGACGGCCATGAGTTCTGACCTGCTACCCGAAGAACTGAAGGAACGAGCTGCAGATGGTTCTATGCCCTCTCGCTACTTGGCCCCTTTGGTCAAGGAAATGGAAAAACTGCCGGAGATTCACCAGCAAGCTCTGCAAAAGGAGATCGCTGAGAATCCTGATGTGGAAAATGTGAAGGAGCTGACCTCCAGCGCCCGGAGCCTCTCTAAATACCTGGATGCTGGTGCCCAGGTGCAGACTCTTAATCAATCCACCGTGGACTTATCGATCGCCTTAGAGGAAGCTCTGCGGGTGGGCTGTTTGCCTATAGCTGCCGATATCCTCAAGCAAGCTGCCACCTTAGAGCAAAATGTCACGAAGTTCTACATGACTTGGAAACGGATCGGTAACCTGGCCGATCGGCTGTATGTAGATACGGGCGCGAGTACACCGCACCTCCGCTCTCTGTTAGCATGTTTGGAAAGGCTCTCTGGCGAGATTATCGAGATTCCTTTGGATGACTCTGGCCAAAATTCCATTCGGGTGCGTATTCTGCCCTCGGAACCATAGCCGCCAGAGCTAATTACCGCTCACTAGCCCCTTTTCCTGTGACCGAAAAGCGGGGCGCAAGCCCCTGGCTTCAGACACGGGGTCGAGCCTGTAGCGGCTTCAGCCGCAGTGAAGTCGCCTCCCAACCTTATGGACAAATAGCTATTTTGTCTCGACTGTGGGCGGCGCTCCGATTGCAGTCATCAAGCAATACATTGAGAACCAAAAAAATGTCTAATTATGGATGCCAGCAAGAGCTAATAACTCCAAGCAAAGAATTGAGAGCAATTCTTGAATATGCTTGCGAGGAAGCCAATAAGTTAACTAATTGTGGTACATACTACTCGCGTCAGCTATACTTCAAAACTGGCCATATAGCTGGTAAGTATGAACTGCACAAATTACTAAAAGATAATCCACATTTTCAATCCTTGTATTCTCATGTTTCTCAGCAAGCTCTAACCAGTGTCGCCGAATCTTTCAAGTCATTCAAGGCGTTAAAAAAAGCTTTTTTCAATGGGAAAATCGATCAATTCCCAAAAGTTCCTAACTACAGAAGCAAGGATGGATTTACGCTGTTAACTTTCCCGAAAGCTGACGTAAAACTTAAGGATGGACTGCTGAGATTCCCACTCGGTGGCAAAGTAAAAGCTTGGTTTGGAATTGATTCTTTCCATTTAAAAATGCCTAGTAACTTAGACTACAAGGAGGTTAAAGAAATCCGAGTCCTGCCTCGAAATGGAGCTTTTTACGTCGAATACGTTTACCGAGTTACCACTGAAAAGCCAGACCTAGATCCATCTAAAGTGCTTGGCATAGATCCTGGCATTAGTAACTGGTTAACCTGTGTGAGCAACACAGGATCAGGATTCATTATTGATGGTAAGCATCTAAAATCTTTAAATCAGTGGTACAACAAACAAGTCGCTAGACTCAAAACTAATCAGCCGCAAGGATTTTGGTCGAAAAAGCTGGCAAATATCACAGAAAAGCGAAATCGGTTAATGCGTGATGCAGTCAACAAGGCAGCTAGATTAGTAGTTAATCACTGCCTCCATGCTCAGATAGGCACCTTAGTGTTTGGCTGGAATCGAGGGCAAAAGGATGGGGCTAACATGGGAAAAAAGACTAACCAAAAGTTTGTCCAGATCCCGACAGCGCGGCTAAAGGAAAGAATTGCTCAATTGTGCGAGCAATACGGTATTTGTTTTGTTGAAACAGAAGAATCGTACACCTCAAAGACTTCGTTTGTTGATGGTGATTTCCTGCCTACGCTTGGTGAAAAACCTGAGGGGTGGAAAGAATCTGGCAAGCGGACTAAGCGGGGCTTGTATCGTACCGCTCAAAATCAGTACATCAACGCAGACTGCAATGGTGCAGCAAACATCTTGAGAAAAGTAAGCACAACACTTGGGCTAAAACTTGGTGGAGTGTCTAGCGGCGCTTTGAAAACGCCTTTGAGAATCCATATCTGGATTGCTCAAGAATTCCCTGCTTTAGCTACACAACGCACAAGCGTTGGGGCGGCGTAAGCATGGGGAGTTTCAAAGATAGCACCAAACCGCCGAGCAAGTCCTTAGTCAGTATTGCCAAAGTTGTGGCGATCGCCACCATCCTAAGCAAGTTTGCTGGTTTAATTCGGCAAGTAATGGTTTCCATGGCCTTTGGCCTGAGCATTGTTTCCACTGCCTATAGCTATTCCTACGTCATTCCTAGTTTTTTCTTTATTTTGCTGGGTGGCATTAACGGGCCTTTCCATAGCGCCGTCACCAGCGTTCTATCTCGCCAGAAAGATCGCCAAAAGATCTCATCGATCGTCGAGTCGGTCAACACAATTGTGGCTATTTTGCTAGTTGTTGCCTCCGTGTTGATGATCGTTTTTGCACACAATTTCATTGATGTATTTACGCTAGGTCTAGAGAAAGGTTTGCAAGCGAAAGGTCTCAGTAGCATTGCCGTAGAGCAGATGAGTACATCGATCCGCAGTGTTGCCGTAGAGCAGCTCCAAATCATGTCCTTCATGATTGTGCTCTCTGGTCTGATTGGGATCGGCTTTGGTACCCTGAACGCTGGAGATATGTACTGGTTTCCTTCGATTAGCCCTTTGTTATCTAGTCTGACGGTGATCGGTGGCCTGGGCTGGCTACTATTTAATCTGGCCGATAAAACCGCTACCCTAGAAAATGCCCTGCTGGGTGGCCGCGTTCTGGCTTGGACTACCCTCGCTGGGGCCGTACTGCAATGGTTAGTCCAAGTTTTTGTCCAGTGGAGAGCTGGTCTGGGCACCTTGCGCCCCCGCTTTAACTTAAAACAAAAGGAAGTCCGAGAAGTGCTAGGCATTATGCTGCCTGCGATTCTTTCTACTTCGATGTTGCAGGTCAATCTCTTTACAGATCTCTCTTTTGCTGCCAATATCGATGGGGCCGCGCCGGCTTTTGCGGCAGCCAACCTGTTGGTTCAGACTCCCTTGGGGATTGTGTCGAACCTGATCTTACAGCCCCTCATGCCGATTTTTTCGAGGTTGGTGGAGCCAAAAAACTGGCCGGAACTCAAAGACCGCATTCGTCAGGGTCTGATTTTGACTGGGGTGACGATGATGCCTTTGGGTGCGGTTATTATTGCCCTATCATTGCCCTTAATCCAGACTGCTTTTCAAAGAGGAAATTTTACTCAAAGGGATTCAATGTTCCTTTCTGGTATTTTAATTGTTTCGGCTAGCGGGATGTTCTTCTTTCTGGCGCGGGACGTACTCGTGCGAGTTTTCTACGCCTTGGGTGATGGTAAGATGCCGTTCCGTGTAGGCATCATCAACATTGCCGTAAACCTCGGGCTAGACTACTTACTATGGAAACCTTTTGGTGCGCCGGGGATTACGCTTTCTACGGTGGGAGTGAATTTGTTCACCTTGGTGGTTTTTCTAGTGATTCTAAATAAGCGGTTGCGGGGTCTACCTTGGAAG
Source organism: Synechococcales cyanobacterium OTE_70_metabat_200 (assembly GCA_031375385.1). GTDB lineage: Bacteria > Cyanobacteriota > Cyanobacteriia > Cyanobacteriales > Chamaesiphonaceae > JAAFHZ01. The sequence goes on along the minus strand of JANMHS010000139.1, from coordinate 78,800 downwards.
GATCTGGGCTATCCATTGTTTGGCGTGTTTGGAGCCAGTTCGATCGCCGGTTGTACGGCTTGGGTAATCAGTCTTGGCTGGCAAAAGTATTTGCCCAATACTTATGTAGCTGCCAACGGCAAAGTGTTTGTGAACTATTTGTCTACTGCCGGTCAGTTAGTGGTTGCTGGGGGCATTGGCTTGGGCTTATTTGCGTTGATTGCTACTCAGATCGGTGTGCCGGAGGTGGATATCTTGGTGACGCGTGTGCGACAGAAGCTAAGACCGAGTAAGTAAGCGAAGATTTTGGCTCGCGCCGCTGCCAGAGGTCTGGGTAGCTCCATCGAGCTAAGATCTTCAGCTTAAACAGCGGGTACCAAACACCTACCCCTAGGAAGGTGTGTCAGACTCACTTGTCAAGTTCAGCCTTCATCCGATCGAGCGTCATTCCCATTTGATCAAACATTTGCTGGGGGGTCATGCCAAACTGACCAAGCTGGGCATTCATTTGCTGCACGGTCATCTGAGCCATGAAATCGTCCGATAGCTCGAAGCGTTTCATGAAAATTTTATACCGATCCATCAGTTCTTCCATCTGGTCGATGTACATCTTTTTGCCATCGCGATCGAACTTGCCATAGTTGCCGCCCAAGTTCACCAGATTCTGATAATCTGTGAAAAGTTGCTTCGCTTCGTTTTGAACGATTTCCGAGTCAAAGAATCCCATAGTTTTCAATCGAAATACCACTAAGTCCTGGAGAAAATGGCTCTCCTGTTGCATCCCATTGTAATTCTAGCCCCTGCCGGTAGCACATGCGGTTTCCCTCACCCTTCGATCCAGTTCTGAATCCCGTCCAGCAGCGGCAAGTGGCGATCGTGTTGGCTTTTGCCAGTGTGGTGTTGCCAGTGGCCGGTCTGCACAAGTTCTATCTGCGCCAATACCGCTGGGGACTGGTGTATTTACTGCTGTCTTGGACTCCGATTCCCCATGTGGCGGCGGCGATCGAGGCAGTCTGGTACTTAGTACAGCCAGAGGCGGTGTCCGGGACTTTTGCGCTGGGTGGGGAATCTTGGGCGTTGTTGCCGCCAGCAGCCCCGTTGGCGGAGCCTCTCAGCAGTCTAAAAATTGTGCAATTGACCGATGGCATTCGTCAACTGGAGCAGTTGCGGGTGGATGGCTTGATCACGGAGTACGAGTTTGAAGAAAAGCGCCGACAGTTTCTCGATCGACTATAAAATATGACGCTAATATCATTATTGCCAATTACCAACTAATACAAAGGGTGACCAATAAAAAGGGTTTCGATATTGAGGATGCTGGAGTAGTGTTTGTTGGGCGAGTCTGAGGGATGCAGCTTTGCTGAGCTTTTTTATCAATAGGTTTTGATAAAGATTTGTCATCAGCACTTGGGTGGAGCGATCGTTCACGATCCATAGAGAAGCGATCGTACTCCGGGTTCTAGCCCGAATAGCGATACCTGCTAAACCTAGTGTCGCTCGGCGATCACCACTAGCAGTTTCGCAGGCACTCAGCACTAGCAGATCGATGCTGTCGTGCGAGCGCCGATTGCGATCCTGGAGTAGTTGACTGAATTGATAGAGATTAAGTTGACCATCCCAGGTCAGCAAAAAGGTTTCTTCAGGATTGGAGCTAAAGGCTCCATGAGTGGCAATATGAATAATGGATGCTTTGTTATGACTAAGCTGCTTGGTTGCTTGGGCTTGGGTGAATTGGGCGTTGAGAAATTGTTGATGTGGCAGTAACTTACCAATTTCCTGTAGCTCTTTTTCTACACTGGGTAGAGGAGCATAGCCTTGGCGAGCACTGCTGATTCCTCCTAAGAAAGCTTGGTACTGTTGACGATCAGTGTTTTGAGCTGGTACTAGTTGGAAAGCTGGAGTCAGGGCTAAATTGTACTTTTCCACTAAATAGTGATCGCCATCATGGAGAATCGACATCGGAATATTGCGTAATTCCCCATCCAATATGAAAACCAAAGTTTTAGTGTTTGCTGCTTTTAAATCCTTTGAAATTGGCGCGATGAGTATGTCATGAAGTCGTTGAGACTGTTGTTTGAAATGTTTTTCTCGATCCGCATTGAATTCTGCACTGATGATTTGTTCGCGGAGGCTACTGATGATCGCCGATAAATCCTGTTGGCTAATTTTGCGGCTGTAGTAGCGTAATTTTTGGCCGGGAATAGAGCTAATGACCACAATGCGATCGGGCAATATAATAGGATAAACAATTGTTGCACTGCGATCAATCCGATCCAAGGAAACCTTATAGGTATCCAAGCAGCCTTGGCGTAGGTAGTTCTCCAGTTCCGCTATCTGGAGTGATTCCATGAGATCTATAGCTAGGGTGAGATGAGCATCAGAAACCAATTTTCCATCCTGGAGCAATAAACTAACCAATTCGCGATAGACAGGTTCGACACTTTCGCGGAAAGAAAACTGCAAGTCTGTATCGCTACCATTTAAATCATTGCGCAGAGTTTTCAAATGGAAGATGGCTTGACGATAGGCTGTGATCGCCTGGGTGGAAGATTGACGATGACGGAGGGTCAAGATTTTACCCAATTGCCATTGCCAGCGATAGGCTAAGTCCGGAGCCGGGAGACTTTCGGCAATTACAATGGCCTGCTCCGTGAGTTTTTGGGCGGCGGGATATTGACCGGTGAATTGATAGAGGCTCCCCAGGCTGCCTAATGCTTGGGTTTGACCTCTGGGATCTTGAATGGCTTGGGCTTCGCTCAATGCTTTGGTGAGCAGCGTACTGACTTGGGTGAGAACTTCTCGATCTGTAAAGCGATCGGGCTGTCGTTTTTGAATAGCTTGGGCAAAGTTCAGATATGCATAGATGGTTTGGCGATTGGGCGGGATGGTATCTAGGGTTTGGCGTAGTTTGGCGATCTCCGCTAGGGTTTTGTCGTTATCTGGGGGAGTTCGGTCGAGTCGATAAAGTTGAAGTTGAGCTTGGATTCTCAAGATCGGTACGGAGCTGTTGTTTTGAATGGTTTGATAGAGACGAGTGGCTCGATTTTCGGGATTACCCAGCAGCACCCAAGTATGGGCTAAACTCAAATTAATCTGATCGATTAAATTTTTATGCTGGAGTTCTTGGGCAATTGCCAGGGCGATCGTTAGGGCTTCAGTGGATCCCATCTTGATGCCCATGGTTTGGCCGGACTTCGCATTTAATGCCCCAAGGGAGCGGAGAGTATTCCCCAAACTCAGCAATCCTTGAGCTTTGAGAATGGAGTTGGGGGCCTGTTGGAGCTTGGCCTGAGTGGACTGCAAGAGAACTAGGGCTTGACGATAGTATCCGAGGGATTGCAGGGCTTGAGCCTGATTGATTTCCGTACCAACAATACCTTGAAAATCCTGAAGCTCTGTATAAATTTTGTGGGCTTGTTGCCAGCTGGCGAAGGCTTGCTCTCCTTGACCTTTAGCTAAATGGTCTGCGCCTCGATGGTTGAGAGCTTGGGCCTCGGTTAAGCGGGTAGGTTGCTGGGTGATTGATGGTATGGATTGTATCAGGGCAAAACCGATCGATACCGCAGCAAGATAATTCATCATAGGTTTAAAAGGAGTGACGATAGTTCAGAGAGAAATGCAGACCGTTTTCTTGGCCGGTGCGTTGCGATCTATCAAGGTTGGTGAATGGGATTCCATAGTCGAGGCGGGCCGATAAATTTTCGCCATTTTGGTAGCGCAGACCAATGCCACCAGAGGCGATCGCGTTGTTTTTTGGGGTGGGATTGGTACCCTGATTCCAGACCACCCCAAAATCCACAAAAGGCACAATTTGGAGAACAGTAGTGCTATCGGTGGGGGTGAAAATAGGGAAGCGGACTTCCGCGCTGGCTAGCAGTCCACTATCACCCAACAATAAATCTTGGCGATAACCTCTGACTGTGTCTTGACCACCCAGACCAATTTGTTCGAGGGCTAACAGGGGGCGATCAGCAACTTGGCCTTCGAGTTTAATTAAGATGGTGCTGTTGGGGTTCAGAGCGCGAACGTATTGGGCTTGGCCCCGCCAATGAACAAAGCTGCTATCGGGCGAAGTGGAGGCGGTAGTCTCTCCGAAAACATTGAGACCAACGCTGAGTTGGGAGCGAGCGGCAAAGACCTGTTGGGTATCGCGCAGGGTATATTCCTGGAAAAAACGAGCGGCGGTGAGCCGAGTGTTGCCGTCCTCATCGGCTCCGGGAGAGGGATAGCCGACTCGTTCGCCAATTATGGCCAAGAGGTAGCCTGTGTTGGTTTGCCGGTTTGCCAATGTGATGCCCAAGGCGAATTCTTGGTTGGTATTTTGGATAATGGGCTGCCGATAGCTCATCGCAACATCTTGGGCAGTGCCGTTAATATCTAGGCGATCGAAGGGCGGCTCAATCACTCGGCTATTGGATAAACTGTATTGCAGTTTGATGGTGCCATTGTGGGGATTGAGGGGCAAGCTGTAGCTCAGATCGAGCAGGTTACTGGCTTCACTCCGTCCGTAGGTGACGGCTAGGCTGTCGCCGTTGCCGGTGAGATTGTTTTGGGAGATTGTGGCCAAGGCTTGGAGTTCGCCCACGCTGGGTACCCGATTATTGTTAAAGGTAAATCCGGCCTGCCAAGTGGGGGTTTCGGTAACACTAATCCGGAGACTGCTGGTTCCCGGTTCGGATCCGGGGACAAGTTCAGTGCTGATATTCTGAATCAGGGGATCGAGTTGGAGCAGGCGGAGGCTTTCAATGAGTCGATCGACCTTTAGGGGCTTGCCGGTACCCAGTCCGATCCGATTGCGGATGTAGCTAGGGTTCAGCCTGTTGGTACCCGTAACGACAATATCCGTCACGCGGCCTTCCACAATCGCAATCTTGACTGTGCCGCCTCTGGCACTAAAGGTTTGGTTGCTGGGAATATAGGCTCCGGAGTTGATATAGCCTTTGCTACGATAAAGTGTAGTGATACGGTTGGCGGCTTCGAGCAGTTCGGTGAAGTTAATCGGTCTATTCGTTAGTGGTTTAGTAATGGCGGCTAGTTCTTGGAAGCTGAAGACCGTACTGCCAACAACTTCGAATTTTTTGACAACAATGGTGGTGGAAAGATCGGTGGGCAGGGTAGAATTAGGCGCGGTGCTAGGGCTGGGAATGAGTACTTCGGGTGGGGGCAGCTCCGGTTGGGGGGTGGCACTGGGGATCAGTAGGGGGCGTGATAAATCAGGGGATGGTAAGGTGGTTTGGGCGATTGCCGATGGGGCGAGGAGGTGGCTAAGTGCGACTGGGGCAATTGCTAAGCTCAGGGCCAAACCCCATCGGCGTCCAGGAGTGCTAGTGAAAAATAGAACCTTGCGTATGGCCATAGCTGCGGTTAGTGAGTGGGACAGATCGCTGGCGTTTTGGAGATAGCCGGAGTGGTTTGGGCAGCGAGTAGAGAAACTTGGCCTTGGGCATTGATCGACCAGCCGACAGCGGGTTGAATGGTGCTGGCGAAGACTGGGGTAGTCGGTGTTTGGGGCTTGGTGGGTTCTGGTGTTCTAGGATCGACCCAGACCACGTCGCTGTTACCGGGTTCTGTGGCGTTCGGTGGATGGCCACCCCGGCCAGTGAGATAGAGGTTGTTGCTGGTTTGTTGGGGGCTACAGGTTTGAGCAATTTGTTGGCTGGCATCTATGGGAACGGTGGGGAGTTCGTTGGTTTTCTTAACGGGATCGATCCCCGGTGTATTAATACGAATTTCACCATTCAGATTTACATCAGAACTAGCAGTGATCTCACTGCGATTAGTGCGGCGGGGTTGTGGTGCAATCCCAAAAAGACCTTGAGATTTAATATTGATATTCCCACCTCTGCCATTCACTGCATTAGCCGTAATATAACTGTTCTCCAAGGGAATTGCCGTAATCAGTTGCGCATCAATATGGAGATTCCCACCGTCTTGACCGGAATTGGTGGTGATGAAAGATTGATTTCGGAGTAGTAGCTGATCGGATGCTGCAATTTCGATATTCCCACCTACCCCAGAAATAGCTCTTGTAGTTAGACCAGATCTATCCAATGTAACCCGAGGTGCTGTAATAAAAATGTTGCCCGCAGTACCATCAATGGCAAATGCTCTGGTGGCTAACGTCGAAAAATCTTGCAGAACTATTTTGTCGGTGGCTGTCACTGCAATATCACCAGCAGTTCCTGGGCCGTGGCTAGTGGAAGCAATGGCAGAAAAATCTTGCAAAACCAAAGAACCAGAATGAATTTGGATGTTTCCGGCCCGCCCTGAGCTTCCCTCCACAGAACTAAGAATAAATGACCCGTTGAATAATCTCAGATCTTGGGTTGAAATACTAATGTCACCCCCGTTTCCTTGGGCGAAATTCGCAGAGACTAGTCCAGCCCCATCTAATAATAGATTATTTGATTGGACATATATTGCACCGCTACTCCCTTGTCCAGTAATCGGAGAAGTAGTAACCTGGGTACCAGAAATAGAGACCTTATCTTGGGCTACCAGTCGAATTCCTCCACCTACTCCACTCCTGGAGCTACTTTGCAAAACTCCGCCATCTGCCACTGCCAGCGAACGACCGGCACTAAGATTGATGTCACCTCCATTGCCTTGTTGCGATCCAGTGGATATACTGGTACTTGGGCCTGCGATGAAAATTGTGTCCCTTGCTGTAATATTTACGATGCCTGCGCTATTCTGACCCGAACCATAAGGAGAAATAAATCCGCCTGCCGTCAATGAAAAAGATCCAGCGGTAATATTTATATCACCACTTTTGCCAGTGCCTGATGCAGCAACTCCACCAACTATCGATGTACCCGGGCCAGAAATAGAAACCGCATTGCCAGCAGTGATCTCAATAGGGCCCGCGTTGCCTAGCCCAAGAATAATATTCTGCAACAGAGAGTTGTCTTGAATGGAGATATTATTGCCAGCCCTGAGAATCAATTTACCACTTTGGCCCTGGGCATTTGCTCGGATATTATTAGCCAAGATAGCACCTTGGTCGAGCGAGATGTTATTAGCCGCATCGATTTTAATATCACCAGAGATGTTATTAGCTCGTCCTTGGTTTGGCTCTACTCCTCCACGGAGTCTACTACTGCTCAAAACCTGTGAGTTGCGAGCAGTAATCTCAATTGCACCACCTTGGCTCCCGGCGACGTTGACAACCGCATTGTCTTGGATCAATACATCTGATCGAGTCACCCCAGCAGGAAAGAGCAACTTCGAAGCATTTTGATCGATCCTGAATCCAACGGTCCCCGGCGCGGACAAGCCACCTACTTCCACCAGGCCACCGGGAGCATTGATTTGTCCCCCCTCGATCGATACATTGCCACCAATCAGACCAATATATTGGTTGCTATTGGAAGTTTGCAGGTTACCAAAATTCCGGATAGCTCCAGCTTCACCTCCCAAATTCAGGCGAGTGGGATCGAATAGCACCAATGGGTTCACTCGGAGTAGGGCAGCATCACCGCTCCCCTGTCGATCAAAGCTGATAGTTTGCCCAGATCCATTGCCCAACTCCAAACCATTAGCTGTACTAGCCGCAAAAATAGAGCCGACATTTAACTGAGTTTGGGGGCCAAAGACAATGCCGTTGGGATTGATTAAGAAAAAATTGGCCCCTTGGGTATTGATAGTACCGTTAATATCCGAAACAGAGAGTCCCGTGACTCTGGCGATAGTTGATTGATTTCCTGCCGGATTTGCAAAAGTAGCAGAACCATTAGTCGGTACAGAAAAATCCTGAAAGCTATGGAATAAATACTGTCCTCTTGTGATGCCTCCATTAATGATGAAATTGCCATTGCTGCCCGAGACCGTGGTACCCAATGTTCGATCGGCGACCGGTACTCGCTCTGATGGTTGATAGCTTTGACTCCATGCTCTGTGGCTATGGAGGAGTAAATTGATCGGCACGATCAGCAGCGACAAAACTAGGGAAGCTTTCATGATGGCAAGAATCAGGATACTAGTCTAGTATCACAAGGCGATGATAGTTGTCAAGGGAAATAAAAGACGAATTTTACGGGGTTTTCTCCCTGGAGGGCGATCGTTTGCAGTAGGCCCGTCAGGATTTAATGGTAGGGAGATTTGCTGGTATTGATCGTGAGTTGATTTGGGGTTGGCTTTACAGTGACAGTTGTTAAACAATTCTTATTCACTACTTTTGATGGTGAGTTTGGTAAAAGCTCTCTGGCCATTGGCAGCAAGTAGTGAGTGTGAACATCAATTTCAATAATTTAGTTGTGAGTTAAAAAATGAAAGTATTTTCTGGTGCTAGGACTGTTGCTATGCTCTTTGTGACACTTGCCTCCAGCCTTTTGGTTGCTTCTGGCGGACGAGCAGAGGAAAGAAAGTATGATGCTGGATTGGCAGTGCAGTTTGGTAATAGTACTAGCATTGGGATTCAGGGGAGAGTGGGTGTAGCCGACAATATCTCCATTCGTCCCGAGATATTTTTCAATAGCAGCAGTACATTGGAGAGTCGTCAATTAGGCATTCAGAGCAATGCTAGTGGACCCTCCTTTGGCCTTGCAGCGACTTACGATTTCAAGCTCGATGCTCAGGGCCAATCCACTGCTTATATTGGACCCAAGGTTTCAGTATCATCCTTGTCTTCTGACCCATTTACTATTCAAGGTGTTCCATACAAAGCACAAGTAGATGAAACAAAAATTGGCTTGGTTGCGGGGGTTGATTATGCTGTATCCAGTGATTTCCTGGTCGGAGCGAATATCACCTACAATCTCTCTCGAAGCACAAGTGTTTCCGATGGTAATGGTAGCAGAATAAACCTGAATGATATCGTTCAATCTTCTGGCAACTCAGTGGACTTTGGAATTAGGGCTAGCTATCGTTTCTAGTTGAACGTCTTGGCATCATAGCTGTGATCAGAACATTTGCAGTGAACTGCTGCCATTGACCTGATTGCCACCCTGACAACAAACAGTTGACAAATTGCATCTCCGACTATTTGATGATTGTTATTTTTAGCGCTATCGGTGATAGATCGAGCATCTCCATCTATCACTGAAGTGAAATCCACTGTAAATAAGGATTTGAAACATGATTGGCAGCACAAGAGATTTAGATAGGAAGCTCATTTTTCTTGTGGGTTGTATTTTATCAATGCTCACGGTATCGGATTGCGGAAGTGTATTGGCAATAGTGGAACCTTCAGCTCAATTGGAGCAGCTAATGTCAAAGACAATAGTTATCACACAAGATGCTGCGCCATCTGTACGTGATTTGACTCGATCTGCAATACAGAAAAAGGACAAAGGGGATTATCAAGGTGCCTTGGCCGATCTTGAGCAGGCGATCGCAATCGACCCTAATGATTATGGGGTTTATATCATTAGAGGATTGATCAGGCTGAGTCCTATTCAAGACTACCAAGGTGCCTTAGCTGACTTTGATCGTGCTATTGCCATCAAACCAACTGCTGCCACTGCTTATAATGGGCGAGGAAGAGTAAAACATGAAAAAAAAGATTACCAAGGTGCCTTAGCTGACTTTGATCGTGCTATTGCTATTGACCCTAATTACGCCAGTGCCTATAACAACCGGGGTCTCACAAAACAGGCCTATCTTCAGGGTGGTTTTTTTAATCGGCATTACGATAATGAAGGAGCCTTGATGGACTACACTAGAGCTATTTCCCTGGCACCCAATAACGCCACTATGTACTGGAATCGAGGTATTCTAAAATACGCTAATTTAGATGACATCAGTGGGGGGATTGGAGATGTTCGTACTGCCGCTCGACTTTATAACCAGCAAGGAGACCAAGAGGGATATGCAAGAGCTATTGCTCAATTGAGACGCTGGCGAGCACTTTAGAAAAAATCATCACTTTGCCACATAGCTTTCTGGCTTAAATCTTGCAGCGATTACAACCAAATATTCCCATTTACGACAGGAGCAAGTATGCCCTATACAATTAATGGCATTGGAACAACCTATTATGGTCGGAGAGAACCAGAGGCAGATGGTTCTTACATCACTACGGAGTGGGTGGTATTTTTTTATTTACCAATAGTGCCAATCGGTTCCTTCCGAGTTCTACCAATCAGGGACTCCCAAAGCTTCTTTGAGTTTGAAGTAGACAAGGAGTACTATGTCACTGGAGTTCCGCTTCATTGGAAGCAGATTGGCAATATTTACCTGATTTCAATGGCAGCTATCGGTAGTATTGTAGCCGCCAGTAATGTTCTTCGAAGACAGCCGATCATATCATCCGCAATCCCCAGTTCTTCTAGTGTTGTTTCACCAGAGCCGATCGCCAGCAACGTTAGTAATCAATCAGCTCAAAAATCTTCTCCTCCCTCAGCACTCACCAGCTTCAGTACATCCGCTACTCCTACAATTCAGCAGCCATCAAAGCGGATTGCCAATGAAATAAAGACTCCCACATTCACACCAGCAAAACCTATCCATGAACGCCCTAAGGTAGCCGATAATGGCTCCATGTTTCCATCTACATCAAACTACATTAGAGGATATTCCCAATACGCTACCGCTGGACTATCGTCCTTGACGATCGACAATTCCCAAAACAGCTCCGATGCTTTTATCAAGGTGGTCATTGCGGGCAGCGAAAAATCTGTCAAGCCCATTAGAGTCGTCTTTGTCAAAGCCCATGAATCTTTCACCATCAAGGAAATCACAGCAGGCAACTACGCCATTAAATATCTCAATCTTGACGAAGGAAGCCGTTCTCTCAGCGAGCCTTTTGAACTAAAGGAAGATAAGACAGATGATGGAACTATCCACTACACAAATATTCGCATTACCCTATACAAAGTGCAGAATGGCAACATGCACAGCACACCAATTGATGAAAATGAGTTCTAGACTTAAGGTGTGATCGAGCTACTCAGCCACTTCCCATGCTTTCAAAGTCCCAGCAGCCATTTTTATAAGCCCCTGATTATTGATGGTTCGTGCTAGCTTAGCTGCTTTGCGCAGATCAGCAATTCCTCCTGGTCGATCGGCTAATTTACTGTATTTTAAAATGCCTCGACTAATGTGAGCTAAAACATTTTGCGGGTCAAGCTCTTTGCCAGAACCTTCCATAATAGCAATTGATTTATTCAGGTCGGCGAGTGCTCCCGGCAGGTCATTTAGTTTGTTTCCCCTGAAAACTCCACGGTTGATATAGGATCCAGCATTTTGGGGCTCTAGAGCAATTGATTGGTTAAAGTCCGCTAAAGCTCCTGGGTAGTCTTGTAGTCGATAAGCTCTCAGTACACCACGACTATTGTAAGCTAAGGCGAATTTAGGATCCAAGGCAATTGCCTGACTGAAATCCGTCAAGGCTCCTGGGTAGTCCTTCAATTGTAAGTACTTCAAAAGCCCCCGACTGACATAGGCCAAAGTGAATTTAGGGGCAATGGCAATAGCTTGGTCGAAGTCTGCCAAAGCTCCCGCTGGGTCTTGTAGTTGATCGTTCTTCAGTGCGCCCCGAGACATATAAGCAAAAGCTGACTGATTGTCAAGAACGATCGCTTGGTCAAAGTCAGCTAATGCTCCTGAATAATTATTGAGTTTGTTGGCCTTGAGTGTACCCCTGACAATATGAATAATAGACGACTTTGGATTGAAGGTGATTGCCTGATTGAAGTCACCCAGTGCCCCTTGAAAGTCATTCTGCTCTTCTTTCAGAATACCTCGACGGGCGTAGTGCTTATCCAGAAAAGACCCTGTAGTATCAACCGCGATTGCCTGGTTGAAATCGGCCATGGCACCTTGAGGATCGTTCAGCTGATCAGCCTTCAATGCACCGCGAATTGTGTAATCTAGTGAAAAGTTGGGTTCGATCATAATCGCTTGGTTATAGTCACTCAAAGCTCCTTTTGCATCACTGAATCGCCTGTCCCGCAGGCTTCCTCTGGCGCTATAAGCTGCTGCATATTTAGGATTGATTGAGATCGCTGCACTGTAGTCTGCCAAAGCTTCTGAATACTCTTGAAGTTGCTCACGCACCTGTGCTCGGTGGAAATAAGCTATCGCATATTGAGGGCTGAATTTAATAGCTTGATTGAAGTGATTAATAGCAGCTCTTTTGCCGACCAAAGCATTTTCACCCGGCACAAGATACTTATTGAAGCCAGCAATGAAATATTCATCAGCAGTACTGGCGACTGCGCCCCCCTGTGGACTTATTTTTGAGCCATTGAGTCCTTGCATTACTACTTTCATGGGAATGCCTCGGCTAGTTTGGATTTTTTCGTTGATGAATGCTGTCAAAAGATTTACTCCCGTTACAGTACGGTCTTCTAGCAGGGTATTTTCTCTGATTCGAACGCCCTGTCCGTGGATCGCCACTAATTTTCCATCTCGATCGAACACACCACTGCCGCTCATTCCCGGCAAGGTGGGGGCACTATAAACCATAGTGTATCCTCCAGTATCACCAGCCAATCGCCGATTTGCTACGGCCATTGCCTTACCTTCACCGAAGAAGAATCCGGGCCTCTCCGTGGGAAATCCGCTGGTGTATAATAAATCCCCTGCCTTGATGCCTGCTAGGGACACTGCTGCCAATGGGTAGCTCTGATTGCTCCGGAACTGGATGATCGCTAAATCCAAATCATTACCTATTAGCTTAATTGATTTACTTTGTACTACATATTGACTGCCGTCAGAAGTCTTGATACTATAAGATTCTGTTGTTGGCAACTTCGCACATGTATATGTATGCCTGATTCGGGCGGAACCACAAACCACATGACGATTGGTGATCAACGTGTACATGCGCCCTTGGCGTCGGATAATGATCCCCGAGGCAGTTTGGTTACTGTTTTGCAACTTGATTTCAACAGTCATGGATTGAGCAATTGCTTTCACTTCCGCATTCGTCTTGGCAACGGAACTATTTGCCCAGAATAGCAAGGTCGCACTAGAACCAATTATCACAGAATATTTCATTGCTAATTTGCTTGGCATCATTGGTGATCTTATCCTATTCGAAACTGCCCCTAAATAGATATCACAGTAAACCACAGATTACAACTGCGGTTTATGACGGATTTTGGGGAGTTTTCTCCCCAGAGATAGATGGTTTTCTGTAAATTTAGTCTGCTGATTATTTTGGCAGTGGCCACTCGATCGTGCAACAAACTCCATTAGCATCTTTGTTCGGAATGCGAGAAAAACTACCCTGTAAAGTAGCTGCCAGTTCTTGAGCTTGTTGGGTGCCCACACCAGCTCGATCGGAAAGGATTCCTCCGCCATTGTCTTCAATGCTAAGACGATAAATATTCCTTTGGACTGTACCAAGTAGCTGTAGTTTTGTCGATCGGTCGGCATATTTAGCAACATTGCCGATCGCCTCTTCTAAAAACTGACAAATTTGCCGCTTTTGATCTAGACTCAAGTTCTTTTCGTTGGGTACTGCCTGGAAGCTAATGACCCTGATTTTCAAATGAGTTAGTTGGGGGTGGGTTTCATAATAAAGCACGCGATCTGCCACCAAATGAAGCAATTCATTCAAGGGAATTTGTAAATCCAATAGTTCCCCATTACCCAAGACTAACATTTTTGAAGAATTCGATGTTCCATTAGCTTGCAAAGATTCTCCAACCTGCCGAATTTGTTGATTCAGTTTTTCTAAACGTTCACTGATCGTAGACATGGATAATTCTTGAGACTGTATTGCTTGCCGTAGTAAACTCAGTTCTTGCAAAGGTCCATTGTGAATGGCATTAAAAGCTTCGGTAATAGTTTGCTGTCTTCGATCAGCGGTTTCTCTCATCGCTTGCTCTTTCTGATACCAAGTTATTCGCAAAGGCCCATCAGCAATCAGCAAAATAGAAGTGAGACCCACTGACAACCACCAACCGGCTAAAAACAAAAGATAAATCCCAAGACACACTCCTGCAATATAGGTAAAGAAAACAATGACCAAAATCCAAAAAGGATATTTGAAGTTGATGACTTTAAAAACCAGACCATTCCCCAACAAACAACCTAAAAGCCATATATAATGAACCCATGCTGGAACTGGCTGGATGATATTTCTTTGACCTAATCCGGTAGCAATAAGTTGGCTAGCAATATGCCCATGGTACTCTACCCCCGTAATGTTGCCCTTGACTTTTTGAGGTGTTTCCCAGAAAACGCTAGTGTTTACAAAATCCTGCTTGATCGCTGCGATATACCCAATCAATACAACCTTTCCTCGTAAATCCGGAATCTTCCCCTGCAAAATCTCTGTCCAACTCACTTGCCGAAAGCTGGGATAAGCGTGGCGATAATTCACAAGCATCTCGAAAATCTTATCGGTTGAATTGTTCCGGGATAACGGGGCTATGGACTTTCCGGCAATCCGTAACGCTTGTGGTGTAACGGTAACAGCTTTACCTCGCTGTTTTAAGTATTTTTGAGCAACTAAGAAAGCAAATGAATATTGAGGCATGGGTGGATCGAAACTAGCCAGCAGTGCTCGCCGCACCAAACTATCTTCATCTGGTTCGTAATCGCCAAAGCCTGCCCGATCAGGCGTAACACCTGACGGTGCAACTGCTTCCTTTTCTTGAATGGAGGTCAATCCGACCGTCATCGGATGTCTACGATATGCTGCAGTCAGATCAGGGTCAATCGAACCATCCCGGACGATATCTACCCCAATCACACTAGGTTGGGCTGCTGCTAATTGATCGATAACCTGGGCCAAATTTTGATCGGAGATAATATTTCGCTCAGGTTCTGGTTCCTGTCCCAAGTCTTCTCGATCGATCGTGACAATAACGATTCGATCATCCAAGGGTTCTGATGGCCGTAGAGCAAGGAGTCTATCAAAACCATAGCGGTTTAGTTGAGCGACCACACCATTGTCTCGCAAGCCCACGATCAATAACCAAGGGACGATTAGATACCAAAGGTACTTAATGTTAAGAACCTGAAGTCGGAGGCGACGGAAGTTAACCATGGAGTTGATAGATGCAAATTAAGAATTATTATTGCCCTTTCAAAAGGTAGCATTGCATGGCGTCGTTGCATGAATAGGCTTGACTCCTCAAACAGGGTGTTTTACTCTGTCCTTTACGAAATACCACTACCCAGAGAAGGATATGGTAGCATAAAAGAAAACGTCATCCTAACGATCAATGGATCGAACTATAGAAATAGCCTCTAGGATTTTGGGGCTGAAAATTTTAAGCGGGAGGTACTAATGACAAACAATAGAAAATCTCGGCTAGCAGGAATCTTCTGGGCGCTTAGTTTGATGATGACTACCGACCTTTCCCGACCAAACTCTACTTGGGCTGAGCCTAAAACAGAGCCAGGAAGCAGACCTGACAAATTGCTGTTTTCGGTGAACGGGAGTACTCGAAAAAAACAGGCCGTGCTGACTCGTAATGGGATACGTCGCCGCATGGCCGGGGTGCGAGGCAGCGATGCACCGATCGCCCTAATTCCCCAAATCAATGGTCGATACATCGGCACCACTCTAGCTAGTCATCCTACCTTTTGGTTCTATCTTCCCGCCATTACGCCCAGACTACAATCCATGCAATTACGATTGTTCGATCAAACCCAGAAAGAAGTCTGGGCGGTGCAAACTACTGGGAAAATGCCAACAATGTCAGCCGGTCTCTTGAAAATATTTTATACTGGGCAACCATTAAAAGATGGGTTATATTTTTGGGAATTGACCTACCAAAATGAGCACCAAGTCACTAACATCGCCTCTTTTCGGAAGGATCGCTTAACAGCAACAGGTTTGTCGGGATATTTAGAAAAAGAAACTCCTGCCAACTTAGCTTTACCCCAAAAGACCCTAGACCGATTACGAACTTATGCTAGTAATGGAATCTGGTACGACTTGCTGACCGAGTTGATCTCCCTGCGTCAGTTAAATTCAAGAGATCGACAACTACAAGCTGATTTCAGATCGTTGATTTTCGATTCCCCAGCAGTCCAGTACTCCTTGCCAGCCGATCCTAGTAAGGCAGACCTGGAACTAATGGAGAGCATTGTGAATGGACATGTATTGGATTGTTGTCAATTTACTCCCATGCAATCATGAATATTTTAATTATTGATGACCATCCGTTGATGTTGAGTAGTATTCAGAAACTTGCCCAAGAGCAGTTTCCGACTAGTGAAATCATAACGGCAAAGACGGTTCTAGAGGCCGAAGGGCAATTGCAGAATTCGATGATTAACTGGAAATTGGTGATCGTCGATCTCTCCATTCCACAAAACAAAGAAGACTCAGGGCGATCAGAGACAGGAATTATTTTTCTGCGTGATGTGATGAAGCAGTATCCACAACTGAATTTAATGGTGTGTAGCAGCAATATTAAGGCTCTAGTGCAACTGAAGCATCAAATTGATAATCATCAGGGCGGATTTACGATTGCTGATAAAATGCTGCCGATCCAAGAGATTCAACGCCGAATGCAGTATGCGGTGGATGGCCTCGCGCTTACGAAAGAAGTCCGCAAAGGTTTGGAACTCAAGTCGGAGTGGCTGCATACCTTGCAATTAGCCGCAGAGGGATTACAGGATAAGGGCATCTCCGAAAAACTGAATGTGACGGAGCGGGCAGTGCGCCACTATTGGACAAAACTGCAAGACGTTCTAGAAATTTACGTAGAAGGTGCAGACAAAGTAAATCTGCGGGTGTTGACCTTGAAAAGGGCCAGAGAAGAAGGTTTGATCGAATAAAAAGAAGAGAGGGGATGGGATGAAGTTCATCGACCATTGTACCCTCTCGTAACTCGATGTTAGTTCGTCCCAATGGGAAGTGACTATTGGCGTTAGGGCCGATCACCTAGCCCATCAAGATCACCCGATCGATCACATGAATGATCCCATTGTCAGCCTCGATATCCGCAATAATCACGGTGGAATTCTTGACCTCAAAGGCTTTCCGGCAATCGATCGGAATCGGTGAGCCTTCTAGGGATGTAATGGAATCGACCTGGGCCAGATCGGCCTGCTTAAAGCTCCCTGCCACCACATGAAACTTGAGGATTCTGGCCAGCTGGGGTGGATTTTGCACCAAGGTCTGCACTGTTCCCGGTGGTAAATTAGCAAAAGCCTGATCGATCGGGGCAAAGACCGTAAAGGGCCCTGGCGATTTCAAGGCATCCACTAGGCCCGCCGCTTGCACCGCCGCCACCAAGGTCTGAAAATTTCCATTCCCAACCGCAATATCTACAATATCAGCCATGATGCTTACGCCTCAATAAATTAATTTGTATGGGCGGATGTGATCCGCCCCTCCCTTGAGCACACAGATTTTCACTAAATTATTGAATTCAGAAAATCAACGATAATCCTGGGTTTGAATATCGGTCAACCGCGCCTCCGGTCGCTTGAATCGATCGATCTGCCCCTCGAAAAACTGCCGATTGACCAACAAGTGGTCGGGATTAGTGTCATCCAACGGATAGTGGAGGGCTGTCCGCAGCGCTTGAATCACCGCCGAAGTCACACAGAACATCGATCGTTGGAAGCTAACACCTAGCTGAATCAACATATCATCCTTGCCCCGACAATGTTGTTCATAATATTCCAGTAGATAGGGCGGCAGAAAATGATACATATCATCCATCAGGAGTGTCGGCGGAATCCCCGCACTGCCCACCGGATTGACATCGGCATAGAGAATTCCATAGTGAAAATCTTTTTGCTCCGCAGGCACTTGCTCGGCTTGGGCATTGTAGGATTTGGTACCGCGGAAAGGAGCCGTGCGATAAAATACTGCTTCCACATAGGGCAAAGCCGCTTCATAGAGCCAAGTGAAGCCACAGGACTTCGGAATGATTTCGTACATCTCGCCTTTGATATAAACATGGTGATAGATTGGTCTACCGGCCACCGCGAAAATACCA
This sequence comes from Synechococcales cyanobacterium OTE_70_metabat_200, assembly GCA_031375385.1. Classification (GTDB taxonomy): domain Bacteria; phylum Cyanobacteriota; class Cyanobacteriia; order Cyanobacteriales; family Chamaesiphonaceae; genus JAAFHZ01. Next base: position 60,960 of record JANMHS010000139.1, on the reverse strand, counting down.
TTGACCAAAAAGTTCATGGCATCGGGGACAGATTTAATCTCTCCCGCATCATAGAGATCGCTCATTTCAAAGAACACTGGAGCCATCACTTCCCAAAACAATCCCAAGTTGGAGTAGTAGGACATCTGACGCACTTGCTCTAGGAACATATCCGGGAACAGCCGGTAGAGACCAAGCATCGCCGGATTACCTTGGAAATAGGCTTTAATGGCTCGATCGGCGTTTTGTTTGTATTCCTCGCTATCTAAGTAGGGATCGAACTGGCCACCCATGCCGCGATGCCAGAGCATGGCTTGCATACAGGCTTCGGCAAATTCCATATTGATCCGATCGTGCAAGAGATGATGGAACAGCTTGGGCATCTTGGCGCTCCGCCCTTTTTCCATGAATTCTAGCAACTCGGGGTGAGCGGAGGCTGCGCCCTTTTGCCAGATCCGCAGATCGGCACCGTCTCCGGCGTAGTGATTGGGTAGATCTAGATACTCTTGCGGCAAGAAGTATTTGAAGGCGGGCAAGGGATTCAGGAAGACTCGCTCGGCGATGTACAGCAGATCGCGCCAGTAAAAGTCCATGGGCACGGCGTAGGCTTTGTACAGACCGATAATCTGCATCAGGTTCTCCGGTGTATCCGGGAGCATCGCCCCACCGGCTTCTAGACGATGGATGACTTCGGCGAATTGGTGGGTAGAAGGGGGAAGTTGAGTGGTGGTGGGCATAGTTCTCCTTGGGGTAACGATGGTTTTCAGCGAGACTTCCCAACTTCACTCGATGTGGGTGAAGTTTTTTGGTCGGCCCCCTCAAAGGGGATGACATGGGGGTCTATCGAGGAATCATGGAAATCAGGATGTTGGGCTGGATTCCTAGCAGGATGATGATTCCGGTCAGCAAGATGGCTGGAATTCGTTCGTGATTTTGGACTTTGGGTAAATAGCTGAGGCTATCTGCCAACTTGCCAAAGAGCGATCGATTGATCAGAATTACGAAGTATACGGAAGTCAAGCCGGTGCTAGCCAAGCAAATCAGTGTGGCGATCGGGAACACCGTATAGCTGCCTTGAAAAGACAAAAACTCACCAATAAAGCCCACCATGCCCGGAATCCCGGCACTAGCCATGGTCGCTAAGATCAACATGGCTCCCGTAAAGGGTAGACCGCGCCGGGGATTCAGCAACCCTTGCAGCTGAGTCAAGTCGCGGGTGCCGGTTTTGTCCTCGATAATGCCCACTAGGTTGAACATCAAAGCCAAAATCAGGCCATGGGCCACCATTTGGCAGACTGCGCCCAATACGCTGAGATCGTTGCCCGCTGCCGTTGCCAACAGCACATAGCTCAAGTGAGCCACGGAACTATAGGCAATCATCTTCTTAATATCCGTTTGGGCGATCGCCACCAAGCTGCCATAAACAGCCGTGACCACCGCAATTACCGTCAACCAAGGCGCGACAATCGGCCAAGCATCGGGAAACAGACCCAGAGCGAAGCGCAGTAACCCATAGGCTCCCAGTTTTGATACAATACCGCCCAACATCATTGAAACCGGCGTAGAAGCTTCCACATAGGCATCGGGTAGCCAAGTATGAAAGGGTACCAACGGCATCTTGATGCCAAAGCCGAGCAAAATAATACTGAGAAATAGTAGCTGTAAATTTGTGGGTAAATGGGCGGCGGCTAGCACTTCATAGGTGAAACTACCGGCTTTACTAAACCAAGCCCAACCCAGGAAGCCTGCCAGCAAAATGATCCCCGATAGAGCCTGATAGATCAGGAACTTGGTAGCCGCATAGCCCCGTTTCTCTCCGCCCCAAATAGCGATCAGGAGGTACAGTGGAATCAGTTCCAGCTCGTAGAACAAGAAGAACAGCAAGAGATTGTGGGCTAAAAAGGCACCCATTACTGCGGCACCTACCAACAGTAATAAGGAATAAAATAGCCTGGGCCGAATCACATCTTGGCTGGTGCTCTGCACCGCTAGCAATACCAGCAGGGCATTGAGAATCACCAGGGGTAAAGACAATCCATCAATCCCGATATGATAATCTAGCCCCAAGGGTTCGATCCAGCTATAGTGTTCTACAAGCTGCAAGCCAGGATTTTGATAGTTGAAGGTGGCAGCGATCGCGATCGTGCCAACTAGACTAGCACCGGCGAAAACCCCGGCAATCACTCTACTGAAATTCGGAATAATCCCGATCAAGATAGCTCCCACCACCGGTAGCCAAAGAATAGCACTTAACATTTATTTCCTCCTGTGAAATGTCGATGTTCGTTAGTAGATAAACTTCAGCTTAAATTAACAGACCAGCCAAGAGTCCCAGGACAATCAAGCTACTGAAAACCAACAATATATAGAGTTGAGATTGACCGGTAGTAGTGTAGCGCAGCGCTTGGCCGCTGACCAAAGTACCTACCCCAACTAGGTTGACCAGCCCATCGACAATATATCGATCGAACCAATTAACTAATTTGGCACTGATGGCCACCAAAGCCACAATGGTGAGCTGATAGAATTTCTGCACGTACAAATCCTGGGCAAAAAAGTCCTGAAGTAGGGGTACTGGTAGCTTGATTGGTTTCGGTACCACATCTAATCCATAGATTAAGCCACTAGCTGCCAGGCCCAGCACGCTCGACCAAGCGAGGAGGGGAGCCAAGGATAGATCTTGGATATCCAAGATGCCAAAATCGCGCAGAATAATTGGTAGGTGACAGACAAAAACAGCTAAGGAAATTGTCGGTAGACTAATTAGCCAAAAAGCTTCGGGGGCACGCTGAGCCATAGGCTGGGATTTACCCAAAAAGATGCGGCAGAAGAGGCGCATGAAGCTAAAAGCCATGAGACCGTTGACAATTAAAACCACTCCTACTAGCCAAGGCTGCTCTACCCATAGGCTTTGGATTAGTTGCAAGAATCCCCAAAAACCACCCAGAGGAGGTAAGGCAATAAAGGAACCGATCGCCACCAACATCGACATTGCGGTGAACGGGCGACGAGACCAAAGTCCTCCTAGCTGTTCGAGGTTTTGAGTGATGTTTGTCCAAATAATTGAGCCAGCACTCATGTATAACAAGGACATGCCAAAGGATTCATTGAAAAGAATGAATCGGGCCGAATCAATATTCTGGGTACCAATAGCGATAAAAACCAAACCAATGTAGGAACTGAGGGCATAGGAAAGAACTCTTTTGATATCTACTTGGGCGATACCGATCAGTGAACAAGAGATGGCCGTGATCACCCCTAAGATCGTCAGAATGTTCAGTACTAAGGGAGAGAGAGAAATTACTGGAGCTAATTTAACCAAGACAAAGGCTCCAATCCCTACTACTACTGCGTTGCGCAAAACCGTTGCCGGTAGTGGGGCTTCCATAGCCTCATCCAACCACAGTTGAAAGGGGATTTGAGCGCATTTCCCCAAGGGCCCAGCGCTGATCGCTATGCCCAGCAGCGTGGCCACTGTGGGATCTAGCTGGGCTGTCTGTGCCCAAACGGCAAGTTCCGTAAAATTCCAGGTGCCTGCTAGTGGATAAAGTGCAATGACACCCATCAGGAAAATAATATCGCCTACTCGTTTTGTCCAAAAGGCATCCCTGGCCCCGGTAATTACCAAAGGTTGGGCAAACCAGAAGCCCACCAAGAGATAGGTAGCGAGGGTCAGGAGTTCTAGAAAGACGTAGCTGAAAAAGATGGAGTTGGATAGCACTAGGCCACAGATCCCGGCCCCGAAGCAGTTCATCAGGGAGAAAAACCTAGCCCAGCCCCAGTCCATTTCTAGATAGCCTACGGCATAAATCTGGGAGATCAGGTTAATTCCGGTTACTACCGTGATGGCTGTGAGCGTCACGCTGGAAATTTCGATCGGGAAGTCGATTGTTAAGCTACTGCTTTGCAGCCAACCATAGACAATTTCCTGGGTGGGTAGATTCCAACCAGCTTTTAGAGCTAGGATGGCATGGAGAAAGGCGATCGCCGCCATCAGAATATTGACATATCCGGCGGGCCTGGAACCCAATTGGCCGGCAAGTCCTAGGGACCAAGGCAGGGCTAAAACTGCACCCAGCAGTGGGTAGCAGGGGATTAGCCACGCTGTAAGGAGAATAGTAGAATCCATAGATTTTAGCCCTGTCTTCCAGGAGTTAAGTTAGCTTTTACTCTATGTATTAAGTTAATATAAAATTCTTGTAAAAGATAGAGTCTCGATACACTTTTTATTGATGAACATTCTATGTTCTGCTTATCTTTGGTATCAATAGGTGATCGTCTATGCAACTACTCAAGTCCCTGTTAATAGAGGCTTTGGAGCTTTACTATTTATTTATGATTTATTGCCGATCGACAAAATCACCTAGACCGATCCATCTAAAATAAGGTGGCTTGATGAGTAATGGGGTCGAATTCAAAGCGGCGATCGTAGTCGGTCTCACCGTAAAGATTGAAGCTAATGGTGGGTCGATCTCCCAGGGCCGTGACGCGATGGATGACCTCTGGCAAAAAGGTGATGATGTCTCCAGCTATTAAAGTTTGATCGGCCACGGGAGTCAATAAATCTGCCTGACGATCCCAGAGATCGTTCTTTTCTTGCCCATCCAATAGGGCGACAAGTCCCCAGCTAGCATGGTTGTGAATTGAAGAGACGATGCCCGATGCCCAGGATACGACTTGAACCGTCAGGGGAAAAAATGGTTCGTCGTAGAGAGTGCGGACGGCCCAGCCGGTTTCGGGATCTGGCTGGAGTGGATCGAAGTACAGCCAAGGAGCACTATCCAGAAAGCACCGCACCATGGGAATCATTTGCTGGAGCTGGGCTTGGGGATCGGTCACGGTCTCCAGGAGATCTTCTAAGTCCGTGAGCAATCGATGGAGCCGGTACGGCCGATCTGGATGGCCAGTGGGCCGGAACTCCGGTGAATTTTGCCAGCTGTGAATGGTGCTGCGATCGTCAACAAACCAGTTATTAGTCATGATTTCTACAGTCTACAGCGAATCCATCAGGCCCACGCTCAGCGTGGAACGCCCGAGGATGCATTCCATGCCCAGTGTGGGAACCATGGAATGCATCCAAGGATGGCGATCAAGGGATTATCCTTTCTTGGCGATCGCCTGATCCAAGACAGTAGAATAAGCTGTCTTGTTGGGTTCGTTATCGTATGAGCCCAAGCTCTTGCCCGTAGCTGGATCAATGATGCCAACGTGGCCGGTTTGAGCTTTATGCTTAGTGAAGAAGTCACTGAGACCCAATTCCTTCGCCTTGGCTTCCGAAGCCTTCACTTTAGCTGCATCGGAGACGTCCAGAACTACGAAGGTCACTTTGTCTCCATAGGTTTTTTTCAGGTCGGTCAAGGTAGGAGCAATGTTTTTACAAGCCGGACACCATTCAGCAAAAATATCCACGATTACTGGTTTGCCTTGGAGGCTAGCCGCTAATTTACCAGCAGCTCCACTCGTGGCTGACTGTTCGGCCTGTTTAGTTGCAACGGGATCGGCTTTGGCCGCACAAGGTTTGTTCTTAGCTGCGCAGGCTTCGGTTTTGGCGGCGGTGTTGGTGGTTTGGGTGGTGCTACAGCTAGTGAGGACTCCAGTGGTCATTAACATTGCAGCGGCCACCACGGCCAGGTATTGGATCTTCATTTTCACTCCTCTGAATAATAGAAAGGTTGCTGCGCTGGAACAAGGAATTCCTGAGCGGATACAATCTTTATACAATCCTAAGTTAAGAGTGGATTTAGCAATTTGCTAGTTGTTCTGGCCCACTAAGTTTTGCTGCTGTCGGAGAGCGATTGCAGCCAGTCGGCAAGTTCAGCGATCGATGAGACATCAAAAATCTTAGCAGGCAGCGATCTGAGCTGTTCTATGTTGAGTTTTTCTATCTGACTTGCTAGTTTGACCGGTAAGAGGGCAAACTTTTGAGCCAAAAAGAAAAAAACCATTAAAGGAGCATGATAGGGATGCTTGGCTGGGAGTTGCGTCAATTCGGCAAAGGCCCGATCTTGAACTTTACCCCGCCCGAAGAAGCGGAATCAGAGTGTATCGGGAGTTGTGAGGAGCTGGTGCACCACAATGAAGTCTAGATCCTGCTATCCTGAAGGGAGTATTTGTGATTTTTTCGCAAATTTACCACTTAAGGAATACAACTGACATGTTGATCGAGTTTAGCGTCGGTAACTACAGGTCATTCAAAGAAAAGGTCACCTTTAGTATGGTGGCTGCTAACTTGGTGTCTCAAGATAAAAGCTTAGACAGCCATAACATCTTTGCTGTAGATGAAGAACTGAGTCTCGTCAAAAGTGCCGCCATCTATGGTGCCAACGCCAGTGGCAAAAGCAACTTGGCGAAGGCACTGCATTTTATGATGTGGTTCATGGTCAACTCTTCCAAAGAAACCCAAAGCATTGACAAAATTGGGGTGGAGCGATTTCGCCTGAGTACAGAAATGGATGATCAACCATCCTTCTTTGAAATCGTCTTCTTACTCGACGGACAACAACATCGTTATGGGTTTACAGCAACTCAGGAAAGAGTCGTTTCCGAGTGGTTGTTTTACGTCCCCAAAGCCAGAGAAACTAACTTATTCGATCGTCAAAATAGTAAATTCAAAATCACCAAGGTCTTCAAAGCCGATGGCATCGAAGAAAAAACGAGGGGAAATGCACTTTTTCTTTCTGTTTCCGCACAATTCAATATCAAAAAATCCGAGGAGATTTTGAATTGGTTGAATCATCAAATTGTTTTAGTGTCTGGTCTCAATGACTCACAGAGCACTATAGAACACATCCTCAGAGAAGATATTTACAACGAAGCAATTCAATTTCTCAATAGTATGGATTTGGGTATTGATGGATTTGAGTCAGGACAAATTGACTCCAGTTTTTATGATAAAGCCATAGCAGATTTTATTGCAAAAGAAAGTGATCCTGACATAATCGAAGGATTTAAGACTGGGATACTTATGGCAAAAGATTTGTCGAGCAAGAAAGTGACTGCGAATCGAATCATTACTAAGCATAGAAAATTTAACGGCTCCAAAGAATTCGTATCTCTGGAATACTTCGGTTTATTAGAAAATGAATCCGACGGCACTCAGAAAGTTTTCGCACTTGTTAGTTTATTAATTCATGCTCTTAAAATTGGCCGGACTTTGATTATTGATGAATTTGATGCTCGCTTACATCCATTACTAGGTCAGGCAATTCTCAAACTCTTCAACTCCAATGAAACCAATCCTAAAAATGCCCAGCTCATTTTGATGACCCACGATACAAATTTACTGAGCAACAAAATCTTTCGCCGCGATCAAGTCTGGTTTACGGAAAAGGATCGCTACGGTGCCACAGCTCTGTACTCACTAGCCGAATACAAAGTCCGCAACGATGCCTCCTATGGCAGCGATTACATCAAAGGCAGGTATGGTGCTATTCCTTACATCCAATGCGCAGAATCCTTAATAGCTCCGCTGGAAAAAGAGGTGATCGAAGCCCATGCCTAAGCGCACAACCAATTCCCGCAACGATGCTTCCAGAGATTGCAGCTACTCTCCCAGAACAGTAAACATTAGGGAGATCAAACAACGCTTTTTGATCGTGTGTGAAGGTACCAAAACCGAACCCAACTACTTCAGAGGCTTTCGTGTCCCCACAGCGATCGTCAAAGTCCAAGGCGTAGCCGAAGACCCCGACCGATTAGTCAAAAGTGCCAAAAGATTAGCTGCCGAAGACGAATACGACCAAGTGTGGTGCGTCTTTGATCGAGATTCCTGGCTAGCCGAAAACTTCAACAACGCCCTCCGCAACGCCGAAAAACTCCAATTCCACGTCGCCTACTCCAACGAATCCTTTGAACTGTGGTACATCCTCCACTTCCAGTACCTCAACACCGGTCTCCCTCGCAGTGACTACGAAGACAAACTCAGCAAACTGCTCGGCCAAGAATACCAAAAAAATGACCCCACCATGTACCAACAATTACTAGAGCAAGGCAATCAATCACTCGCCATCAAACACGCCAAAAAACTCCTCGCCAGCTACGATCCCTCCAACCCCGAAAAAGACAACCCCTCCACCACCGTCCATCTGTTAGTCCAAGCCCTCAACACCATGCAATCTTGATTATAGAAGCGCAGTATTCACAGGTATCATCCACCATTATAAACCACCGAATCAATGGTAGGGGCACGTTGCAACGTGCCCCTACCATTGGTGTCATTAAATTCATTAGCCCAAAAAAATCTATAAATATTCAATTTTTTCATGAAGACGTTGGAGCTTTGCGTCATCTAGGCTGGGAAGATTCTGACGCGATCTCTTTCAGCAAAGATGTAGATGTTAATGGCATCGAGTGGGAAAGGTTTCATGCTGAAGACCAAGCCAACGAAATTAATGATATCTGGCCACAGGCTAACTACTCTCCAGTATTTCCTTGAAACCAAGGTGGTTTGGTGAATGAGTTGTAACAGTACGAAAAAATAATCAGAGAGGACACCTGATCGCCCTTGGTATCCGCAGCGACAAAAAAATCCTGCCCATCGGCAGGATCACAGAATTCAGATAAATATTAAATTATTCAGCAGCTTCCTTGCTAGGAGAAGTGTAGTAGATCTTGCTGCCCGTATCCGGGACATAGTGACAGCTCTTGACCCCATCCCAGAAAGCCGTCCAGAGAGAAACCTTGGACTTGCGGTAATGCTCGCCCAGCACCGGCTTAATTGCCTCCGTTGCCTCATTCAGGTGATAATGCGGAATGCTCAAAAAGATATGGTGTAAGACATGGGTACCAATATCATGATGGATATTGTTGATAAAGCCATAATCATAGTCGATCGTCGAGATTGCCCCTTTCAGGAAATACCAATCTTGACCGCGATACCAAGGAATATCATCATCAGTATGGTGCAAGAAAGTCACCAAATCCAACCACATCACAAAGATAATGTAGGGAACCAAGTAAAACTTGAGCAACCACATGAAACCCCAAGTATAACTACCAGCAGCCAGTAGGGCTATCATGCCCAACCACCAAATAGTGCTAGTTAGAATATCGCCGCGCTCCGAAGGCCGGAACAAGGGGCTGTAAGGATTGAAGTGAGAACCGGAGAGACGCTCAGGCGATCGCTTAAATAAATAAATCGGATAAACAAACAATAAAGGCAGATCAAAGCGCATAACCTTCTCCAGTTTGCCCATATCCTCATAGGTACTTTGCTTGACCGGATACCAGCTTTCATCCTTATCTACATTGCCAGTGTTTTTGTGATGAGTGCGGTGACTGATCCGCCAACCGTGGAACGGCACCAAAATGAAGCTATGGGAAATATGGCCCACCAAGTTGTTCAACCACTTCATCCGAGAAAAAGAGCCATGACCACAGTCATGACCGACCACAAACAAAGCCCAAAACATGGTGCCCTGCGCTAACCAGAAGATCGGATAAAAGAACCAAGAATCTAGCCGAGCGGCTAAAACATAGAGAGCAGTGACGATCGCCACATCTCGAAAAAAGTAACTGAGGGAGCGTGTAGCCGAGGGCGTAAAGCAATGGGCGGGAACCGCATTGCGAACATCCTGAAGCGTAAAGGAGAGATTTTCCCGCTGGAGCTCAGCTACACCAGAGGTTTCGGTTTTTAAGATGGACTGCACTGTTTTCTTAGTTAAGTTTAGTAAACACCTCTGGCATTATCATTCACCACCGAGCTTTTGGCAACGTGGCATCCACAGCGATCTAAAATAACAACAACTTTCTTCCCTCCACCATGACCTCCGAAACTCCGCTCAATACCTTACCCAGTCCGATGCGTTGCCTCAGTGGCTCGGTGATCGCTGGCGTCATGGCCACCATGATGTACTGGATGGCCAATAAAATTGCCATGAACTTCGCAGCTAGACCGGTGCATGGCAATAGTACAGCGGCGATCAACATTGCGGTGGCCGTCCGCACTTTGCTAGTCGGCATGACATCTTTGGGCACAGCTGTGTTTAGCATCATCAGCTTGGGATTAATAATATTGGCAATCAAAATTGCCCTGGGTCGTGCCCAGTCTCCCCCTACCCCCTAGAACCGACCGTGCGAGATCCTGCCATAGTGCCGCTTTTCCCCTCGACCACCATGGCCGAAGAACACCAGCTCATCCAGCAGTTACTCGAAATTGGCCAAGCGCTCTCCGGCAGCCATAGCCTAGAGAATTTGTTGCAGCTGATCTTGACCGGTAGTCGGCAGCTGACCGCCAGTGATGCCGGCAGCATTTACCTGATCGACCGAACCAACGAGCGGCAGCCAGCACTAGTCTTCAAAATTGCCCAAAACGACTCCATCCCTAATCTATGCCTGCAAGAATCGCGGATGCCTCTGACCACCAACAGCCTCGCCGGTTACGTCGCCAGCACCGGCGAGAGCCTAAACATTCCCGATGCCTATAGCCTAGCCGATCGCCTGCCCTACCAAATCGATCGGCGGTTCGATCGGGATTTCCAATACCGCACCGTATCCGTCCTCGTGCTACCGATGCAGAATCAGGATGGCGACACCATCGGCGTCTTGCAACTGATCAATCGCAAAGGTACAACAGAGCAACGGATCGACACGCAGAATGCCCTGAGCGTGGCCCGACCCTACACACCATGGGAAGAGCAGATCGTCATGGCGTTGGCCTCTCAGGCGGCGATTTCGATCGAGCGCAACCACCTCCAGGAAAGCATCGAAGAACTGCTCTCGGGCTTTGTCAAGGCTTCGGTGCGAGCGATCGAGGCCAGAGATCCGGCCACCGCCGGTCATTCAGAGCGGGTGGCGGCATTGACCGTCAGGTTAGCCCAGGAAGCTCATGGCGAAACTAGTGGCCGTCTGCGCCAGGTAATTTTTAGCGATCGACAGCTCCAAGAGATTCGTTATGCTGCTTTGTTACACGACTTTGGCAAAGTGGCCGTGCCAGAATCTTTACTCCAAAAAGAAAAAAAGCTCTATCCAGAACAACTCCAAGCCATCCAGCAACGACTGCTGATTCTGCAAGGCCAGTGGCAATTGGAATGCGCCCATCTCCAATACATCCACCAAGATCGTCAAGAATCTCTATCCCACTGCCCCCAGTGCCAACCCCAGCTAAATGGCGAGCTGCAAACCAAACTGGAGCGCTTACATCGTCACTGGCAGCTAATCCAAAATCTGAACGAACCCCAGGTGACAGCTCAGCGGTTAGCCAATATGGACGATATTGCCCAGGATTTGCAGGAAATGGCGGGCTGGATGTATAGGGACCTGTTGGGTCACTGGCAGCCGGTGCTGACCGGGGCCGAAATCGAGCAGTTACTGATTCCTCGGGGCACCCTGTCGATCGCCGAACGAGACCAAATTCAGCTGCACGTGGTGCATACCTACGATTTTCTACACCAGATTCCTTGGACGAAGAATTTGCAAAATGTCCCGGCGATCGCTGGTGCCCACCACGAAAAACTAGATGGCAGTGGCTATCCCCAGGGGCTGAAGGAACCGGCGATTCCGATCCAGTCCCAAATGATGGCGATCGCGGATATTTATGATGCCCTAGCGGCCAGCGATCGACCTTACAAGCCGCGTCTCTCGATCGATCGCAGCCTGGAAATTTTGCAGCAAGAAGCCCAGGCACACAAACTCAACCTAGACTTGCTAGACTTGTTTCGGCAGCGCCAGGTCTATTTGGAGATCGAGCAAAATTAGGTGGTTGCCGGAATATCTATGTTTGGACTATGAAAGAACCAGTTGCTAAAGAACCGGCGGCGATCGTCATTCCCCAGTTGATTGTGGGTTTAGGTAATCCCGGCGCCAAGTACGATCGGACTCGTCACAATGTGGGCTTCGATTTAGTCGATCGACTGGCCCAGCGTTGGCAGGTGCCCATGACCGACCAAAAGAAGTTTCAGGGGATTGCGGGGGAGGGCTATGCGGGTCGGGCCAAGGTACGCTTACTGAAACCCCAGACTTTTATGAACCTTTCCGGCCAAGCGGTGCGGGCTTTATTGGATTGGTACAAGCTGAAGCCCCAGGAAGTCTTGGTGCTCTACGACGATCTGGATTTGCCCTTGGGCAAGCTGCGGATTCGGCTCTCCGGCTCGGCGGGGGGGCACAATGGTATGAAGTCGATCATCAGCCACCTGGGTACCAGCGAGTTTCCGCGCTTGCGGGTGGGGATTGGCAAGAGCAACGATGAGACGATTTCTCATGTGCTCGGGAAATTTATGGCGGAGGAGGCCAAAGTGGTCTCGGAGGTGTTGGATTTGGCTGGGGATGCGGTGGAGTTGAGTCTGCGCGATGGGGTGGAAAATGCAATGAATAAGTTCAATAACAAATCGGTGGCGATCGCCGCTGACGATTCAGTGGGCAGTCATTAAGAATCATAAAGAAATCGTTGAGATGCTAATTAGTCAGCTCTCCCACTATAGTGGTACTGCAATCAGTGAGGGCTTGAACTTGCCTTTTATCTGAGCAGACTTCCATCTTAATTTTCATAGTTTTTTGTCTTGACAAGAGGGAAGTTATACCGTAGGATAGTTATTACTTTACTTATGTACATAAGGCTATGGATGCTGACAATAGTTCGGTGAACCATTTTGGAATTGATCTTACTGGATTAAAGCAAGAACAAACCCTGGATTTTTCTCTTGTTGATCAGCAGCAGTCCACGCTACAAGGTTCTCCGTTAGTTCGGTCTACGGATTTTGTTGATATACCTGAGTCTTCTGGGCAAGTCACTAGCTTCAAAGCTTCGCGATTTGTGGATTTGCAGCAATTAGTGCAATTTTCGGTGTTGCCGTTTTTACAGAGTAAGTTTCAAGAGATTTATGAGAGAGCTGACTGGGAAGAATTACTGAAAGTACCTTTTGGTGACGATATAGATCTTGTAAAGGGGAGAGAACTGCTTGGTCAGTTAGCGACTGGCAAGGGGATTTTGCCAATTGAGGTAGTTGGAACTGATGAGTTAAAGGCCCGAGGAGCTTTTGGCGATAATAGAATCTTTCTTGGTGATGAACTGGTTCAGCAAGGTGATGTGAAAGCGATTGCCCAGGTGGTTGCAGAAGAAGTTGGTCACAGTCTGGATCGCAAAATCAATACTAGCGATGCAGCAGGCGATGAAGGGGAGATTTTTGCTGATTTGGTGTTTGACAAGCCTTTGGATGCAGTGAATCTAGCGATTCTGAAGGCTGAGGATGATAGTGCCATTCGAGAAATTGATGGGCACCGTTTAACTGTAGAGATGAGTGCCTTTCCGATTCAAGGCTCGATTCGGATTTTTTATGACGGTACGCCGAACTTGGCTCAAATTTTGAAGGAGCCGATTACGGCTGAATCGTATGTAGCAAACGGTGTGTGGCGGCAAGATTTTCAGGGTGGGGTGATTATCCACTCGAATATTTATGGTTCGCATGCCGTGAAAGGCTCTATTTTGAGTTTTTATCAGGGTCAAGGTGCTCAGGGTGGAGCTTTGGGGGTGCCATTAACTGAGGAAATTGCAATGAGCTATGGCTGGCGACAAGATTTCCAGGGTGGGACAGTAATTCATTCTCCGCAGTATGGTTCACAGTTGGTGAAGGGGAGTGTGGGAAACTTTTACCGAGGATTGTCGGAAGCGCAAAGAAATCTGTTGGGTGCGCCTTACACACCAGAAAATAGTTTGGGCGGTGGAAATTGGCGGCAGTTCTTTCAAGGTGGAACTGTGGAATGGAAAAACAATGGCACAGGAGAAGTGAAATTCACCTCTTTTGCGATCGGCTCCAATGGCAGCAATATTAATGTTGCTTTTACGAACAAATTCAATGAAGTTGATGGTTGGGTGTCACTGGGCAACTCGATTGGGAATGTCAGAGCGATTACTGGTGGCACTGTTCAGGATTTTGAGCGGGGCAGTATCTATCAATCTGCGGCTGGAACTTTTGCGGTGCGGGGATCGATCGGTGTTTACTATCGTACCAATAGTGCTGCTTTGGGGCTAGGACTAGCAACTAGTGAGGAGCTTGCTACTAGTTATGGTTGGCGACAAGAATTTCAAGGCGGAACGGTGATTCATTCTCCGCAGTACGGTTCTCAGTTAGTTAGGGGCAGTTTAGGAAACTACTACAGAGGTTTATCAGAGTCACAAAGAAATCTGTTAGGAGCGCCTTATACACCGGAAAATAGTTTGGGTGGGGGAAATTGGCGGCAGTTCTTCAAGGGTGGAACTGTGGAATGGAAGAACAATGGCACTGGAGAGGTGAAGCTCGCGTCTTATTCGATCGGCTTGAACGGGAATGTTGTAAACCAAGTTGTTTTAGATAAGTTCAATCAAGCGAATGGTTGGGAGACTTTGGGAAATCCCTTGAATGCTCTGCAATCTTATGCTGGTGGCTTAGTCCAGGATTTTGAGAGAGGGATTATTTTCCAGTCTGCGGCTGGAACTTTTGTGGCACGGGGGGTATTTGGGGATCTGTACCGCACTAAATTTGCCATAACTGGCTTACCTACGGGGGATGAAGTTGTCACTTCCTTTGGGGTGAGACAGAACTTTGGGAATAAAATTGCATTCTCTACGCCGCAGTTTGGCACTCAAATTCTGCTGGATAACGTTGCCAATTTTTATCGTGGTTTGACGGATGCACAGCGGGATGGGCTTGGTGCCCCTTATGGGGGTGAGCTGAGCCTTGGTGGTGGCAATGTTCGCCAATTTTTCAAGGGAGGCATGATCGATTGGAAGAGTAATGGAACAGGGGAACTGAAGCTCACTTCTTTTGCGATCGGTGTAAATGGCAATGCTGTCAACCAAGTTGTTCTAGATAAATTCAATCAGGCAAGTGGCTGGGAAACTTTGGGCAAGCCTTTGAATGCCCTCCAGTCTTATGCTGGGGGATTAGTCCAAGACTTTGAGAGAGGGATTATTTTCCAATCTGCGGCTGGAACTTTTGTGGCACGAGGGGTATTTGGAGACCTGTACAGAACGAGATTTATGGTGACTGGGTTGCCAACAGGGGATGAGGTGGTTACTTCCTTTGGACTACGGCAGAACTTTGGTAACAAGATTGCATTCTCTACGCCGCAGTTTGGTACTCAAATTCTGCTGGATAATGTTGCTAACTTTTATCGTGGTTTAACAGACACCCAGCGGGATATGCTTGGTGCGCCCTATGGGGGTGAGATGAGTCTTGGTGGTGGCAATGTTCGGCAGTTTTTCAAGGGTGGGACGATCGATTGGAAAGCTAATGGCACTGGAGAGCTGAAACTCACTTCTTTTTCGATCGGTGTAAATGGCAATGCTGTTAACCAAGTTGTTCTAGATAAATTCAATCAGGCCAATGGCTGGGAAACTTTGGGCAAGCCTTTGAATGCTCTTCAATCTTATGCTGGAGGCTTAGTCCAGGATTTTGAGCGAGGGATTATTTTCCAGTCTGCTGCTGGGACTTTTGTGGCGCGGGGAGCGATCGGCGAATTATATCGATTTAGATTTGCTGTAATTGGATTACCGACAGGCGATGAAGTTGCTACTTCTTTTGGAGTTCGACAGAACTTTGGTAACAAGATCGTTCTTTCTTCGCCACAATTTGGTGCCCAAATTTTGCTGGAGAATATTGCAGGATTCTACAATGGTTTAACCGAGCAACAGCGCAGTCTGCTTGGTGCTGCATATACTGGAGAACAGGCCCTTGGCGGCGGCAATTCTCGCCAATATTTCCAAGGTGGAACTATTGAATGGAAGAGTAATGGAACTGGAGAGTTGAAGCTCACCTCTTTTGCGATCGGTGTAAATGGCAATGCTGTTAACCAAGTTGTTCTGGATAAGTTCAATCAGGCAAATGGCTGGGAGACTCTAGGAAAACCCTTAAATGTTCTCCAATCTTATGCTGGGGGATTAGTTCAGGATTTTGAGAGGGGAATCATTTTTCAATCTGCGGCTGGAACCTTTGTGGCGCGGGGAGTATTCGGAGATCTGTACCGTACTAAGTTTGCTGTAACCGGATTGCCTACGGGGGATGAGGTTGTCACTCCTTTTGGGGTACGGCAGAACTTTGGTAACAAGATTGTGTTTTCTACACCGCAGTTTGGTACTCAAATTTTACTGGATAAAATTGCGGGCTTTTACAATAGTTTAACTGGTGAACAAAAGAATCTATTGGGTGCCCCATCTACGGCGGAGAAGGATCTTGGAGGAGGCAATTCTAGCCAAGTTTTCCAGGGTGGGACGATCGACTGGAAAGCTAATGGAACTGGAGAACTGAAGCTCAATTCCTTTGCTATTTACACGCCTCTCCTTGATAAATATAATGAAGTCAATGGCTCGATGTCTTTGGGCAAGGCTACTGGAAATCTTCGCATTGCAGGTAATGGAGCAACGCAAGATTTTGAAAAGGGGAATATCTTTGCTTCCTCATCTGGAATCTTTGCTGTGCGTGGTGAAATAGGTGCTTTCCACAAAGCTAATTTCGCTAATTTTGGGATCCCAGTAAGTGAACAGATTGCTACTAGCAACGGGTTTAAGCAAGATTTTGAGAAAGGTGTTATTTTCCAGACTCCAAGCGGAATTTTTGTGGTGCAGGGAGATACCGCTGCTTTTTATAAGGCTAATGGTGCTGTTTTCGGTCTAGGGGTGCCGATCGGGTCTGAGGTTGTTACGGGCAACTACCGACGACAGGATTTTCAAGGAGGCATCATCATCAATGGCAAACAAGTCATTAGAAGTACTTTGGCTACTCTTTATAGAGGTCTGACAGATACACAGAGAGAAGCTTTGGGTGTGCCATTATCTTTGGAAAGTGGCTTGAATATTGGTGGGTTTCGCCAATTTTTCCAAGGAGGAACATTGGCTTGGAAACCTGATGGAACGAGGGAGGTGAAGTTTACGCCATATCCGATCGGTCTTGATGGTAGTGAGCATAATTTGGGTATTGCAGTTAAGTTTAATCAGGTCTGTGAAGATAATGGTTGGGATTTCTTGGGTAATCCAATAGGTGTTGTTAAAACGCTCAACGGAGTCAAGTTCCAGGATTTTGAAAAAGGTAGTATTTTTACTTCAGCAGCTGGTACTTTTGTTGTTGATGGATTGATCAGTGGTATGTATCGGTTTAAGTATAGTTCTTTTGGAGCGCCGATCGGAAACAAGGTAGCTACTGCTAATGGGTTCCGACAAGACTTCCAAAATGGTACTTTGATTAGTAATGTGGCGACATCGCAAACTTTTGCACTAACGGGTGCGATCGCCACCTACTATAAGGGATTGAGTGCTACTCAGTTGCAGGAATTGGGGGCACTGGTTGCCGATGCTCGTGAAAGCAGTGGGACTTTGATTCAGGATTTTCAAAGCGGCTCTATCTATAAGACTTCTACAGGGACTTTCAGAACCAGTGGGGAGATTGGTAAGTACGACTTTGATCGCAATATGCCTGGGGTGCCGCTGGGTGATGCCGTAACTACTAGTTATGGTTCAAGACAAGATTTTTCGGAAGGCACAGTTGTTTATTCTGCTAAAGCCGGTATTCGTCTAATTGAGGGGGATTTAGGGAAATACTATCAAAGCTTGACTGAGGCTCAAAAAACGCAGTTGGGTTTAACTTATAACAATCAATGGTATTTTGGGACTGAATCATCATTCCGGTTTTTCCAGGGTGGGGTTTTGGAAGTGAAGAGCAGTGGCTTAAAACAGGTGAGGTTTACTGCTGGTGCTATTGGTTTTGATGGTACTAATTTTAATGATAAGTTCATTGAAAAATTCATGGGCACTGATGCTTTTGAGGGTTTGGGAGATCCTATTAGCAACATTTACAGTGCTAATGGAGTTCTGCGCCAAGATTTTCAAAAGGGTTGCATTACTCAAAATGGCTCTACGATGGAGTCTCTGTTCTGGCCAGCTAATCTTGGGGTATTAGGGTCGAATAAGTTGACGGCTAATGGCAGAGCTACTTATAGTTTGCCGACCGCTTACACTTTTACGGTGAACCAACAAACATATGGTTCGATTACGTTGTCTAGTAGCAATCTAGGGGTTCCTGGCTTGACGCTGTTGAATAGTCAAAATCAGGTGGTTGCTAGTGATGCTCAGGGTCGATCAGTTCAAAGCAATTTGGCTCCAGGAACTTATACAGTTAAGGTCACAAGTACCTCTGTGAGCGACTTTACTCTTAATGTTCAGGTCTCAACTGCTCCTCCACCAGTTTATAATGGAGGTGGTGTCATTATTATCAGTTCAGGTAGCAACAACAATACATCTCAGTTAAATAGTAATGGAAATAATTTTCCAATCCAAGGTAGTGTTGGCGACTATTATTACAATAAGATTAGTGCTGCTCAGCGACAGCATTTAGGCCAACCAACTGAGGCTGAGGTGTTTTTGGGTAATGGGTTAGAGTGGAGACAGAATTTCCAAAATGGGACTATTTTCCATGGGGCGAAGGGTTCTTATATTGTGCAAAATTCTTTGCGGAATACTTATAACAATGAGCTGAGTGCGGGCGATCGACAGCGGTTGGGGATGCCAATCGGCAATGAAGTTTTTAGTGACCATTGGTATCAGGTTTTTGAGCATGGAGAGTTGCAGCTAGTATCAAATAACCCAGTGCGGTGGACTGATGGTGGAAATGCTCAGGTGTCTCAGAATACTGGGGTGAGGGTTGGTTTTGATGGCAACAGCGCCCACAATACCTACATTAATACTTTCAATCGTTTTGGTGGAGGCGGAGGAATTGGTAGTGCTACTAATAATGTTCATGCTTGGGCTAATGGATATGCTCAAGATTTTCAGGGTGGCAATGAGGGTCGAGGGGCAATTTTAAAATCCAATGCGAATGATAATTCTTATTGGGTTGGTGGTAGTTTCTGGAATGCGTATTTGGCGACGGGCAATGGTGCCGATGGAGCTTTGGGTTATCCTACCTCTGATCGAATTGGGAATCGGCAAAACTTCCAGAATGGGGCGTTGATTAGCGGTTCTAACGGCATCTTTGCTGTTTATGGTGGAATTGGTAGTCACTATCTAAATAATGAGGGTGGTGAAAATGGACGGTTGGGTGCGCCAACAAGTGGAGAGCAGGGGATTGGTGGTGAAAAAATAGTTCAGCACTTCCAAAATGGGGATATTCTCCACGGCAGTGGCGCGACTAGTACTTTATTGACGTTTGGTGGTGCGGCAATTAATTATGTCAATGAGTTTACGGCGGTTGTGATGTCTGGTGTTGGGGTTGCTCTGAGAAATACTCCTCGCGAGGGCGATCGAAGTGGTATCATGCGTAATTTCAATGACACTATAAGTTTTGATGCTTGGACAACAGGGGATTCACTGATTGATACTAGGTTGGGTACTCCAGATAATAAGTGGTATCACATCAAGGGGACGAATTATTGGGTGCCCAGTGCTTATGTCAATGGAGATCCAGGTCGATCGGTAGTTGCTACCCCAACATCTAATTTAGTGCTTCCAAGTACTTCAGCAGTAACTGCACCTGCTGGAACAAATGCTAAACTAAATGACTTTTTAGCTAGGTTCACTGGTACCACTAATATCTCAAGATTGGATCGTAGTGATTTACAAGGTGAATGTGTGACTTTGATAGCTCGTTACTTAGAAGAAGAATATCTGTCCCCAAGTGAAAGAAGTCGATCCTTAACATTGGGTAACGGGGGTGAGACTGCGCGAACGGTTGCCGAACAGTTCTCTGGCTTATTCAAACCGGTAACCGATCCTTCTCCACCAGTTCGTGGTTCAATTATTTCTTTCCCTACTTTGAGCTATCCTTATGGTCACGTGGCGATCGTTACAGATGTTGAAATCATTGATAGCCAATCATTCAGAGTTAAAATCGTTGATTCTAACTCATTAGATGGAAGAGTCGTAGTTAATCATAATTATTGGATAACGATCGATAAATATGGCAATGGTAGTGGCGGATATGGTAATCGCATAGAGTGGGTAAACCCTAAAGATGCTGTGTCTAATTCGTACATTTTAGCAGTGCCTCCAGTTAACAATAACTTACCAACCAGCCTCCAATCTTATGATAATTTGCTATTACAAGAAATAAATAACATAAACTCTCGACCTGTACCTCCCACAACTTGGGACTATGTGACAAAGTATGATGAGAATGGTGAGAATGGTGCAGTTCAAATGATAAAGGAATACAAAAACTTTATTGTTAGTGTCGCAGATCATTATGGAGTAGATGCTCGCGCAATAGCAGGAGCTATTCAATGGGAATACGAAAAGAACTCGGGAAGTAGGGATCGTGACAAGTTAAATTATGTATTAGCTAAAGAGTATGGAATATATGATGTTTCAATTCCAGCAGCTCTAATTACAGCAGCAACGCCGCTAAATGTGGTATCTAAGCTATTAATAGCGCCCTATGTAAATTCGCTGGCTAATGATTTTGCACAAAAAAATAACTTCCCAAATCCAAATCTATTCAATGGAGATGGATGGGGTAAGATGCATTTTGCAACAGCTATGAATATTCTAAGTTCTGAAGGACAATCCCCAAGTATTCAGGAGCTAGCAGACAGACTAGCTTTTGCCCCATCTGCAATCGATATGATTGGTAAATATATGAAGCAAGCTGTCGATGCGTATAAAAATCATGGTGGGATTAATATTAGTCGTCATCCAGCAATTCTTGCAACTCTATACCAGGGTGGAAATCATGTAGAAAGAGCAAAAGGTTTTGCTGAGAGAAAGAAAAAAGATCCAACTGCTCAACCTCAAGTTGCAGATGATATGGGACTATGGGTTGAAGCGAACTTAGTTTATCTGACAAATTCTCTGAAATAAGCGCTGATAAAGCAGAAATCAAACTAAACAACTCTTCAACCCCGACCACAATTGATCTGCTAAGATCGATTCAATCTCCTCCAACCCACCCAAAAGCCATGTCCCTCACCCCCACTGATCGACAAACCATCTGGGACACCTTTTGCCGCACCCTCACCAACGACCCCAACCCCTCTGTCCGCGCCAAAGCTGCCACCGCGATCGGGAAACTTCACGATCCCAAATTTACCCCCAACCTCCTAACCGCCCTCACCGACCAATCCCCCATCGTCCGTCAAGCCATCATTCAATCCCTTGGTCAAATCGGCGCAACCGCAGCTATCCTCGAACTCATCACCGCCCTTAAAGACCCCAACCCAGAAGTCGGCACCGCTGCCGCGATCTCCCTCGGTCAACTATAAGCCGAACTAGCCATCTTCGCTCTACTGCAAAACCTAACCGCCTCCATTGCCATCAGTTCACAGCAGCGCCGCCCAATCCCTCGGTCAAGTCAGTTCTCCATTGGCAGTACCAGCACTACTAACCGCCATCCAAAACACCACTGACCAAACCGAAATGAATTTGTTAATTGATACTCTCCCTTCGATCTGCCTCTCTATTGATCGCTTAAGATTCAGGCGAAGTGATCGAATCAGGATCTACTCCCAAAGCCCTAAGACGTTCTCGGAGTAGCTCTATTTCCTGCTGAGCAGCAACCCTTGCAGCCAATTCAATCTCAGCTCTTTGATGTTCAGCATCAGCCCTTTTAGTTTCTTCTGCTGCTTTTCTAGCCTCAGCATTAGCTCTTTCAGCTTCCTCCGCTGCCTTTTTAGCCTCAGCATCAGCTCTTGTCGCTGCCATTGCTGATTTCTCCGTCGGAGTGAGATACCTCACATTATTTTCGTCATACCAATACAGCCATTCCCGTTCCTGAGTTCCCTGAAATTGTCGTTCAGCCCCAATTGCCAAACCAATCTCTGGCATCCAGTAAGGCTCGCGTCCGTCACTTTGCAAAACATACTGTCCGGCAATCAGCTTATAGAGCTGAAACTTAGCCTTCCGCTTCAGCAACGGTGCATAGACCAAATAGTACAACACCCCAATAGATTCAAAAGTATCTTTCTTCTTCGTCTGCTCCTTGCCCGATGTTTTAGAAACGATCTCCAAAGCAAGCAACGGGAGGACTTGCTCCTGCCAAAGAACATAACTTGATCGCAGATTCTCCGTAGCTGGAGGCTGAATACCAAGGCACAGCATTCCATCCGGAGCGATCGCTGGTTTGTCGGGGTCGTAGTGAAAAGCCATATCAATACTAAACAGCCAGTCGTTGCGATCGCGACCCCACATATCCATCAAAATTGCCTTCAACAACCCCGGAATCAACTCTTGCAACTCACTATCCACAGGCGTATCATCCGAATCTGGTAACTCATCTGCTGTCGGCAACCCATCAGGAAAATGGAAATCCTCGATCGTGGGATTCCGCTTCTTGACTGGCAGATCTTCAAGAGCAATAGGCTGAGAACCTTCAACCAACGGCGAAATTGTCATACGAATTAGCCTCACTAACTCCATCCGTGCCAATTGTAACCCATCCACCTCGGATGCGCACCACAGACTCATCTCTTAGCAAAACAACTACATCCACAGATTTGAAGGCAAATGGTAGCAGTAATTCACGTAAAGATGCTGCCACCCATCAGTTTTTGATAGCGATAATCCAGTTCGGCGCGGATGTGGGGGACCGTGGCTAATTCTCGATCGCTCGCCATCACCTGATCGGCAGCAGTGCGCGCTTCTTGTAAAACCTCCCCATCGGCCACCAAACTGGCCAAAGCGAAATCGGCCAGCCCCGATTGGCGCGCTCCCAGCACTTCCCCAGGCCCCCGCAAACGCAGATCCATCTCCGAAATCCAGAAACCATCTTGGGACTCCACCAGCACCTGGAGGCGCTGCTTGGCATCGGCGGAATTGCTGCCACTCATGAGCAGACAAAAAGACTGGTGACTGCCCCGTCCGACCCGGCCCCGCAGTTGGTGGAGCTGGGAAAGACCAAAGCGTTCGGCGTTCTCGATCATCATCACAGTGGCATTGGGCACATCCACTCCCACTTCGATCACCGTAGTGGCCACTAAGATCTGGGTTTCATTGCGGCGGAAGGCCTCGATCGCCCCATCTTTCTCCGCCGAACTCATCTTGCCATGGAGTAATCCTACCTGAAACTCCGGGAAAATCGCCGTAGATAGGCGTTCGTGCTCGGCGATCGCCGACCTTAAATCGAGCTTTTCCGATTCTTCAATCAGCGGCAATACAATATATACCTGCTGACCTTGGGCAATTTCTCGCTTCATTAATTCATAGGCATGACGGCGTTCCCGGCCCCCCATCAAATTTGTTTGGATCGGCTGACGACCGGCGGGGAGTTCGTCGATTTGACTCACATCCAAATCCCCATGGAGCGTCAAAGCCAAAGTGCGCGGAATCGGCGTGGCCGTCATGGTTAGCACATGGGGTTCCAGGCCCTTTTGCTGAAGCATCGCTCGTTGGTATACCCCAAATCGATGCTGTTCGTCGATCACTACTAAACCGAGGCGATCGAAATTCACCTTATCTTGAATCAAGGCATGGGTACCGACGATAATCGATAACTCACCAGTGGCTAGCTCTCGATAGATTTGCTTGCGTTTGGCCGCTTTGGTGGAACCAGTTAATAGCTCGATCGGCAGATGCAGCATCGTAAACCAGCTCGATAACTTGCGATAATGTTGCTCGGCTAATACTTCCGTCGGAGCCATCAAAGCCGTTTGATAATTAGACTGAATCGCCGCCAGAATTGCCATCACCGCCACCAAGGTTTTTCCGGAACCCACATCGCCCTGCACCATCCGGTTCATTGGATGGGTGCCTTGCAGATCCTGAAGGATTTCGCCCACCACTCGTTCTTGGGCCCCAGTTAATTGAAAGGGCAGCATTTGGCGGAGCCGATCCAGCAGCGAATTTTCGGGGATTTTTACCGATACGGTGGTGCGCTGGCGCATTTGCTGACGGCGATATAGAAAGCCCAGTTGCAAATAGAAAAATTCATCGAATACCAAGCGGCGACGGGCCGCGTCCTTAGCTGCCACATCGGCGGGGAAATGGATATTGGCGATCGACTGAGCTAAATCGGCCAAATTGAATTGCTGACGCAGTTGCTCGGGCAAAGTCTCCGCTAATAATGCGGCCGAAGGCAAAGCTGCCACCATCGCCCGCCGCAGGGCATCGGCTCCAATGCCCTCCGTCAGGGGATAGACCGGCAGGATTCTGCCGACCCGCATGGAATCAATTTCGGTGCTGCTATCCGCCAAGACTTCCATTTCTGGGTTATCGAGAGTCAGTCCATATTTTCCTTGGCTTTTGACTAGGCCCGAGGCCGCCACGATCGAACCCACGGCGAATTTCTTCTTGATCGATTCTTGCCAGCCTCGGCTACTATAGCGACTGCCCGCATAAAAGCGGCCCAGCTTGATCTGACCCGTGGGATCGCTGAGCACCATTTCTAGAATGGTGAGTTTTTGGTTTTTAGCACTGCTGAAGCAACTACAACGTTTGACAGTGCCAACGAGGGTGACTGTTTCGCCCTCGGCCAAGGAGCGAATATCCACTTGGCGAGCATAGTCGATATAGTCGCGCGGATAGTAAAAGAGTAGGTCTTTGACCTGGTAAAGTCCCAGCTTGGCCAGACTTTCGACGAATTTGCTGCCGACCTTGGGTAGGTCTTTGATGGGCCGATCGAGTCCGGTGGGTACTAGGTCAGTTGGTGCTGAATTGGTTGCTGCTGGGGCTGGGGTATCGGGGAAATTAGCAGGGGCTTGCTTGACGGCCGCAACTTGGTTGCGAACAGCGGGATTCTCTTTCAGAGACACTTTGTGAACACGGATCAGTTCGGCGATTTGGTCGCGGGCGGCAACTAATAGCTGATCGGTTTTGGTTAATAATTTTTGGCGATCGGCGGTCATCAGCTGAGTGTAGCCATCGAATTCCGTAGCTAGGTCTCGCCACCGTTGCCGATCGGCGTTAGCAAGGGCTGGAGGTGGTTGGCGCAGGGTGATCCCAAAAAATTCGCTGAACCGATATCGCTGGCCGACCAAGTCCGTGAAGCCATATTGGGCTTCCACGGCCAAGGCTTTTTGCAATCGCGACCAGTCAATGGGTTCGGGCATGGGTAGCAGTGATTTATTTCACAGCAATTCTACAACAATGCCAAGGGTTCTAGCAGCTACCGCTCTGGATACAGCTAACTTGACGCTGGAGCCGTTCGCGCACTCGACTATCACTAGAAACTAATGAAGTGATGCGGTTGAAGCTACCTTGGCTCAGGCCATGCTTTTGGGCACTGCTATTTACACTGTTACAGTATTTGACAAAGACCCGGCGAGAGCTGGCCGGTATCCCATCCATGCTGCTGGGTTCGCTGCACATCAAGGCTGGCACCTGGCCGCCGATTTGACTTTGGATAGTGTTGAGGGCTTCTAGGCGCAATGGCTCCGTTTCGATAATGACCGATGCATATTTGCGCAACTCGGCATTGCTGACGCTTTCGTAGAGAGCCACTAAGTTGGGGGCATTGGTGAGCGGTTTATCGAAAATACCGAAGCTTTGATTGGAGCTGGCTTGGGCATTAGCTTGGATTACTACTGGCGCAGCTAGACAACAAATAAGAGAAAAGGCGAGCGATGTGGGGAGCTTCATGACTTTGGGTTGCAGAACAATTTTTAATCCTTATTTTGTTTGAAGTATTCTAAGCTGGATAAGTTCCGAAATTCTTTGGATCCTTTTCGGTGCGGCTGTTTCCGCTAGGACATTATGAGAGAACTGGTTGTATCAACGGGTAATACAGGCAAGCTACGAGAGTTACAAGCCTATTTGGTAGATAGTGGCTGGGTGCTGAGCCTGAAACCAGCAGAGCTGGAGATCGAGGAGACTGGCAAGAGCTTTGCAGCTAATGCCGCCCTGAAGGCCCGCGAGACGGCCTTAGCCACGGGGAAATGGTCGATCGCCGATGATTCGGGCCTGGAAGTAATGGCTTTGAACGGTGCGCCAGGAATTTTTTCGGCTCGCTATGCTGATTCCGATGGGGCCAGGATCGAACGATTATTAGGAGAGTTGGCGGGTGTCGGCGATCGAACGGCCCAATTTGTCTGTGCGATCGCCGTGGCTCGTCCGGATGGGTCGATCGCTGGTAAGACTGAGGGGATTTGTGCTGGAGAGATTTTGCGAGAGCCGGTGGGGAATGGGGGATTTGGTTACGACCCGGTTTTCTATGTGCCGCAGGTCGGCCAGTCTTTTGCCGAGATGGATCAGGAGACCAAAAGAAGAATCAGCCACCGGGGGAAGGCTTTGGCGATCATCCGGCAGCAGTTGTTGAGTTTTTGAGACAATCCGAGGATAGGGACGGATTCACTCTGATCCCCCTTGCAGAAGGAGGATCAGAGACTGGGAACTTAGTCTTCGGAGATTACCGCTGAAGAGCGGCGACGTTTACGTCTTTGGGGGTTATCATCGATTTCTTCGGGGGGTGGCTCAGCTATTTTGGGTGTGGGGACAGGGATTGATATGGCTTTGGTCAAGGGAGCTGCTTCTGCCATTTCATCAATCTCATCTTCATCGTTGGTGCTAGCCTGGGCGACAGCCCGTATCGCCGAGAGAACCGGCGTTGGTTCCGGGACAAATACCGGCAGCAGGCTCATTTGGGCAGATTCCTCCGGATAGGATTCTGGGATATAGGCGGCTGGAGCCTCGGAACTTTGGAGATCGATCGGCGGCAGGCTACCTGGCTCGACGATAGTGACGATCGCCGTGCGGGGATTGCGGATCTCTTGCTCTAGCTTGATCAGGGGAGATACGCCCATCCAGGCATAGGTGACCTTTTCGGCTTCGGACATTTCTACGGATAGGCGCTCCGGCGGCTCTACGGGGGTGCGCACCGGCTTAGTCCGCGGGGGCTTATCGGATTGTTCGCCCATGGTATCCATGGCCAAGATATCCACATTCGGCGGCTGTTCGTCGATTTCCGGGAAGAGTGGGGGAGCATCATTGCTGCCCATCGGATCGCTAAAGGCCAATGGGGCTGAGCCTCGGGGGACGGGGCGACCGCTGTCTTCGCGAGCAGTCTCGGGCTTCTCGCCCCGCCGCCGCCGCCGCTTATCTAGGCGACCGCGCTCTTGGTAACTAGCGCCGTTGACTAGGTTGAGATTTTCTTCTTCTTCTGGAGATTGTTCGAACGGCTCATTGCCGTGATCCCAGGTGCGCTGAATCACTGGTGCGGGGGAGCGGCTGTCGCGGAACTCGCGGGTTTCGATCGTGCTGGGGGCTGTTTCACCGGGCAGAAGTGCGGTGATGCCCAGACCACCACAGTGGTTGCAGGTTTGGCCGAATAGTTCGTAGATGTTCTGGCCCTGGCGCTTGCGGGTCAGCTCGACCAAGCCCAGTTCCGAAAGCTGAGAAATTTGAGGACGAGCTTTGTCGGCCCGCAGTTGGCGATCGAAGTGTTCCAGGACTTGCAACTTGTCTTTGCGGTAGTCCATATCAATAAAGTCCACCACGATCACGCCAGCAATGTTTCGTAGGCGCAGTTGACGGGCGATTTCGGTGGCTGCTTCGCAGTTTGTCCAGAGCACCGTTTCGCGAGAGTTGCTAGAGCGAGTAAAGGAGCCGGAGTTGACATCAATTACCGTCAGAGCTTCGGTGGGTTCGATGATAATATAGCCGCCGGAAGGTAGGTCTACACGGGGCTTGAGCGATTCTCGGATGGCCGAGTTGACCCGGAAATATTCCAGGATGGATTGGCGTTCCCGGTGGTGGTCGATGAGCAGACCTTCGGGGGTGCGCCCGCCACTGCTGAGGTATTGCTTGACCCGCTTGACTGCTGGGGCCGAATCCACCACGACTCGGTTGACATCGCTGGTATAGACATCGCGCAGGACTCTTTGGACGAAATCATCATCCCGGTTGAGGAGAGACGGGGCCCGCGCAGTGGTGGAATCCTGTTCCACTGTTTCCCACTGGCGTTGCAACTGTTCCAAATCTTCGATAATTTCTTCTTCGGTTTTGCCTTCGGCTTCGGTGCGGACTAACATGCCCATGCCTGCTGGCTTAATCAATACGGCTAAAGCCCGCAGCCGGTTGCGCTCCGCTTCGCTGCGCACCCGCCGGGAAAGGTTCACGCCTTTGCCAAAGGGCATCAATACCACATAGCGACCGGGGAGGCTGATGTTGCCGGTTAACCGCGGGCCTTTGTTGCCCGTGGGTTCTTTCATGATTTGCACTAGCACTTTTTGTTGGGGTGCTAGTAGCTCCGTAATTGCTCCAGCGCTGCGCCGCAGCCGGAGTGGCCCGAGATCTGTGACGTGAATAAAGCCGTTGCGAGAGGGGTCGCCCAAATTGACGAAGGCAGCATCGATGCCTTGGACAATATTCTCAACTACACCGAGATAGATATCACAAACTTGGTGTTGGCCGGTGGAAACAATTATTTCTTGGATTTGATCTTCGGCAAAAACCGCACCAATTCGATGCTGTTCTGCGATGATTATTTGCTTTGCCATTAAATTTCCTCAAAAGTTGCAGCAACTGCGGGCATAAAAAATAGTGCTGCCCGGTGCTGGATAGATTTAGTTAGTAAAAGACAGGAGGCTAGGTGGTTCGATGAGAATGCCCTAGAAAACCTCCCTCTGTCGAGGCAGACTATCGGTTACAGCAGATCCACAGGAACGAAGATACTACGTCAACGACTAAAAACTGACTTGATTTAAGCTGCTAGTTTTATTTCCTTAGTGATGAGCTGGCTCAAATCTACTCACGGTTGAGGCAAAAGCACCAGACGGCTCGCATCGAAAACCGGAGCAGGTCGAGCGGATTTGGAGTTGAGAAAAGTCAATTAGGGTAGAGAAAGTCCTATCTCTAGCTGTCGATCGATTGATTGAGTCTCGCGATCGGTCACGCTGCTAGGAAACATCCCTACTCGCGCTCTTTAGTATACCCCGAATCATGATCGTTTCCGATCCCCCTAGGACTGTAAAGATTTTACGGCGGCGATCGTGGCAGTGGCAATCCGATCGATCTCGTCGGTGGTGGTGGAGCGGCCTAAACTAAAGCGCAGGCTGGCCCAAGCAGGATTGCGCCCCAGGGCAGCCATCACATGGGAGGGCTGGCCGCTGCTACAGGCGGAACCGCTGGAGAGGGCGACCAAGGGCCAAATTTCCCGCAAGAGGCTGGCACTGTCCGTTTGGGGGAAGCTGAGGTGGAGGTTGTCCGGGAGCCGTTGGGTGAAGGAGCCATTGAGAATGACGCCGGGGATGGATTGGAGCTGTTGCCAGAGCCGATCTCGCAGGCCGGTCAGGAGGTCTATGTAAGGGCGGCGGTCTTGGCTAGCTAGTTGGGCCGCTTGTCCCCAGCCCACGATCAGCGGAGTGGCCAGGGTGCCCGATCGATGGTTTTGTTCTTGACCGCCACCCAGCTGTTGGGGGACACAGCGTAAACCACGCCGCAGGTAGAGAGCACCGATGCCTTTGGGCCCATAGATTTTGTGGGCGGTGAGCGAGAGGGCATCAATTTGATCGCGCTGGACATTCAAGTCGATTTTGCCGAGGGCTTGGGCGGCATCGCTGTGGAAGGGAATATGGCGTGCTTGGCAGATCTGGGCGATCTCTGGGAGGGGTTGGAGCACGCCGATTTCGTTGTGGGCGGCCATAATCGAGACGAGAATAGTGTCTGATCGCAGGGCGGCAGCCAAGTCTGCTAATCTAATTAGTCCCTGATCGTCTACGCCGAGGTAGGTAACTTCGAAGCCTAGTTGCTCTAGATATTTACAAGGGGCCAGGATGGAGCTGTGTTCGGTGGCGGCGGTGACAATATGTCGTCGCCCATGTGGCCATTGGGATTCGGCGATTCCTTTGAGGATCAGGTTGTTAGCTTCGGTGGCTCCGCTGGTAAAAATGATTTCCGCCGGTTGGGCACCGATCGCGGTAGCGATTTGGTGGCGGGCGAGTTCTATGGCGGCGGCAGCGGCCCAGCCGTAAGCGTGGCCGCTGGCGGCGTTGCCAAATTGCTCCGTCCAGTAGGGAGCCATGGCAGCCAGGACCCTAGGATCGAGTGGGGTGGTGGCCTGGTGGTCTAAATAGATAGGTCTGTGGTTAAATGTCAACATAATCTTTGAATTTTTCTCCCCATGCATCGACAGCCGATCATCTTGGGCATAATGCACAAGTGATATTATCGACGATTCAATTGCGGCTCTGGATTGCCCTCACCACTTACCCGAGTGGTCTCCATTTGCTGCTAAGTTGGGTGCTTTTTACGGGATACGCGGCGATCGCAGCTCCCTTGAGTTTGCGTTGGGGTCTTTCTAATCTGGAGCCGGTGCAGGTTTGGTGGAATTTGCAGCTCCATCACTATGGCTTGGGATTAAGGAATAATCGGCGAGCCATAATCTTGATGGTGTTTTTGGTTGTTTGGGTAGGTTTGGAAGAGCTGTTGATGCGGGTGGTGGCGGTGCCGCTACGGCAGGAGCAGCTGGCTTGGTGGTGGTTAGGGGTGGCTTGGGCGATCGCGGTGTTGCGGTATCCGCTGGGTTATGGTGCTTTGCACAGCTCTTTTCGGCGGTTGCCCACTTTGGTGTTGGCTGGGTTGTTGGAGTTGGTTTGTGTGTTGATTTATTATGTGAGTCAGTCTTTTTGGTTAACGGTGTTGGGGCATTGGGCGATTTTGACGATTTGGTTGTTGCCAATGGGAGGGCGTTATCAGCTTTGGCAGAGTCAGCGGGTGAAGTGATCGGAGTTGAGTAAGATTTTTATGGAAGTGGTTGGCCTTGGATTGATCGATCTAGTAGTTCCACTGGATGATAGATCGGGACTTGGGATTGGCGATCGCGGAGGTGTTGGCTGATTTGGAGGCTACAGCCGGGGTTGGCGGAGGCGATGATCGTGGCTCCGGTGTTGAGGAGATTGGTGACTTTTTGGCGACCTAGTTCGGTGGCTACTTCGGGCTGGAGCATGTTATAAATGCCTGCACTGCCGCAGCAGAGACCGGCATCCAGGGGTTCTTGGAGCTGGACTTGGGGAATTTTGGCTAGGAGTTGGCGGGGTTGGAGGCTGATTTTTTGGCCGTGCAAGAGATGGCAGGCATCTTGGTAGACTACCTGTAATGGGGCGGAGGAGATGGGGTGGAGAGGCGTGACTAGTTCGATGCTGACCAGGAATTCTTGGACATCGCGGACTTTGGTGGCGAAGGCTTGGGCTTTGGCGGCGTAGAGCGGGTCATCTTGGAGGATGTGACCGTATTCTTTTAGGGTGTGGCCGCAGCCTGCGGCGTTGATGATAATGGCATCGAGTTCTGCCAAGTCGGGGAAGCTGTCGATCATCTGGCGGACGAGGGCTTGGGCCTGATCGGTTTGGCCCTGGTGTTGGGGTAATGCTCCGCAGCAGCCCTGGGACATAGGTACGGAGATTTCGCAGCCGTTGGCGGTCAGGACGCGGATGGTGGCTTGGTTGACTCGATCGAAGAACAGTCTTTGAACACAGCCCAAGATCATGCCGACACGGTAGCGGCGATCGCCCACTGCCGGAATCTTTTCGGGCACCATGACCGTCAGGTCGGCCACTTCTAGGGGCGGCAAGTTAGCTTCCATCCCTGCGAGATGGGGTGAAATCTTAGGAAGCAGTTTGGTCTGTCTGACTGCTTGCTGCAACCCGGTTTTTTGGTAGACCAAGAGGGGCCAGAGCAGAATGCGCAGTCGATCGGGATAGGGGAAAAGATAAAAAATTAGCTGTCGGTAGAGACGCTCGATCAAGGTTCGCCGGTGGTTGCGTTCGATTTGGGGGCGCATGTCGTCGATCAGCTGATCGTAGCGCACGCCAGAAGGACAAGTGGTGACGCAGGCCAGACAGCCCAGGCAACTATCGAAATGCTCTACTACTGCTGGCGACAGGGGAATTTCGCCGTTATTGATGGCATCCATCAGGTAAATGCGCCCCCGTGGCGAATCCATTTCGCTGCCCAGGACGCGGTAGCTGGGGCAGGTGGCCAGACAGAAGCCACAGTGGACGCAGGCATCGATCAACTTGGGATCCGGTGGATGGTTCAGGTCAAAACTGGGGCAATTGGCAGTATCGATAGTGATCATGGGCGAGTTAGGGAGAAAAGAATTTGCCGGGATTGATGGTGGCGCTGGGGTCGAATTTTTGGCGCAGTTGCCGATCGAGTTGCTTGGTGGCTGGCCGTTGACCCCACACATCGATGGTTTGCTTGACCGTTGGGGGAGCTAGTAATACGGATAGGTAGCCACCAGCGGACTCGCATTGACTGCGCAGGGGAGCGATTTGTGCTGGGCTGGCCAGACCCATTAAACCAATGCCGCTGCCCAAATGAACTACCCCAGGGCCATCGATACCAGCCAGAATTTCCACGGCCTTGGTGGTGCCCATTCCTACTTTAACCAGAATTGGTTGCAGGCAGGCCGATCGCAGGTTGCTCCAGATGTTCTGGGTGCGTTCTTCGTCCAGTACGGTGGTCTCAGCGCCTAGGGACTGGGCGAGGGTAATGAGTCGATCGGACTGGGCCTGAATGCTAGCTGGAATGGTCTGAAAGCGGGCTAGGATTCCCCCTTGGCTGCCGAGGTCTAATTTTTGGGCGAGAGGGGCCGAAACCACATCTAAGGCCGTGGGGGTCAGGGCCATCTGGCCAAGTTTGGCTGCTAAGTCTTTCAGCATCTCCGGTGTCCCAGTCACCCAAACGCCACCCTGAGCTGGTGGAATGGGATAGACGCGAAATGTAACCTGTTGCAAGATGCCCAGGGTGCCATAGGAGCCGGTGAACAGTTTCATCAGGTCGTAGCCTGCGACGTTCTTCACTACCCGACCGCCAGCTTTGGCCACCTGACCGTCGGGTCGTACCCAATGAATCCCCAGCAGCAAATCGCGCACGCCACCGTAGCGCTGGCGCAGGGAGCCGGTATCCGCCGTGGCAATGATGCCGCCAATGGTGGCTCGATCAGGAAACAGGGGATCCAGTGGTAAGAATTGATTGGCGCTGGCCAACTGAGCTTGGAGGTGCTGAAAGGAAATTCCTGCTTCCACCGTGACCGTGAGATCGCCGATCGCATGGTCGATCAGGCGGTCTAATTTTTGGGTAGAAACCAGCATCTGCGGGTTTTTTACTGGCTGCCCCCAAGCTAATTTACTGCCACTGCCAGCTATTAGTAATCGCTGGCCGCTGGCCGATTTGACTAACTCGGGCAATTCGGTAGCGCTGGGGAAAGCCATCTTTTCTACGGCTTTCGTGGCCCCCGCGGCTACCAATTCCAGCCAATGCGACTCATTTTCAGTCATGCCCAATGCTTCCCTGCGACGAAATAGCTACGATTTACCAAGCCCGATGATTTAAGATGAATCACAATGGGCCTCGGACGGTGGAATTAGATGGTCGATTAAAATTCGACCCTGCTCCAGATTACAGGCAAACACCAGCAGCGGGCTACCTCTCAGCAGATCGATCTATGGCAAGTGACTACGGAATTGGTTGGATGCAGCCCTCGATCGACAGTGAACAATTGCTCAACCACTTGGTGGGCCAGATTCGTGATGCCAGGCAGGTCTCGGAGTTATTGACGGATATTGCGGAGCCGATGCGGCAACTGTTGGACATCGATCGGCTGAATTTTTATCAACTGGCCGGTACCGGCCATTGGCAAGTGGTGGCCGAGGCCATGCGCGAGTCGCGGCGGGAGAGCAAGGCCGATCGACAGATGTCTTCGTTACTGGGGAAAAGTCTTTCGCCCCAGCATATTCCCAAGGCCCATTGCGATCTGATGGTGGTCGATCGGCAGTGGTTGGTCATCGATAGCCAAACGGGCAAGACCTCCTTCTATTGCCAACCCACTAGCAGCCGTGAATTCTTGGCCCAGGCCCCGAATCACCCCAACTATGAGGCGGAGCTGCGCGAGCTGGGGGCCGTTACTTATTTGCTGATTCCAATTTTGCAGCAAAACAATCTCTGGGGAGTTCTGGCCGGTCACCACCGCCAGTCCAAACGTTTCGGCCAGAAGCAGCTCCAAACTATGCAGATGGTTATCGACCAAATCTCGATCGGGGTGGCCCAGTCTCAGTTGCTGGCCCGCGCCCAACTGCAAAAGCAGCAAGAAGCGCTGATTTGTAGGATTAATGAGCTGCTGCGCGGTTTGGATGAGGCGAGTACTCCGGCCCTCTTGACCGAGCTGAGTAGAGCCTTGAATGCTGATGGGGCTAGGTTGTATGTGATTGCCGAGCCGATCGGTCAACCGGCCCAAATTTACGGTCAAGGCAGTCAGCCGGAAACGCCGATCGAGGTGGAAAAAAATGCTCTGTGGCAGCGGCTGATGTATGGGGAGGTCAGTGGTGGCGATCAGCATCAGGTCTATGCCGTATCGGATATTTATCAGCAGCCGATGTTGGAGTCTTTGTACTTTTCTTTTCGGGCTGCTGGCATCAACTCCCTGTTGATCTTACCCTTGCGCTACAACCATCAGTGCATCGGCTGTCTGACTTTGTTTCGGCAGGATCCTTGGCAGGGGGAGGAAGTGCAAATGGCCCAAGCACTCGCGCTGCACCTCTATACGGCGGTAATGCAACAGCGGATCGAAAGTATGTTTCGCCACCAGTCTTACTATGATGTGCTGACAGGCTTGCCGAACCGCTTGTTGCTCCAACAGCGCCTGACTTTGGCTCTGGCTAAAGCTCAGGAAAATGATCAGTTGCTGGCTGTGCTGTTTTTAGATCTAGATCGCTTTAAAAAAATCAACGATAGTCTGGGGCACGGTATTGGCGATCAATTGTTGCAAATGGTCGTGACTAGGCTCCGGGGTGCGGTGGATCCCGGTGCGGTACTCGGTCGTTGGGGTGGCGATGAATTCACTTTTTTAATCTCGGGTTTCCAGGATTTACTGGCCTTGGAGGCGATCGCCCAAAGGATCCTGGATGATTTGGCTGCACCTTTTGAGTTTGAGAATAATTTTGTCCATTTGAATAGTAATTACCTCTATCTCCAGGGCAGTATGGGCATCGCGGTATCTCCCTACGATGGGGAGGATGGGGATACATTGCTGAAACATGCGGATGCGGCGCTGTATTTGGCGAAGCAGCGGGGCAGTGGTTATGAGACCTATAGTGCGGCGATCGGTTCCCAGGCGATGCAGCGGTTGCGGCTGGAGAATTTGCTATATCGGGCTTTGGACTGTACGAAACACGCTCATCCGGTGGGTCGGGAGCGGTTAGCACTGCACTATCAACCCCAGATCAATGCGCTCGATCGGCGAGTGGTGGGGGTGGAGGCGCTGTTGCGTTGTTTTGATGCTCAGGCTCAGCTGATTGGTCCGTTGGAATTTATTCCGGTGGCGGAGGATACTGGTTTGATCGTGCAAATTGGGGAGTGGGTGCTGCAAGAGGCTTGTGCCCAAAATAAGCGTTGGCAGGAGCAGGGTTTGGGCTTTTTCCCAATCGCTGTGAATCTTTCGGTGAAGCAGATGCAGCAGCCGGATTTTGTGGAGGTGGTGAAGGGGGCTTTGGGGGCTTCTGGTTTGGCGGCGGAGTATTTGGAGGTGGAAATCACCGAGAGCATGGCGATCGGTAATCTCGCCGAGACGATTCGGGTGTTGCAGGAGCTGCGAGATTATGGAATTAAGGTTTCTTTAGATGATTTTGGGACGGGCTATTCTTCGCTGTCGGCGTTAAAGCATTTGCCGTTGGATCGAATGAAGGTAGATCGTTCTTTTATTCAGGAGTTGCGGGCGGGTTCGATCGATGCGGGGATTGTACGGACGATCGTGAATTTGGGGCGGGAGTTGCGGTTGGAGGTGGTGGCGGAAGGGGTGGAAACGCCGGAGCAATTAGATTTTTTAGCTTCGGTGGATTGTTACGCAGTGCAGGGGTATTTGTTTAGTAAGCCTTTGCCTGCGGGGGAATTAGCAGGTTCGATCGAGGGTGGGCGGTGGTTGGGGTAACCTCACAAAAAATACACCACCATTGGATCAATCCAATGGTGGTGCCAAAATCCGAAAATTCTAGGCCGACTCGGACTTGCGTACCGGCAAAGTCAAAAGCTCCGCTGTCGATCGCTTCTCCACCATTTCCGAAGTGATCGAGAACCGTGTCACATCCTTCCGCGAAGGCACCTCATACATCATATCCAGCATCAGCTCCTCCACAATGCCGCGCAGGGCCCGTGCCCCCGTCTTCCGCCGAAAAGCCTCCCGAGCGATCGCCCGAATCGCATCGGGCTTGAACTCCAGATTCACATTGTCCATCTTCAGCAACTGCTCGTACTGCTTCACTAGCGCATTGCGCGGCTCCGTCAGAATCTCCACCAAAGCATCTTCGTCCAATGGTTCCAGCACCGCCGTTACTGGGATGCGCCCGATGAACTCCGGAATTAGGCCGAACTTTACCAAATCCTCCGGTTCCATCTGCTTCAGCATATCCGCATTGCGTTGTTCCCGCGAAAAGCCCTTTTCATCGGGCTGAATGAAGCCCATGGACTTCTTGCCCAACCGCTGCTCCACGATCTTTTCCATGCCCACAAAGGCTCCACCGCAGATGAACATGATATTGCTTGTATCAATCTGAATGCAGTCCTGGTAGGGATGCTTGCGGCCACCCTGGGGCGGCACATTAGCGATCGTTCCTTCCAGCATCTTCAGCAATGCTTGCTGCACGCCTTCCCCGGATACATCTCGGGTAATCGAAGGATTCTCGCTCTTGCGAGCGATTTTATCGATCTCATCAATGTAAATGATCCCCCGTTGGGCCTCCTCCACATCCATGTCAGCCATCTGCAACAGGCGGAGCAGAATGTTTTCCACATCCTCACCCACATAGCCCGCCTCCGTCAGCGTCGTGGCATCGGCCACTGCAAAGGGTACCTGCAAGACCCGTGCTAGGGTCTGCGCCAACATTGTTTTCCCACAGCCCGTGGGTCCGACCAACAGAATATTAGATTTTTGCAGCTCGATATTTTGGTCGATCGCCGGATTTTTCTCCTCTTCCCGAGCTTGGGCGTAGCTCAGTCGCTTGTAGTGGTTGTAGACCGCCACAGACAGTACCTTCTTGGCTGCACTTTGGCCGATCACATGCTCGTCCAGAAAATTCTTCAGTTCGCGGGGCTTGGGCAACTGGTTGAGGTTCAAGGGTACCGTCTCTTTCTTCTTGCGCTGCTCCGGCTTTACGGCAGCCTGGGACATCCCCCCATGGTTTTCCAGCAGTTCCTCATCCAAAATCTCATTGCACAGTTCCACGCATTCATCGCAGATATAGACCCCTGGGCCAGCGATCAGTTTGCGGACTTTTTCTTGGGATTTACCGCAAAAAGAACATTTGAGATGAGCATCGAATGCAGATTTGGTCATTAGGGCCTCGGCTTAAAAATGAGGGGTCGGCAAAAACAGCATTTAAGGAAACCATGGTAGTAAAGAGCAAGATTTTTTACTTAGGTTCCCCAACAGACAAGTATTCAAGATCTCAGGTGCGTAGAGTAGCTTGGGTCTTTTTTTAGACTACCCAAAACCCCAGCTATCATCCAACCAAAACCATCCAAAGTCCGATTAGACCTAAGATTGCTGCCAACATTATGGACGGTTTGGGATGGGAACATGAAAATGTTTGATAATTTCAAAAAATCAAATAAAGCTATCGTGGAGCTTCGGACGAAAGGTTGGCATTGCCAACACCTCACCCCTCGATCTTACCATCATAAATATTCACGACAGCCAATCGTCTCTACGGTTATATCGCAATTGTCGCGACTTGACCACAATTCCAAATACTTTGGTAAAAGTCGCAACAATTGCTGGCAGTTGGGCTATTCGTTGACTGTTGCTTCCTCCTCCTCTGCTTCTTCCTTCTTCAAGCTGCCTGCGGGCACCAAAGTCACCTTGGCCGTCGAGCGCAGAATTTCCATGACTTTTTCCTTGGTGAGGTCTTCCGTCACATAGTCCTGCAACCGCTCTTCATCGGCTTTGCCTTCCAATTGTTGGCGGATTGTAAACATCCGGGCTTCGATATCGGCCGGCTCTAGTTCGACCTTTTCCGTGCGCCCAATTTCCAACATGGCCAGATTCTTGGTCAGGTTCTTGATCGCATCAGGGCGACAGTTTTCTTTCATTTTGGGAATGGTTTCGCGGGTAAACAACTTGTTCACATCCATCCCGTATTGACTGAACTGGTTGGCCATCATCTGCAAGATCTGGCTGCTTTCTTGGTCGATCAGGGTTTCTGGCAAATCCACCGTCGTGATGCCCACTAGGGAGTCGGCGATCGCCACTTCAATATTGGAGGTAGTCCGATCGGTTGCCTGCTTCTCAAACTTTTCAGCCAAGTCCTTGCGGAGTGCTTCCATGGTTTCCTGCTCGCTGATTTCCTGGGCGAAATCATCATCCAAAGTGGGCAATTCCTTAGCTTTCAGATCCTTGAGGGTGACGGTGAAATTCGCCGCCTGACTGGCCAGATCTTCCCGACCGTAGTTCTCGGGAAAGGTGACCGGAATCTCCTTGGTTTCCCCAATCTTCATGCCCACGATGCCATTTACCAAGTCCTCAATAAAGCGCTCCGGCGAGACTTCCAGTTCCGCATCGGTGGCTTGGGCCCCGGTGATGGCCGTGCCATCGGCCAGCACCCCGTTGTAATCCACCACGGCCACATCTTCTAGCTGCACAGGTCGATCAGCCACGGGCACCAAAGTGGATTTTTCCTGTTGGCGTTCGGTCAGGAACTTATCTACGGCATCTGCTGCCACCACTTCTTCCTCGGCGGTCACTTCCAGACCTTGGTATTTGCCTACCTGGGCCTCCGGTAGCACATCCACGCTGGCCTGATAGACAAAAGTGCCATCGGTTTTGAACTGAGCCAACATCTCCGAAAATTCTGACACTACCCGTAAATTACCGATCGCCGCCACTTCGGCTTGTTCCACAGCTTTGGGCAATGTTTTGTCGAGCATTGTTTCGATTGCCATGCCCTTGATTTGCTCTAGGCCAAAGCGCTGCAAAATAATTGGTCTGGGCACCTTGCCTTTCCGAAAACCCGGAATGCTGGCTTTCTTCATTAAGTCATTGATGGTCTTTTCGTAGTAGGTCTTAACTTGGTCGGCGGGCACTTCTACTTGCAAACCAACTTGGCTACGTTCGAGCTTTTCCTGGGTGACTTTCATGGGAAGGATACTAAGAGGCTTGGAGATTAAATCAGCGGTCCATAACAGTTACGAACAGCGGGTGACATGGTAACACGAAACGCTGACTGGTTAGGCTGACGGATTTCCGAAGACCGCTCGCAAATCGCCGAATCAGTATAGGATGGGGAGAACTCAGATCTTGCAGAGGATTTTCTATTGTCTGGTTCTTATCGCGTGGCGATTTTAGGAGCAACCGGAGCGGTCGGCGAAGAACTGCTGGCCTTGCTGGATAGTCGCAACTTTCCGATCGCCCATCTCAAATTATTAGCCTCCCCCCGATCGGCAGGCACCACCATTGAGTTTAAAGGCGAAAAACTTAAAGTCGAAGCGGTCACCCCCGAGAGCTTCGGGGATGTGGACTTGGTGCTGGCCTCCGCTGGTGGCAGCATTAGTAAAGAATTCGCTCCGATCGCCGTGGCCGCTGGAGCCGTAGTGGTAGATAACTCCAGCGCTTTCCGGATGCGGGCCGATGTGCCCTTAGTGGTGCCGGAAGTCAATCCCCAAGCCGCCGCCCAGCATCAAGGCATCATTGCCAACCCCAACTGTACTACCATTCTAATGGCTGTAGCGATCTATCCCTTGCACCAAGTGCGCCCGCTGCAGCGGATCGTAGTGGCCACTTACCAATCGGCCAGCGGTGCTGGAGCCAGAGCGATGGTGGAAGTGCAGGAGCAGGCCAAGGCGATCCTGGCCGGTCAAAAACCGCCCACGGAAATCTTTCCCTACCCCTTGGCTTTCAATCTTTTCCCCCACAATACCCCCATCAATGCGGAGGGCTATTGTGAGGAGGAAATGAAAATGGTGAACGAGACGCGTAAGATCTTCGGCGTGCCCGAACTCCGGGTCAGCGCTACCTGCATTCGAGTACCAGTGCTGCGCGCCCATTCCGAAGCCTTGAATTTGGAATTCAGCGAACCTTTCCCCGTTGCCGAAGCCCACCAGTTGCTATCTCAAGCGCCGGGAGTCAAAATTGTGGAAGATTGGGAGGCCAACTACTTCCCGATGCCGATCGATGCCTCCGGTCAAGACCCAGTATTGGTGGGCCGGATTCGCCAAGACCTCTCCCATGCCAACGGTTTGGAAATGTGGATCTGTGGCGACCAAATTCGCAAGGGTGCGGCCCTGAATGCTATTCAGATCGCCGAGTTACTGGCCGCGCAGAATTCAATGAAATCCAGCGGTCGATAGGATGGGCGTCAAAGTCGGGCAGCGACATAGCTTAAATCCAACGTTGCCCGCGGGGAATTCCCCCCGATCGCCGATAACAACCATTTTCAATGCATCCATCCCATCCCCAAACTTCAAGGAGTAGCCTGTGACAGATTTTGGTCGGGTGATTACCGCAATGGTCACCCCCTTCGATGACAAAGGCAATGTCAATTATCCAGTCGCCGAAAAACTGGCCACCCATCTGGCCGACAACGGTTCCGATAGCCTCGTAGTCTGCGGCACCACTGGTGAGTCGCCCACTATTACTTGGGACGAAGAATACGAGCTGTTCCGCGTGGTCTTAGCCGCAGTCAAAGGCAAAGCCAAGGTAATTGCCGGCACTGGCTCCAACTCCACTACCGAAGCGATCGAGGCCACCCAGAAAGCCGCCAAGCTCGGTCTTGATGGCAGCTTACAAGTAGTGCCTTACTACAACCGCCCACCCCAGGATGGCTTGAAAGCCCACTTCACGGCAATCGCCCAAGCCTGTGACCTGCCGATCATGCTCTACAACATCCCTGGTCGCACCGGCCAAATGATGGATGCGGAAACCTCGATCTCCTTGGCCCAGATATCGAACATTGTGGCAATTAAGGAAGCTTCGGGTAACCTAGAAGTAGCCAGCCAAATTCGTAGTCATACAACTAAAGACTTCGCCATCTATGCTGGTGATGATGCCCTGACCCTACCCATGTTGGCCGTCGGCGGCGCAGGCATCGTCAGCGTGGCTAGCCACCTGGTAGGGCCACAGCTCCAGCAGCTAATCAGTAGCTTTCAGCAGGGCGACCATGCCACTGCCTTAGGCATCCATTTGCAACTGCTGCCCCTGTTCAAGGGTTTGTTTGCCGCCACCAATCCGCTGCCGGTGAAGGCTGCCCTCAACCTGCAAGGCTGGCAACTGGGTGGCCACCGGTTACCCCTAACGGAGATGCCCGAGCAGCTCTTGGCAGATTTGCGCCTGCTGTTGGAGTCCCAAAAACTGCTGTAAAAAAAACTCGGTCTCCAGCAATCTCTGGATATCTCCCTTGACCTCACTTCTTGGATATGATAGAAGTATCAATAACACAAGTGAAAAAAGAGCGGCAAATCATCTTTTGGATTAAACATATTGTTAAGTTTTGACAGATTAAGTTTGACAAATTTGATTCTCCTTCCGCTGAAGCAGATGCGATGGGAATGGAAATGCTACGCTCGCAGTTTAAACACGAACAACAACAGGTTGCTTTTTGGTAGTCGCTATACCCTTCCGCCGCTAGCTGATTTTAACTAGTAAAAATAGTTTTAAAGTTTTGAACTGGCGTTCGTAAACGCTTTCAATGCTGAGGTTTTTGGCAGTCACATCGCTGCGTTCGCCACAAAATCTTGCAGCCTACTAAAGTTTTGCCTCAACAAATTATCAAGAGCAAATATCAGGAGCAATTAATGACTAATAAATCTAATGCCAAGTCACCCCTCAAAGTAATTCCTTTGGGTGGTCTACATGAAATTGGCAAGAATACCTGCGTCTTTGAATATGAAGATGAAATCATCTTGTTAGACGCCGGTTTGGCCTTTCCTACGGATGGGATGCATGGTGTAAACATAGTTTTGCCAGACATGACTTACCTCAAGGAAAATCGCCACAAAATTAAGGGCATGGTAGTCACCCATGGTCATGAAGACCACATCGGCGGCATTTCCCATCACCTCAAACAAATCGATATTCCCGTGATCTACGGGCCGCGCCTCGCCATGGCCCTCCTCCAAGGCAAGCTAGAAGAAGCTGGCGTAGCCGATCGCACCAAGATCAAAACCGTAGTTCCGCGGGAAATGGTTCGGATCGGTCAATACTTCTTTGTGGAATTCATTCGCAACACCCACTCGATCGCCGATAGCTTTACGATCGCCCTGCATACTCCTGTGGGCGTAGTGATTC
This sequence comes from Synechococcales cyanobacterium OTE_70_metabat_200, assembly GCA_031375385.1. Taxonomy (GTDB): domain Bacteria; phylum Cyanobacteriota; class Cyanobacteriia; order Cyanobacteriales; family Chamaesiphonaceae; genus JAAFHZ01. The sequence continues at coordinate 18,892 of JANMHS010000139.1, read as the reverse complement.
ACACTGGTGATTTCAAGTTCGACCATACTCCCGTAGATGGCGAAGCCTACGACTTTGCCAAGCTGGCGGAGCACGGTGAAAAAGGCGTACTTTGCCTGATCAGCGACTCTACCAACTCCGAACTCCCCGGCTTTACGCCTTCGGAAAGAGCCGTATTCCCTAACTTGGATCGGGCCATCTCCCTGGCCAAGGGCCGGATCATGATTACCACCTTCGCTTCTTCGGTGCACCGGATCAACATGATTCTAGAACTGGCCATCAAGCACAACCGGAAGGTCTGCGTGGTCGGTCGCTCGATGCTGAACGTGATTGCTCATGCCCGCAACCTGGGCTATATCAACTGTCCGGACAACGTCTTTGAGCCACTGCAATCGGCCAACCACCTACCCGCTGACAAAGTAATCATTCTCTGCACCGGCTCCCAAGGCGAACCCCTCGCTGCCATGACCCGGATCGCCAATGGTGAATACCGTCAGGTCAAGATCAAGGCCGGAGACACCGTAATTTTCTCTGCCAACCCGATTCCCGGCAACACTATTGCTGTCGTCAACACGATCGACAAACTGATGATGCAGGGTGCGCACGTGGTCTACGGTCGCGATAAGGGTATCCACGTTTCCGGCCACGGCTGCCAAGAAGACCAGAAACTAATGCTCAGCCTCACCCGGCCCAAGTACTTCATCCCTGTTCACGGCGAACACCGGATGCTGATCAAGCACTCCGAAACCGCCCAGAGCATGGGTATTCCCAAAGAAAACATGCTGATTATCGATAACGGTGATGTGATCGAACTCCGGGAAGACTCCCTAATCAAGGCTGGCAAAGTCAAATCTGGTATCCAACTAGTAGACAACGCTGGCATTGTCCAAGACAACGTGCTCAAGCAGCGCCAACAACTGGCCGAAGACGGCAGCGTCACCGTAGCTGTAGCGGTCGGCTGGGATGGCAAACTCCTAGCCCGCCCCCAAACTCACCTGAATGGTGTGGTCTCTGGGATCGAACGCTCTCTGCTAGAAAATCTGGTAGTTAAGAGAATCGAATCCACCCTAGCCGATCGTTGGACGAAATTCGCCCGCTCTTTTGAATCTGGCCAAACCGATGTGGACTGGACCGGTCTCCAAATCGAATTTGAAGGCGCGATCCAACGCCTGGTTCGCCAAGAAATGCGCCAAAGCAACCCGAGCATCGTAGTTCTGCTCCAAATCCCCGAAGGCGGTAGCAATGGCAAAGAAGCTCCCGGTCGCCGTCGGCAGCGATCGACGGCTCGTGTTGGTGCCTAAGAGTCCTGGATTCTAGGAAAACAAAGACCATTCTCCTAACAGAGAGTGGTCTTTGTTTTGGGGTGAAACAAAGTCGATATATTCCTTGCCAACTCCTGCAACACCCCAGGCCTACAAACCACCAAATCTTCAACCAAAAAATCCCACCCGCATCCATGTCTGCCAACCTTCTCCAAAACCCCCAAGGCCCACTCCAAATCCCCACCTCCACCCAAGACGAAATCCTCCTCTCCCTGATCCTCCCCACCTACCAAGAAAGCCAAAATATCCCCGAGATCGTCCAACAGCTCACCAGCAAACTCGATACCATCATCCCCGCTGCCTACGAACTGATCGTGGTAGATGATGACAGCCCCGACAGAACCTGGTCGATCGCCCTAGAACTCACCGACACCTATCCCCAACTTCGCGTCATCCGCCGCACGGAAGAACGGGGCCTAGCCACCGCCGTAGTCCGAGGCTGGCAAGCCGCACGCGGCAAAATCCTCGGCGTGATCGATGCGGATCTCCAACACCCCCCGGAAATTCTCAGCCAACTTTGGCAAGCCATGACCCAAGGAGCCGACCTGGCCCTGGCCAGCCGCAATGTCGAAGGTGGCGGCGTTAGCGAATGGAGTATCCTGCGCCGAATCCTCTCTCGCGGTGCCCAAATCCTCGGTTTGCTCGTCCTCCCTGAAGTGATTGGCCGAGTCAGCGACCCCATGAGCGGCTACTTTTTAGTCCGGCGATCGGCGATCGCCAACCGGATCCTCAGCCCTCTCGGCTACAAAATTCTGGTAGAAACCGTCGGCCGTGGCCAAATTGCCAAAATCGCCGAAGTGGGCTACGAGTTTCAAGAACGTCAAAGTGGCGATAGTAAGGTCACAGCCCTCCAATATATCGAATACATTCTGCACCTGCTCCGCCTGCGCCTCGCTCGCAGCCGCCGCTTCCTCACTTTCCTAGCCGTCGGTTTTAGTGGTCTAGTGGTGGATATGACTATCTTATATTTACTAACAGATGATCAGACCTTGCATTGGCCTCTGACCCGCAGCAAAATCCTCGCCGCCGAAGTGGCCATTATCAATAATTTTCTCTGGAACGATCGCTGGACTTTTGGTGATATGGCTGCCCAACAACAAGGTCGTCGCCAAAAACTCCGCCGCTTCACTAAGTTCAATCTAGTCTGCTTGATTGGCGTAGGCATCAATGTGTTGATTCTGAATATCATCTATAACTGGGTGATTCCCAATCAATACATCGCTAACCTGATTGCGATCGCCACCGCTACCCTCTGGAACTTTTGGATCAATCTGAAGCTGAGTTGGCGGGTAACCGATCGCAGCTAGGGCTTGGTCTACTCGATCGAATACCCCCCACAGCCCTAGCGATTGAGCGACAATAAACCCTCCGGCGGCGTGATTTCTACTAAGCCAGCGGCCACATCGACAATCGGCACGATCGCCGTCACAAAAGGAATCATGTGCTCTCCCTCTGGGCCTCGCACCACCAGAATCGTATTCCCCGCCGACATCAAATCCACAATCTCGCCCACCACCGATCGATCGGCCTGCAAAACCACCTGCAAACCGATCAACTCCGACACATGATACTCACCCGGTGGCAACTTCGGAATATCTGTGCTGGGCACCACTAGCATTTTATCCCGCAGGGCCTCCGCCCCATCCCGATCAACCACCCCCGCCAGCTTCACCACATATAGACCCTTACCGGGCAGAAAATTGCCCCGCTCTAGCTTCACCGATTGCGGCTCTGCCAGCTCTGGCCCATAGATCCAGCGCTCACCGGGCAGCTCAAAGCGCTCCGGAAAATCGCTATTCGGATAGACCCGTAATTCCCCCTTCAGACCTTGGGGAGAAACGATCGTGCCGATTTCCATCCAGCCAGTGGGCGGATCGAAAGGAGGTTTATAGGAAGGCATTAGAAATTTTGGTATGTGTTAATTGATTTGAGGAGACGATCGACCACCTCGGCCACCGGCATGGCTCCCAGTTCCCCATCGGCCCGCGTGCGGACACTCATGGTACCACTTTCCATCTCGTTGGCTCCCACTACCCCCACCACCGGCACCTTAGCCTTCTCCACATTGCGGATCATCTTGCCTAGGCGATCGTTGCTGCTATCCAACTCGGCCCGGATGCCAGCTAGTTGGAGCTGCTCCGTCACCTGCCGCGCATATTCCAAGAAGTCTGGAGCCACGGGCACTAAGCGGATCTGTACCGGAGCCAGCCAAATCGGGAAATCCCCCGCATACTCCTCAATCAGAATCCCAATCAACCGCTCCAAAGAGCCGAAGGGAGCGCGGTGAATCATGATCGGACGCTGACGGCTGCTGTCATCGGAAACATATTCCAGCTCAAAGCGCTCCGGCAGATTGTAATCCACTTGCACTGTCCCCAGTTGCCATTCCCGCTCTAGCACATCCTGGAAAATGAAATCCAGCTTGGGTCCATAGAAAGCTGCTTCGCCAATGCCCTCAAAGTGCTCGATTTCTAGCTTTTCCACCGCTCGCCGAATCGCTCCTTCCGCCTTATCCCAGGCCTCATCGGAACCAATATATTTATCCTTCAGCGACCGATCCCGGAAACTGAGGCGAGCGCGGAATTTCTTCAGATTCAGAGCCTTAAATACATGGAGAATCAGATCCACCACCTTCAAGAACTCTCCATCCAGCTGCTCTGGCGTTACAAACAGATGCGAATCATCCACCGTAAAGCCACGCACCCGCGTCAGACCGCCCAATTCCCCAGATTGCTCGTAACGATAGACCGTCCCGAACTCCGCCAAGCGCATTGGTAGTTCCCGATAGGAGCGCAGTTCGCTCTTGTAAATCTGGATATGGAAAGGACAGTTCATGGGCTTCATCACAAAGCCATCTTCCCGAATTTCCGCCAGCAGCTCTTCGAAGCTCTTGGCTTCACCTTCCTCTTTGGTGAGGGCGATCGACCTACCCTGGGCCATAGATTGAATTTCTGCGGGCGACTTAGTGGCCAGATCCACCTCTTCTGCCTCCCGCATCATCGGAAACATGTCCTCCTTATACTTCTGCCAGTGGCCAGAGATCTTGAACAGATCTACCTTGGCCACATGGGGCGTAACTACTTGTAGGTAGCCCCGCTTCACCTGTTCCTTCTTCAGGAAATCTTCCAGAGTCGAGCGCAGCACTGTTCCTTTGGGCGTCCACAGCGGAAACCCTGGGCCGACGGATTCGGAGAAAATAAACAGGCCTAGCTCTTTGCCTAGCTTGCGGTGGTCTCGCTTCAGCGCTTCTTCCTTGCGGCGCTTGTATTCTGCCAACTGCTCAGGATTTTCCCAAGCAGTCCCATAAATTCTTTGCAACTGGGCCTTGTTTTCATCGCCTCGCCAATAGGCTCCCGCAATGCTTTCTAGCTCGATCGACTTCGGATCTAAATCCCTCGTGTTCTCCACATGGGGCCCTGCGCATAAATCCCACCACTTGTCACCTAGGTGGTACAGGGTAATTGGTTCTTGCAAACCCGCCAGAATTTCTAGCTTATAGGGCTCGCCGATCGCCTGAATGCGCTGCTCCGCATCGCTGCGGGTAACTTCCTCCCGAATCACCGGCAGTTTTTGGTTAATGATCTTGATCATTTCTTTTTTGATCGCCTTCAGATCCTGCTCCGTAAAGGCGGTGGGCACATCAAAATCGTAGTAAAAGCCATTGTCGATCCAGGGGCCGATCGTGACCTGGGCCTTGGGGAATAGCTTCTGTACGGCCATGGCCATTACATGGGAGGTGGTATGTCGGATTTTCTTGAGAGTTTCCGACTCATTGGTTTTGGGTAGATAGATTTGTTCTAACTGATCGGCACTAGACATTGCTCGATACTTCCTGCTGCTGGACGATTTAAGGCAGTCTTCATTCTACCTTGCACAGCGAAACTGATTTAAATTCGGCCAAGCAAAAAGTAAAGAATTGTAAAAGGGGTTAGAATAAGAATCATTAATATTTCTCTTTCAGATTCTCCTTCCTACTCATCCCCAATGACATAGCCATGTTACCATCGCAACCTCCCGAACAGAGCCTGTTAAAGACCGTTCTAGAACCTTTGCTGGCCGATTTTCTCCATTGGTTCGATCGCTCCATTCAGCTGCTAGAAAAAGAACAGATTAATTTTCTCTCTGCGGAGGAACAACAGGACTTACTGCGCCGGGTGCGGCACAATCAGCAGGAAGTATTGGTAGCCCAGATGATGTTCCGCGCCATGGACGAACAGGTGGGCATCGAACCCAGCACCATGCTAGGTTGGCATCAGCTGGTGGGAGAATGTTGGCAAGTTTCGGCGCGCTATCGCCAACAGCAGCCAAAGTATTAAAATATTTTCCAGCAGCCTTGGTTACGGTACCGTTTTCTCAGTAGCTTATTGCCATGTTTCATATTCTCTATTTAGTCGCCTTTGCGATCTTGGCCTTTTTGGCGATCGGCAACCTGATTCGCAGTCTGCTGCATTTCAGCGTCGAAGCTCAGCGTCCCACTAGCACTATGATGGCTCGGGTGGCCCATCCAGAACTTCTGGATGACAACGGTCGCCTGTCGGAAGAGCCGCTGTTGGTGATGAAGTCGATCGGTCTAGAGGATGCCCGTAGTCGCCTAGATGCCCTCTACAACGACACCCCCAGCTACACGCCAGACGGTGATGAAGGCTAGTTTTGGTTAACTGACAGTCCCGGTAGTTTGCCGAGCTAGTTGTAGTGCCTTGTAACCATGACAAGGCTCGGGCGGCAAATGTGAGTCTAAAATTTCGGTGGCGTCATAGTGACCTTGCCTGAATAAAGTAGACGATTCCCTTAAGTCAGTGATAAATCAATACTTGCCAATGGACAATCTCAAGTGTTGCCTTCACTGATAACTTGAGCCGCATAATGTTCATGTTCAGCGGATGCAGATGAACTCTGCAATACGGTTGTTATACTGCATGCTTAGCGTATTTAGCTACAATATTGGGCATAACAGATTAAAAGAAGAATGTGTCTGTAAAGATGGTCAATAGCGCAGCAATCCCTGCAATTTGAACCACTGTAGCCGCTTGACTCTGTGGATTGACCCAGAATCCCAAGACTAGTGATGTGAACGCAAAAACGCAAACGCCATTCAGTGTATCCGCCCAGGAAATTCGTAAATAGGGATGATCTACATTTAGGTGAATTGTGGATTGATTAAATTCAATACTCCAATTCCAGAGCATAGATGCGATCGCAGTGGTTGCCGCCGTAGCCAATTGGGCTCTGTCAGACGTTTTAACCTTGAGTAACTTCAATAGCCCGATTGTCAGTAGTCCATTGAAAATAGACCACAGGAAAATGTAGGGAGTCAGAAAAAAGATCGGTGTTGTTAAAAAGTTCATCATATTACTTTTGCTTCCTGTTAGTCTTATCTAAGGTGAGCCGTAGCCCTTGAGCCAGTTTGACGGCATCGGCATTTGCCCAGAAGTGCATGTACATCGTGCGGGGCGATTCATTTAACATGTGACTATGCAAAGCAGTGACTTCAATTCCATTTTGCTGCAAAGTTCGGATGACTACATTGACTTCTGGACTGAGCAACACAAAATCGCCAGTAATCGCCGCTTTCCCGCTACCCGTAGGCTGAAAATTAATCACCGTTGCGGTTCCCATGGTCGGGGGGATTTCCATGCCATTTTCAGTAATCGTTTCAGCACGCGGAATATTGAACTGATAAACACCTCCATTTACTTTACCAGTGGCACCCAAAATCTTGTCGATCTGTTTGGTGTCAATATCCAAGGTTGGGGCGATCAATGAGCTAGGGGGTGCCGTTAACGGGGTTTTAGTCAGCGCGATCGCCGCCCGAATCGCCTTTGCCATTTTCACAGGATCGCCCTGTCCGCCAATGTGCATATATAAAACTGTGGGTGTGGGATCGGGAATATGATTGTGCAGTGCAGTTTGCTCAATCCCGCCCTGCTGAAGCTTTTTCATTACAGGCGCAATTTCATTCGTCGTCAGGACTAAATCACCCATCACCATTGCTTCTGTTCCCATCGATCTAAACGCAATCCAAGAACCGAGCGCAAGGGTGGGTTTGATTTCTACGCCTCTAACAATAATATGTAAATCTCGACGGGGAAACCCAAACTTAAATACATTCCCCGGATTGAGCGTACCGGGTTTTCCCATTGCTTGCTCCACAGGTTGCCATTGGGCAGGCGTAGTGCTCGGTGTTTGGGCGATGCTAATTGGGGACTGCCTGTTGGCAAAGCCTCTTGGAACAATCATATTTCCCAGAAATATAATGCTACAGATTGCCGCAAGAAAGCCGCTAATAATTAGACGACGCTGGTTTTTCAAGTTCATCATTAGTATCTTCTCACCTCTGTCTGCTAAAGGGATCGGTCAACCAGAATATGCGTTCTCAGCATACCGATCGCATCATAAGAAGACGGCAAGAAAACGGTAAGATTTTTCTTACTATTCGGTTTTATCGTTTAGATGGGATGGGCAACTGGATTGTAAACGTTGAGCCTTGCTTGAGTTGACTTTGTACAGTTAAAATACCACCGTGTAACCGCACGACTTCATAGGCGATCGCCAAACCCAACCCAGTGCCACCCGTCTGTCGGGTTCTCGCGGCTTCAACCCGATAAAATCGCTCAAATAGGTGGGATAAATGCTCGGGGGCAATTCCAGAGCCAGTGTCACTCACGGAGATCAAAACAGTATTTGCCGCTTGTCTAGCATCGATAGTGACTTTGCCGCTACTTGCTGTGTATCTAATGGCATTGTCTATGAGGTTCAAAAAGAGGCCGATCAAATAGTCTGGATCACCTTGAATCAATAGCCCTGACTGAATCTGCTCGGTTAAATTAATCTGCGCGTCATCGGCAAGTTGCCGCATTTGCTCAACGGTCGATGCTAGTAAGTGACTGAGGTCTAGAGTCACCGGATTCCACGGCGATCTCTGCTCATCTAGCCTTGCCAAAAATAGCAAATCGTTGGTTAGGCGAATCATGCGATCGACCTGAGTTTCCACTTGCTGAAAGGCGGCTTCATATTGTTCCTGCGTGCGTGGTTGAGTCAGAATCATGCCTACTCTCCCTTTGATGGCGGTGAGGGGTGTCCGCAATTCGTGGGATGCATCGGCTGTGAAACGTCTTTCACGATCAATCGTGACTTGAATGCGATTTAACATTTGGTCAAACATCCGTGCCAGTTTTCCCACTTCATCCATGACTCCTCCGTAACCCATCCGACGCGAGAGATCCCCCGCGCTAATCTCCTCTGCGGTACGCGTGATCTGGGCAATGGGGCGGAGGGCGCGATTTGCCAAAAACAACCCACCCAATGCGGCACAGGCCAGTACCAATGGCACGGTCATCAACATTTCACTAAGCAGGCGATCGGAAATCTCTTCTAGTAAAACAGACTCGACTCGACCGCGCAGATTTTGCTCTAGTCGAATGTGCAAGTAACCGCTGAAGAGGAATAAAGTCACACCTAAAAGCAGGGTATACCATACCGTTAGGCGAGATCGTAGCGATAATCGATCTCTCCACATCTTAAGTCTCCTCCCTGTGGGCAGTCAGCCGATATCCCACGCCCCGGATCGTTTGGATGAGGGGGTCACCGCCACTCTGCTCTAGTTTTCGCCGTAAATAACCAATGTAGACATCAATCACTTTAAAATCACCAGGAAAGTCAAAATTCCAGACATGTTCTGCAATTTGGGTGCGAGTCAGTACTTGATCCGGACAGCGGAGCAAATATTCGAGAAGGGCAAATTCGCGGGGACTTAGTTCAATCAGTCGATTCGCACAACGCACTTCGTGCCGCACTCTGTCCATCACTAAAGTTCCCACTTGTAAAATCGTATCGACTTGCAGGGGCGGACGACGCAACAATGCCCGAATGCGGGCTAGTAATTCTGAAAAAGAGAAGGGCTTGATGAGATAATCATCCGCTCCAGCATCCAACCCTTTGATGCGATCGCCGATCTCATCCCGCGCGGTGAGAACTAGCACAGGCGTCCGAATGTTGCGTTTTCGCAATTCTTTGAGTAAATGCAAACCATCAATTTTGGGCAGCATGATATCCAGCAGAATGAGGTCATATTCCACTGCCAAACAATAATCTAGACCGGCTGCGCCATCTTTGGCTAAATCGACAGCATAGCCTGCTTCATCTAATCCTTGACTGATGAACTGGGCAATGTCAGGCTCGTCTTCTACCACCAACATGCGCATGTCTCAAACCTGAAGAATGAGCCTTAAGCATAGCGGCTTCTCTGCTCTTGCGATCAATTCAATCCCGAAAATTTTCAGCCACACCCTCACTCGTAATCCAATGGTATAAAGCTGTAACCTCAACTGAATAATTACCTGACGAGAGCGTGAGCGGCAAATATGGCATAATCACTGAGCGCCCAAGGTTATCAATGCGCTCAGTAAATGAAAAGCGTTGACCGTCACGCATTAGCTGCCGCCTAAGCTGTTGCTAACAGATCTGACAAAGCCTGAACTTATTCAGGGTCTGCTTGTGGAGACCATACAACGGCCTCAGTTGATGCCAATTGGTTTAGAAGGTTACTTTTGGCTGCATCATCTTCAACTGGCTCAAGGTTGCACCCATCTTTTTTAGCTACCTCAAGCAAGAGAAAATGGAACCGGTTTAGTATAATACTCTATTTTCTCATGAAGTAGTATTATAAAATCTTCATGGATCTAGTATTTAAAAAAATCTTACTTCCTTATTAGTTATGAAACAGCTTAGCGACTAGCTCCGGCCAACGGAAGTCAGCGAGGCTGCTGACTACCAGGTCAGCTTTTTTCAACCGTTCTTGAGGCCCAACGCCCAGCACCTTCATGCCAGCAGCTAGGGCCGCATCCACACCAGCTGCCGCATCTTCCACCACTAGACAGCGTTCTGGTGGCACATCCAGGAGAGATGCGGCTTTTAAGAATACATCTGGATGGGGTTTAGGATTGTCCACACTAGTTCCATCAGCCACCTGTTGGAAGCAGTGGCGAATGCCCAGCTTTTCTAGGACAATCTCGGCATTCTTGCTAGAAGAACCGATCGCGATCGGAATATTTTGGTCGTGCAAGTCTTGCAAGATATTCCTGACCCCCGGCAGCAGATCGCTGGGCTGCATATCCACCAACAGCTCTAAATAGTAATCATTCTTCCGTTGGAGAATGTCAGCTCGTTCTTCCGGGGAGATCTGCCGACCTTCCAATAGGTAATCCACACTGTCTTCTCGGTTGCGCCCGAGAATTTGCTCATAGCTAAATCGATCGAAGGTCAGGCCAATTTCATCAGCCACCCGCTGCCAAGATTGGAAATGCAGCTCGATGGTGTCCGCTAGCACACCATCTAGGTCGAAGACTACAGCGGCAATTCCCCCTGGCATTGCCCCATGTGCGATCGCAGGATCAGGCATAGACCAATTCGGGTGCGAGCTTTTCCCAACGGAAATAACGTTCGCCACCAAGCTCCACCACAATCTTGACCTCCGGCAAAAGTTGGGGCACGGTGGTGAGATAACCCAATTCTTCGCCAGCTAGCACCTGACCATCAATGATCCAAAGCACTAGACCCTTAGCCTCGGCGGGTAAGTGTTCCAACTGACTTTGCAGCAGGGGTGGCAGGAACTGCACACGGATATCTTTTTTACCCAAGTGGGCTGGGCGCACGCCGTGGATGCCAGTCAAGAAGGAAGAAAGGTCACCCAAACCCCTTGCTGATATCCGACTGCTCGCGTAGCCATTGGTGCGCAAGCGCCGCTGGTAGCGTCCTTCATAGCCGCCTTCCAAAGGGGCGTAGACAGCTAGGGAGCCGTGGCGCTCTAGGTCCCGGATAAAAGTTTTGCCAGTAGTAAGTAACGGCACAGTTAAAGCTCTACGAATGGTGTAAGGATGATGAAATCCAGTTCATGCTGTTCATTATGCCATGATTCCTGGGGATTTTATTATGGTGAGATGCTCTGGCAACCATTAGAATGGGGCAGAGCTTCGAGAACACATTTCAGAATCAAGGGAGTCAATTATGTCCGATCTAGACCGAGGCATTATGAAATTCAAAGGTGCCGACAATCCAGTAGTGATTGCTGTTTCGGCGGTGGTAGTATTGGGTTCGATCGGCGCACTGATCTTCTGGGCGCTACAGACTGCCTACGTTGTAGCTTAGGGGATTGTTGCAAAGCCCTTGAGTAAAATTCGTCCCCTCCCCGCTGAAGTCGTCCACCAAATTACGGCTGGGGAGGTAATTGATTCGATGGCGGCGGTGGTGCGGGAGCTGGCGGAGAACGCGATCGATGCGGGCGCTCGCCGACTGACCATCAATATTTGGTTAGACCAATGGCGAGTGCGCGTAGCCGACAATGGTCAGGGCTTTGATCTGACAGATTTGCAGGTGGCTGCTACGGCCCATAGTACTAGCAAAATTAGCGACCCCGAAGACCTTTGGCGGATTAAAAGCTTGGGTTTCCGGGGTGAAGCTCTCCATAGCATTGCTCGCTTGGCCGACCTAGAAATTTTTAGTCGCAGTGCCGATCGAGGCTGGCGAGTTTGTTACAACCAGGAAGGGGCGGTGTTGCTCCAAGAAGAAGCCGCGATCGCCCCCGGCACAATCATAAATGTCTCCAATCTTTTTGGCGATTGGCTGCCCCGCCGGGCCGGATTGACCAATGCCAACCAACAGCTCAAGCAAATCCAGAACCTGGTGGGGAATCTGGCCCTCTGTCATCCCCAAGTGCAGTGGCGGATTTATCAAGAAGAAAAGCCCTGGTTTCAGATTAATGCGGCCCTCACCGCTCGCCATATTTTGCCGCAGATTTTACCGAGAGCGCGGGTGGAAGACTTCCGCCAGGTGTCTTTCCAAACTCCCGCTGGAGAAGGTGCGGAGCCAGTGGATCAGGCGCTGTTATCCGCTGGTGGACAGATCGAGCTGCTCTTGGGTCTACCCGATCGCTGCCATCGCCACCGGGCCGATTGGATCAAGGTGGCCGTGAACGGTCGCTTGGTGGTGGCCCCGGAGCTGGAACAGACGATTATGGCTGGGATGATGCGGACTTTGCCGCGCGATCGCTACCCCGTTTGTTTTCTGCATATCTATTTACCACCAGGGGAAATCGACTGGAATCGGCATCCAGCTAAGTCGGAGATCTATCTGCACCACGTGGAATTTTGGCAAGAGCAGGTGCGGCAGGCGATCGAGGGAGTGCTGCGGCTCCATGGGCCGAACGAATTGGGGGTCTCCAGTAAGGTGACGCAGTTGCTAACGGCAGCGGAGGCTGGCGGTGGTTATCAGGTGCCCCAGCGGCAGGTTGCGTCTGTTGGTGACCTAGGCGCAGAGCAGAATTCCCTGGGCCTGAAGGCGGTGGGGCAGTTGCTGAATACCTATATTGTGGCGGAGCATCCCACTGGTCTGTGGCTGGTGGAGCAGCATATTGCCCATGAGCGGGTGCTGTTTGAGGAAATTGTGGCGGCTTGGCAGTTGCAGGTGCTGGAGACGCCGCTGTTGCTATCGGATCTGAGTGAGAAGCAGGTGGAGCGGCTGCAGGGGATTGGGTTGGAGGTGGATGTGTTTGGGGCGGGGACTTGGGCGGTGCGGCTGGTGCCGGTGCCCCTATTGGAGCGGCAGGATCTGGAGGCGGCGATCTTGGAGCTGAGCAATGGGACCGATCTGTTGGCAGCTCAGGTGGCGATCGCCTGTCGTTGTGCGATTCGCAATGGAACGGTGCTGAATTTGCGGGAGATGCAAGATTTGCTGGATCAATGGCAACAGACGCGCAATCCGCGCACTTGCCCCCACGGTCGCCCGATCTATCTCTCGTTTCCGGAATCGGCTCTGTCCCGGTCTTTCCGTCGTCATTGGGTGATTGGGAAGAGTCACGGGATTTAGGGAGCTAGGGATTTTTGGTAGGATCGGAGCTGTTGGTGGGAATTTTTTTGGAGGTTGGCGATGACTGATGCTGTTTTTTTGGCTGGTGGTAGTCGGGGGGTGGGGAACCAGGTGGCCCGGATTCTGAATACTCAAAACACGCCGGTGTTGGCTTTGGTGCGATCGACCTCAACACTGGAAAACCTGCAATCTCTGGCCCATGTGGAGCCAGTGGTGGGCGATGCTCTGAATTTAGCGGATGTGACCCAAGCCATGAAAGGTCAGGTGGCAGCGATCATCAGTACGATCGGTGGTTTGCCCCAGGATGGGCAGCGATCGGATTTTTGGGGTAACAAGCAGTTGATCGATGCGGCGGTGGCCGCTGGGGTGCAGAGATTTGTGCTGGTTTCTTCCCTGGGTGCTGGGGAGACGAAGCAGGCAATTCCGGCGGCGGCTTACGAGTCTTTGGCGGAGGTGTTGGCAGAGAAGGAAAAGGCGGAGAATTATTTGATGGAGAGTGGTTTGCGGTATACGGTGATTCGCCCCGGTGGTCTGAAGTCGGAGCCAGCTACGGGTAATGGGGTGTTGACGCTGGATACCCATGTGGCCGGGAGTATCTGTCGGGCTGATGTGGCAGATTTGGTCTGTCGTTGTTTGGCCTCGGCCTCAGCGGAAGGTAAGATTTTGTCGGCGTTCGTTCGCGTAGCGTCCGCGTGCGGAATCGAACTATGACCTACGGCAACCCTAGCTATAGTGAGTTTGTAATTTGATCCAGGTCACGGAGGTTTGCTCTGTGGTGTTTCAGCTGAATGGCTTCTGGAAACTGTTGGCGGAGCCTCTCCTTTGGAGAAACGTGAACAGAATGAGAATCTCGTAGTCTGGGTGGGGTAGGTACTTCCATCACCTTGGTGGAGAACAATGAAGATTATTACAAAATGTTAGGGAACTATTCCTAAACTAAGCAAGGCATTTAAACTGAAGCAAGTTCAGCCTAAACACCCAATTTGGGTTGTTAGGCAGACAAACGTCGTGCTAATCCCCCTATTTCTTGGAGTATATGTGGCCAGTTGTCTATATACGCACCTGTTTCGGTGTATTAGGCGGACAAATGTCGTGCTAATACCTCTCTTTCCGGGAGATATGCTGACGAGTGTCAGCATATGCACCTAATTTAAGGGGGTTATACTGAACTCTTCAGTCTAATTAGTAGTTATACCGTCGCGAAGAAGTAGGGTGACTGAGACAGGTTAAGGTTAGTTTTTGGCTCGAAGAATCGGCTGTGGTTCAGATTTTGGTTGTGGCCGTTTATTGATATTTTGAAAGTCACAAAAACACCTCAGCTCACAGATTTCGTAAATGGCTTTGTCAAGCCATCAGTCAATGCAAGGAGCCATAGAAGTTGTGAAACGCTTTGAGATTTTGGTTGAGGAAGTCGGCGCTAAATCTTGCAGGGGGCGATCGGTGGGGTGAAATACTGAGAAGGGCGATCGTTTTTCATCCAGGTTGCGCTGTATAACAAGGGTTTGCAACGGAACGGAGGGAAACGCTATTATCAGGCTTAGAATGCATCGCCGTCCGCTGAAACCCATGCCGTTAGGCAGCGTAGGAAGGAGCTTGGCATGCCACTCACCGAAACACAAAACCACGTAGCGCGCGGCATGGCACTTGCCGTCGTTGCCATCATCGTCGCGTTCAGCATCTCATTCCTGGCTCAGTTGCCAAACATGTCAGCCTTCGCCTCTACATCATCAAGGCTAAAACTTGCAGCCTTGGCTGGACTCTCCCCTGCGTTCATGCTCTTCATATGCATTGCCCGTCTGGCCAAGCATAGATTCAGCACGCCACAAGACATTCAGGGCAGCGCTCTCACCATCGGAACAGAGCGGGCAAGGCTTCTTCAAGCGCTGCTTCAAAACACCCTCGAACAAACTGCACTTGCCTTGCCGGTCTACTTCGCGGCATCACTATT
Source organism: Synechococcales cyanobacterium OTE_70_metabat_200 (assembly GCA_031375385.1). Taxonomy (GTDB): domain Bacteria; phylum Cyanobacteriota; class Cyanobacteriia; order Cyanobacteriales; family Chamaesiphonaceae; genus JAAFHZ01. Next base: position 3,784 of record JANMHS010000139.1, on the reverse strand, counting down.
CTTCCCAATCACAATGCTGTCGCTAGTCATCACAGCTGCGCTGCTTTTCGCGGTCGGTCGCGTCACATTCTTCTATGGCTACGTAAGCGGCGCACCGTCAAGAGCAGCTGGGTTTGGGTTAACCTTCTATCCTACTTGTGCCCTGTTGTTTGCAGTCCTGGTTCTCATCGTGCGGCATGGCGCTGCCTAACCCTTCGGTCAAGGCGACCACCAACAGCGTGGCGCGCCGTGTTAAATGACAATTAACTTAGCCTCTCGCGACAATTACTTTATCCAGAGCAGTATAACTTTAGAGAAGACAGCTATGAAGCGGCTCTTGTTGGATGGCTACTAGATGGCTTGATTTTACGTAAGCGAGTTCCATTTCCTTTGCCAAGTAACGTCTCCAAAGAGCTTCCGAATGGGGTTTATCAGCATTACATTGCTGGCACGGGTTTTCCAGAAGTACAGGATCAGGGAGAAGAGAAAGCTTGAATTATTTTAGTGCAATAGGTCATCTCCGAATTCTGATAGAGTAGGTGAGCAGCAACGGACTAACTCCCGTGAGTTAATACAGGCACGAATCTGCTTCGCAGACGCTGCGCGATCGCTTTGCTAAACTCTATGTCAAAGCACTCTACAAAACTAAAGGCAACGTCCGCGAGAACATTCCTGTCCGTCGTGACGAAGACCTAGCGATCGACCTGCTCTTTGTTGCCGATGCCCAGAGCCTCGCATGGCAAACCGAAGACTGCACTCGACTGCTTTATTGTACACCCAGTAACTCATTCATAGTATAATCTTAGTTGGAAAATGTTTACTGTATTTCTTTGATTTCGGTAAAATATATGAATGATTACAACTAATTATGGTGAAAATTTATGAACTATCGAGACATCATTACAATTGAGCCTGAGAAACGCGGTGGTAAGCCTTGTGTCCGTGGCTTGCGGATTACAGTCTATGAAGTGCTGGAGTACCTAGCCTCTGAGATGACTGAAGCAGAAATTCTCGATGATTTTCCCGATCTGACGCGAGAAGATTTAAAAGCCTGCATTGCTTATGCTGCTGATCGTGAGCGTCGGTTTATAGCTACACCACTACCTGCATGAAGCTACTTTTTGATGAAAATTTGTCGCCTAAATTACCGAACCGTTTGAGCGATATTTTCCCAGACTCGATTCACGTTCGAGATGTGGGAATGAAAGCAACAATCGACCCAATAGTTTGGAATTATGCAAAAGACAATGATTTGATGATTGTCTCAAAAGATGCTGATATGCACGATCTAAGCTTAGTATTTGGGAATCCACCAAAAGTTATTTGGCTTCGCCTTGGCAACTGTTCGACATTACAAGTTGAAAGTCTGTTGCGTCAGGAGTTTGGCGCAATCAAATTATTTTACGAAGATGAGACTTTGTCCCTACTTGCTTTATCATGATGCGCTGATGGCTTTGGAGCTTTCGCCCTGCTTTTAGCCGATGGAGAAAACATAATGGTGTGTGGAATTGAGTGTGGTAATTTTCAGTGCATTTGTGGGAACCTTGGACTAGGAGCACAGTTGTCTCGGAATCGCCACAAATCCTATGAAAATCGCTCGCCAGACCCCGAGTTCACTTGTCATTGAGCAGCGACCAACAACATCCGCTGAGATAGCTTATGCCGGGTTGTCGATCGTTTTGATCGGACTTCTAGCTGGGGTGCTGTTTCTATCTGGAACACTGCCCTGGTATGCCACAGTGGTGGGTCTACTATTTCCGATCTTGATGCTGCCGATGATCCTAAAAGAGACTACAGCGACTTTCTGCACCTGCGATAAGAAAGCTAATCTCTTCATGCTGCAAAGGAAAAACTGGTTTATGGGGAAAGTCTTTAGATATCGCCTAAATGAGATTAGGAGTATTCAATTCAAATCTTCTGTTACAACCGCTGGCGAAAATGAGAGAGTTGAAGTTTATGAAATTGGCTTTGTTCTGGAGTCTGGTTCCTATCTGCAACTGAATAAGCCAACAGTTCAGTGCGATCGCGATCGCACTGAACCCATTTTCTTTTCGCTTAAAGCCTTTCTCAATCTCTAAAGCCCAGGAATCCTGGGTAAAGAAGGCATGATCTAATTAATTTAACGGTAGTTTATTTTAGTAAAGGATAGAAAAAATAGCTCTATTCTCACTTTTGAGTACTTTTTCTCTTATTTTTCGATTGTACTCCCCAATAAAGTTCCAGATAGCTCCCATGTGGTTTTCTATTTTCTTTGAAAAAGACAGTGTTTTTCTGACTAGTCTTGAAATGCGCTGTCTCAGTGTATTGTTCAATCTTTCGATTAGGCTTGTCAACCCCGTCTCTTTGCCTACCGCGAAATGCCTCTTGCTTGGAACCACTGTTTTATATGCTTCCCAGAAATCAGTGTACACTCTCGCGCATTGTCGATACACTTTTGGCAACGAATCCCACAATGCTTGTGCTGATTCCCTTGACCTATCTCCTATATAGCATCCAATGATTTCTCTGGTGATTGCATCCATTGCCAGCCAGACCCATTGTTTGTTTCCTTTATTGTCCACAAATGACCACAGCTCATCCATTTGTACAACCAACTTCCCATTGACTTTGGGTAATACCTCTACTTCTTGAGGGACAGTTTCATAGAAATCGTTGACGTATTTTTGCAACCAGCTCTCTGACACACCAGTCGCTCTGGCAATTCCTGCCAGTGGGATTTTCTCTAGTAACAATAAATTGATCAACGATACTGTATCTCTATCTTTTGGCTTCCATTGAGGATCTTCTACGAACTGACGACCACAGTCTTTACATTTATGGTTTTGTTTGCCACGGCGGGTTGTGCCGTTTTTCATGATGTCATGAGATCCACAAGTAGGACAACTTTGTTCGATCTTCATTCTTGCTTCTCCTTTTTGTACAACAAAGGCTTTTTCTATTTTCCTCTATCCTTTACAAAAAGTCACTACCCGACATTGAAACCGGAGACTTTGAGGTCGATGAAACTGTCATAGGTGCAACCGATCGACTATTTGAACGCCATCCCGATGCTCAACCTTGGGGAGTTCGGATCGGACACCGCGCTGTCTATCATTTTGGAGCGCGAAGTTTGTCCGCTGAACCAAACCTCTCCAAAGGAAACCTCACCTATGCCCTATGTCATGATTGATATCGAATCCGATGGCCCAATTCCGGGTGACTACTCCATGATCTGCTTCGGTGCCGTAATCGTGGAACCTGAATTGAACCGAACCTTTTACGGAAAACTCCAGCCCATTTCCGATACCTATATTCCGGAAGCATTGGCGGTCAGTGGATTTACCCGCGATGAATGCATGTTATTCGACGATCCCAAGACAGTCATGGCACAATTTCATGATTGGCTCAAGGCAAACAGCAAAGGACGGTTGCTTTTTATTTCCGACAACAACGGATTTGATTGGCAATTTATAAACTGGTACTTTCATCATTTTGTTGGCACCAATCCCTTTGGCTTCAGTTCAACGAATCTTGGCTCACTTTACAAGGGCATGCAGAAAGACACCTTCGTCAACTTCAAACACTTACGAAAAACAAAACATACCCATAACCCGATCGATGATGCCATAGGAAATGCTGAGGCATTGTTGCAAATGAAGGAGATGGGCCTCAAAATTAGCTTTGCTTGACACTCTCAGCTCTAAAGAGACTGAGATTCTGCTGACAAAAAAGGCTTTGGAAGAATCCAAAGTCTAATTCTCGCTACGGTCGTCAAACACCGTCTACCCAGTCTGCATAGATCTAAGTCTAAGTTTCTGGCTACTTT
>JANMHS010000105.1:0-113496 GCA_031375385.1 Synechococcales cyanobacterium OTE_70_metabat_200 | reverse complement strand
CCACTCCGCCTTCCCACAGTCCTCGCACCAAAACCGCTCCAACCACTGACCGGGCAAGTTCACCGTAGTGTACTCAGCCATCAACATAGTCGCCGTAGCCCGACCAAAGCCAGCCGCCCTTAGATGCTCCGGTCGATCGGCGTGGATCGAGTGCTTCTGACTCACACTATCCAAATAACAGTCATGCATCGGGCAGAAAATCTGCCGACGTTGAGAACGTTTACGATTACGACGGGCCTTCTCGTTCACAAATTACTCCAATTTAGAATTTACAAACAACAAGAATGGTGGGATTCTCGCACAAAACTCAACATTTACGCAACAGCCCAACAGCATCCCAGAATCAGCAGACTCAATGGTAATCTAGATGAGCAGCGACAGCTGTTAAGCCATCTGGACAGAATTGCCCCCATTCTATCTCACACCTTCAACCATGATGCAAACCATTCTTGTGACCGGCGGCGCAGGCTTCATCGGCGGCAACTTCGTTCAACTGCAACGCAGCCAAACCCAGCGCACCATTCTCAACCTAGACAAACTGACGTATGCGGGCAATCTTGCCACCCTAGGTGACTTAGAGCAAGACCCCAAACACATTTTCGTGCAGGGCGACATCGGCGACAGCAAGCTCGTAGGCGAACTGCTCCAGACTTACCAACCCCAGGCGATCGTCAACTTCGCCGCCGAGACCCACGTGGACAGATCGATCGACAGCCCCGCCAGCTTTATAGAAACCAACGTCACCGGCACCTTCCAGCTCCTCGAAGCCGCCCGCCAGCACTGGCGTAACCTCCCCCCTCCAGACCAAAGCAGCTTTCGCTTCCTCCATGTCTCCACCGACGAAGTATTTGGCTCCCTCGCCCCCACCGATCCCCCCTTCACTGAAACCACTCCCTACGCCCCCAACAGCCCCTACTCCGCATCCAAAGCCGCTTCCGATCACCTAGTCCGAGCCTACTTTCACACCTACGGCCTGCCCACCCTGATCACCAACTGCTCCAACAACTACGGCCCTTACCAATTCCCCGAGAAACTGATCCCCCTAACCATCCTCAACGCCATCGCCGGCAAACCCCTACCGATCTACGGCGACGGCCAAAACATTCGAGACTGGCTCTTCGTCACCGATCATTGCCGAGCGATCGACCTAGTCCTCACCCAAGGCCAACCGGGCGAAACCTATAACGTGGGCGGCAACGCCGAGCGGAATAACCTCTGGCTAGTAGAGCAACTTTGCACCATCCTGGACGAACTGCGCCCCGGACCCGAACCCTACAAAAACCTGATCACCTTCGTGCGCGATCGACCAGGCCACGACCGCCGCTACGCGATCGACTGCCGCAAACTCCAAAACGAACTAGGCTGGCAACCCCAAGCCGATATCACCTCCGGCCTGCGTCAAACCATCCAGTGGTACCTAGACCACCCAGAATGGTGTGCCACGGTCACCGCTAACAAATACCAGCAAGAGCGCCTGGGAGTTTCCCTATGAAAGGCATCATACTAGCTGGCGGCTCGGGCACCCGGCTGTATCCCCTGACCCGCGCCGTCTCCAAACAGCTGATGCCCATCTACGACAAGCCGATGATCTACTATCCGCTGTCCACCCTGATGCTGGCTGGCATCCAAGAAATTCTGATCATCACCACCCCCCACGATCAGCCCCAATTCCAGGAACTCCTTGGTGACGGTAGCCAGATTGGCATCCACCTCAGCTATGCCGTCCAACCCAGTCCTGACGGACTGGCCCAAGCATTCATTATTGGCAAAGACTTCATCGGCTCCGACTCCGTCGCCCTAGTGCTGGGGGACAACATTTTCTACGGCGATTATCTGAGCACCAGAGTCCAAAAAGCCGCCCAACGCACCAAGGGTGCAACGGTTTTTGGTTACTACGTCAGCGATCCCGAGCGCTATGGGGTGGTGGAATTCGATGCCCAAGGCCGAGTCATCTCCCTCGAAGAAAAGCCCAAAATCCCCAAATCTCGCTATGCAGTCACCGGTCTATATTTCTACGACAATCGCGTAGTGGATATTGCCCACCAAATCCAGCCCTCCGATCGAGGCGAGCTGGAAATCACCGCCGTCAACCAAGCCTACCTAGAACTCGGCGAACTCCGAGTCGAAAAACTCAGCAGGGGCGTCGCTTGGCTAGACACTGGCACCCATGAAAGCCTGCTCCAAGCCTCCACCTTCGTCGAGACGATCGAACAGCGCCAAGGACTCAAAATCGCCTGCATTGAAGAAGTTGCCTTCCGGATGGGCTATATTGGGGCCGAACAGGTGGCCGCGATCGGCCAAACCATGGCCAAGAATTCCTATGGGAAGTATCTATTGGCGATCGCTGCCGAGGGTGGATTAAGCGGCTAATATTGAGTGGCTCATCCTGGCTCTCTTTGCATCCAGTCGAATTAGTTCCCCCTACCCCCCGCTTATTCTGGACAATGAAAGTTATTTCTACAGCTATTCCTGAAGTGATTGTGTTCGAGCCTCAGGTCTTTACGGACAGTCGCGGCTACTTTCTGGAAACCTACCAGGAACAAAAATATCGGGAGGCTGGAGTACCTAAGGCTTTCGTCCAAGACAATCAGTCTGGTTCGATCGCCAAAGTATTGCGCGGGCTACACTTCCAACTCCAGCATCCCCAGGGAAAACTGGTACGAGTCACCAAAGGTGAAGTGTTTGATGTGGCGATCGACCTCCGCCGCAAGTCTCCCACTTTTGGCCAATGGCATGGGGAAGTATTATCTGCTGACAACCGGCGACAGATGTATATTCCTGAGAACTTTGCCCATGGATTCTGTGTGTTGAGCGACAGCGCCGAGTTTCTTTACAAATGCACTGACTACTACCATCCCGGTGACGAAGTAGGTCTAATTTGGAACGATGCTGAAATTGGTGTCCGCTGGCCGATCGCAGATCCAGTGCTGTCGGAAAAAGATGCCAAGCTGCCGACTTTGGCGGCAGTGATGGATGTTTTGCCTGACTAGAATAGGGGTCGATCTAGCCCTCTCCCCAGCCCTCTCCCAAGTTTGGGAGAGGGAGCCGGAGACTCCGCTTTTTGCTCCGATCCCCCTTCCCCCAAGCTTAGGGGAAGGGGCTAGGGGATGAGGGCTAGATCGATTTTGCCAGAAGAGATTAATATCCAAGAGATTAAGCGAACCGTATTGTGAATAATCTTACTCCTTCTATTTTGCTCCTTGGTCGCCATGGCCAAGTAGCTTGGGAACTCCAGCGTACATTACAAACCATTGGCCAACTGACTACCTTGGGTAGCGCAGATTTGGACTTAGCCGATGGGGAACAGATCCGCACTGCTATCCGCCAGCTCCGCCCCCAAATCGTGGTGAATGCAGCAGCCTACACCGCAGTGGACAAAGCCGAAACTGATGTAGATCTAGCCCGATCGATCAATGCGATCGCCCCCACTATTCTGGCCGCAGAAACCAAGCAGCTAGGGGCCTTATTGGTACATTACTCCACCGACTACATTTTTGATGGTCGGAAAAACGGTGCTTATCTAGAAGATGATGCCACCAACCCCCTAAGTATCTACGGCCAAACCAAGCTAGAGGGAGAACAGGGCATCCAGTCGATCGGCGGCGACCATCTGATTCTGCGCACGACCTGGGTCTATGGCAATCGGGGGAAAAATTTCCTCCTGACCATCCTGCGCCTAGCCGCCGAGCGGCCCGAACTAAAAATCGTGGCCGACCAAATTGGAGCACCCACTTGGAGTCGGTCGATCGCCAACATCACGGGCCAAATCCTCAGTCAATGGCCCCAAAATCCCGCTCCGGGAATTTACCATCTCAGCAGCAGCGGCACCACGAGCTGGCATGGCTTTGCCGAGAAGATCGTGGAATATGCTAGGCAGTGTGAGCCAAAGCATGGCTTGGTAGTGGACAAGATTCTGCCGATCGGCACCAGCGACTATCCCACACCGGCCCAAAGACCGGCGAATTCTCGGTTAGACAATAGCAAACTACGCAATACTTTTGGGCTGGGTTTACCCGATTGGGAGCGGGATTTGGCACTGGCGTTGGCGCTAGCCTAAGCGATAGCTTGCATCGCTCCCAACGATTAACTTAGAGATCCTTAGACAGCGTTTTGCCGATACCAGTCGATCGTCGCCTTCAATCCATCACGGAGCGAAGTCTTGGCCCGAAAACCGAAGAACTCCTCGGCTTTTTGGGTATCCAAACAGCGGCGGGGTTGACCATTCGGCTTATCAGTCTCCCAGACAATCTCACCCTGGAAATCCATTAGCTCACAGATGGTTTCGATCAGTACCTTAATAGAAATCTCCATATTGGTACCGAGGTTGACCGGATCTGGCCGATCGAACTGGCGCGCTGCCGCCACAATTCCTCGCGCGGCATCGGTCGCATAGATAAATTCCCGCGTCGGACTGCCATCGCCCCACACCGGTAAAGTCTGATCCCCCCGCTGCTGGGCCTCATGCACCTTGCGAATTAGCGCCGGGATCACATGGGAACTCTGCGGGTCAAAATTATCTCTTGGGCCATAGAGATTCACTGGCAGTATATATATGCCATTGAAGCCATACTGCTGCCGATAGGCTTGTAACTGCACGAGTAAAGCCTTCTTAGCCACTCCATAGGGAGCATTAGTTTCCTCCGGATAGCCATTCCACAAATCCTCTTCCTTAAAGGGCACTGGCGTAAACTTCGGATAAGCACAAATCGTACCCACACAAACAAACTTAGATACCTGGGCCTGATAGGCCGCATGGATCAACTGGGTACCCATCATCAAATTGTCGTAGAACAGCTCCGCCGGTTTCTGCTGGTTGAGACCAATGCCGCCCACATGAGCCGCTAAGTGAATGATCAGATCCTGACCAGCCACAACTTTTTGGCAATTTTCCATCCGACATAGGTCGTATTCCTTCGATCGAGGAATAGCAATGAGCTCCTCACTGGCTCCATTGGCCAACAACTCCGCTACCACTTCTTGACCTAAGAAACCGGCCCCACCTGTGACTAGAATTTTTTTACCGGCTAGATCGTTCGGCTTTGCCGTCTCGGAGAGAATCGCGCTCATGAGGATTTTCGTCAAAATTTCTCCCGTATCCTAGCGGATTTCTAGCCCTATTAGGAAATTATCGACCAGATCGCTGACCTCACAACTCAACAAGTAGGTTAAAATCGGCCATAACCGCCCTCCCATCCCTCAGATAATGACTAAGCGCGCCCTAGTTACCGGTATTACCGGCCAAGACGGTTCCTACTTGGCAGAACTACTACTTTCCAAAGGCTACGAAGTTCATGGCATCATTCGCCGCACCTCAACTTTTAATACCGATCGCATCGACCATATTTACCAGGATCCCCACACTCCTGGTGCCAAGCTGTTCCTACACTACGGCGATCTCACCGATGGCGTCACCATCCGCCGGATTCTAGAAATGGTCAAGCCCCAAGAAATATATAATCTCGGGGCCCAGTCCCACGTCCGGGTGAGCTTCGACGCTCCAGAATACACCGTAGACACAGTGGCCATGGGCACCCTGCGGATTCTCGAAGGCATCCGCGATTATCAGCAGCGCACTGGTGAAGAAGTCCGTTTCTACCAAGCTGGTTCCTCGGAAATGTACGGACTAGTACAAGAAGTTCCTCAAAAAGAAACCACCCCCTTTTATCCCCGCAGCCCCTACGCCTGCGGCAAGCTCTTTGGCCACTGGCAGACCATTAACTACCGGGAATCTTACAATCTTTTTGCCAGCAACGGCATTCTGTTCAACCACGAGAGTCCTCGGCGCGGTGAAACCTTTGTAACTCGCAAAATCACCCGTGCTCTAGCCCGGATTGTGGCCAAGCAGCAAGACAAACTCTTCCTCGGCAATCTGGATTCCAAACGGGACTGGGGTTATGCCAAGGACTATGTGGTAGCAATGTGGCTAATGCTCCAACAGGACAAGCCCGATGACTATGTGGTAGCCACCGGCGAAACCCACTCAATCAAAGAATTCTTGGAAGCATCCTTCAGCTACGCTGGTCTAAATTGGCAAGACTATGTGGAGTTTGATCCCCGCTACCTGCGGCCCGCCGAAGTGGAACTATTGATCGGTGACTCTACTAAAGCCCGCACCGCCCTAGGTTGGCAGCCTTCCGTAGACTTCCAAGGTCTCGTCCGCCTCATGGTAGATTCTGATATGCAAGCTCTAGGTCTACCGGCACCCAGCGGTGCGACTGTAGTCCCAGATATCGCGATCATCCGGCAGCAAATGGCAGTGATGCACGATTAGGCCCTCATCCCCCAACCCCTTCTCCCAATTCTGGGAGAAGGGGAGCCGGAGCTGTAAGCGAAGTCTCTTACTCCCTCTCCCAGAATTGGGAGAGGGCTGGGGTGAGGGCATCCCCCTACCCTCCTGCCAACAGGGGGCTTTTCATAGGGGTAGAAGAGAGAGATTGTGTCAGAATAGGGGCTGTCCATCTTCCGTCGAGCCATGTCTTACTTTTACGCTGATGACACCACAGAGTCCCGCTCCTTCCAATTGCCCGGTTCTCGCCCTCACTACAACCCCGATCGACCGGGCCGAGTAGCACATATTTTTCTAGACTTGCAGCTAGATTTACCCCAACAGATCCTGGCAGGCACTTGTTACATTACCCTCCAACCCGTGCGCAGCCAGGTGGACAAACTGATCCTGGACGCGGTGGATCTGCAAATAAAAGCCGTCAAAATGGCCGTTGGCACTAGCCTGGACGAAAACCCATATCGAACCTGTGAATTCCGCTACGACGGCGAACGCCTAGAAATTCCGTTGCAGGCAGAGCTGCCCTTAGATCAACCCCTGCAACTGGCGATCGACTACCAAGTAGAAAAACCCCAGCGCGGCATCTACTTTATTGCCCCCAGCAAAGACTATCCCGATAAACCCACCCAAGTCTGGACTCAAGGCGAAGATGAAGACTCCCGCTATTGGTTTCCTTGCTTCGACTATCCTGGCCAACTGGCCACCTCAGAAATCCGCGTCACGGTACCCCAGGGCTTCCGAGCCATTTCCAACGGACATTTGATCGAGCATAGCACCGCCAAAAACCAAGAAATCTATCACTGGCGACAAGAACAGGTGCACCCCACCTACCTAATGACCTTAGCCGTTGGTCGCTTTGCCGAAATCACCGATTCCTGGAACGGCAAAGCCGTCAATTACTACGTCGAACCAGGTCGCGAAGCCGACGGCCAGCGGAGTATGGGCAAAACACCCCAAATGATCGAATTCTTTAGCAAACAATTTGGCTATCCCTACCCCTTCGTCGCCTACAACCAAGTCTGCGTAGATGATTTCATCTTCGGCGGCATGGAAAACACCGGCACCACCTTGCTCACTTCCCGCTGCCTGCTGGACGAGCGAGCCAGCCTCGACAACTTTGATCCCGAATTCCTCGTCGCCCACGAACTAGCCCACCAATGGTTCGGCGACCTGATCGTGATCGAACACTGGTCTCATGCCTGGATCAAAGAAGGCATGGCCACCTACTCGGAAGTGCTCTGGGCCAACGCCGAATATGGCGCAGAAGAAGCGGCCTACTACATGCTGGAAGAAATGGAAAGCTATTTGAGCGAAGATAGCGATCGCTACCGCCGCCCAATCGTTACTAATATTTACCGCGAGGCGATCGAACTCTACGATTGTCACCTTTACGAAAAAGGAGCATGTGTTTACCATATGATCCGCTACCAGCTGGGCGACGAGCTATTTAACAAATTCGTGCATACCTTCGTCAACGACAATGCCCACCAGACCGTGGAAACCATCGATTTACTGCGGGCGATCGACAAAGCCACGGGCCGGAACCTCGCTTTCTTATTCGACCAATATGTCTATCGCGGCGGTCATCCAGACTACAAGATTGCCTACGAGTGGGATGAAGACAGCAACATGGCCAAACTCACGGTCACCCAAACCCAAGCCAAGGAAGGCATCCATACCCTAACCAACGACCTCTTTGACTTAAAACTGCCGATCGGCTTTGGCTATGGTGCGGACGACAAAGTAGAGCTGAAAATCTTCAAGGTACGAGTTTTTGAAAAGGAGCAGGTGCTCTATTTCCCCCTAGAGAAAAAACCGGACTTCGTCAGCTTCGACCATGGCAATAATCATCTCAAAACAGTCGAACTGGAATATCCACTGACGGAACTCATTGCCCAACTAAAAAACAACCCGGACCCAGTCGGTAAAATCTATGCAGCTCGGGCGATCGGCAAAAAGGGCAACCTCACCGCCATCCAAGCCCTAGCCACCTGCATCGAAACCGAAGAATTCTGGGCCGTACGCCAGGCAGCGGTGCAAGCCTTAGCGACCATTCAACTCGATCAGGCGATCGAAGTGCTCATTACCAACCTAGATGACGAAGACTCCGATGTGCGGCGGGCAATTATCGACAGTCTGGCCGACCTAAAAACCGCAGCATGTTATGAGGCCCTAGACGACCTCCTAACGGACGGAGACGAAAGTTACTACGTAGAAGCAGACACCTGTCGGGCCTTGGGTGCCATCGTCTCCGCTCCCGGCCTTCAGGATCGGAAACCGGCAGTCATTGCCAAACTCCAACAGGTACTGGCCACCAAAGCGGGTTGGAACGAAGTAATCCGCAGCGGCGCGATCGGCGGTCTAGCCAAGATGACCAATTCGGCAGAAGCCCTCCAGGTAGTAATGGAATATACCACCGCTGGCATACCCCAACCATTACGACTAGCTGCGATTCGCGCCCTCGGCAGCATCTCGATCAATCAACGACGAGCCGATCGGGCCCAGATTCTCGATCGACTGCGAGAATTGGCCCGCGAATCCTTCTTCCTGACTCAGGTGGCCACGGTGACCGCCCTGCGGCAAATGACCGATATTGGGGCGATCAGCGTACTCCAAGGCTTGGCCCAAGGTAGCCCCGATGGTCGGGTCAAGCGGATGGCCGAAGAAGCGGTAGCCATAGTACAAAAGAAAGCCGGTAGCGACCCGGCCCTCCAACAGCTCCGCCAAGAAATGGAGGAGCTCAAGAAATCCAACCGAGATTTGCGGGGGAGATTGGAGGCGATTGAAGCCAACGCCAAAAACAAAGAAGATACATAGATCCACTAAAAGTATTCATAGCCGATCGGGGTCGATCCCAAGCGATCGCAGCCTCTCAACCAACTGCTCGGCTCGCTGAGACTCTTGCTCGGCTCGTTGGGACTCTTGTTCAGCTCGCTGCTCCATTAGATCGGCATATTCCGCTGGAGTCGGAATCCAGCTATCTTCTCTATTCTCTTCCAGAGACGCTTCGCGAACGAACCAACGCAACCATTCACCTTCAGCACCTTGATAGACTCCTTGCCATAACCCTAGACCCAGGCCTAGGCTTTCAAACCAAAATTTTGGAGTTGTCAAATCCAGCGCCTGGTAGCATCCTTCCTGCAATTCAAAAACTCGGAGCTGATTCTCATAGCGATCGTAAATCACATAGAAAGGAACTTTCAGAACCTGTTCGTAAACATCCCATTTCACCGTAGGTTTGCCAATTTTTTGGACGATATTACCCAAATCATCATCTTCCGTACTAGGCGACAGCAATTCCACAATCAAAAATGGACTGATTTGCTCTTGCCAAAACACATAGCTCAAGCGCAATTCTGATTGGGTACGCGCTGGCGACACACCTAAAGCCAAAAACCAATCAGGGCGCTTGTGCCACAGTGGGTGATAAGGATCGTAGTAAAGATTCAGATCGACACCAACAAAAAAGTCGGGTCGTTGGAGCTGACAAGTTTCTCGCAATAAAGCGGGCTGGAAATCATGAAATTCATCGGGCAAGCCAGATTCCTCCGGGTCTTCGCTGGGTAGATCATGCATCGTCAAATGGTAGTAAGGCGGCGGATTACCAGCCGGATCCTGCCATTCCTTCTCGATCTCCCGTTTCGGTAGCTCGTCGATCGTCGGCACCGCAACTGCTAACAATGGATCCTGGGATGCTTGGTCTAGAGGAAAAGTCGGATTTGGCATAATATTCAACGGAACCCAATCTATCTCATTCTAGCCCAACAATTCCCAAGGGCATTACAGCGATCGATCTCTTTGGAGCTGCTGAATCAGCGATTGCCGCACATCCATCCCCTCCTGCAGTAGCCGGACTCCCGGCAGCCCAACCTTCAGAAAATCTAGATTGCGTTCCTTCCCACTCACCAGAAAATCCGTAGTAGCCACCCGGTAGAATCTTTGGGGTGCCAAAGGCTGGCCCGCGATCGACCATTGCTCTCCCAACCGTTCCACCTTACTAGTCTGAAGATAGCCACCACTGCCTCGATTGGCCACCCCCACATCCAGAGCGCGGGCCAACAGATCGCCACGTAGTTCCACCGTCACCACCTTGCCGCCAAAAGGCAGGGTGCGGATGATATCGTACTCAGTGATTTTGCCAGAAGCCAGCAGATCATCAAGACGAATCGATCCGCCATTGAACATCGATAGCTCGGCTCGGTCGCCCGATTGCAGGATCCCATCGGCGATCGCCCTAGTTAAGTTCGTAGACTTGTGGCGAACACTGGTTTCCAATCCATCCAAGGGCACCGTTGTTGTAGCAATTACTCGCTCCGGCTCAAAGCCCTCGGCCCGAAAACCAGCGAAAGCAATCTTCTGCCATTTCTGCACCGCCGCAGCCGTCTGCGGCTCCTCTGGTAGTGCGGCGGTGATTTCTTGAAGCTGGGAATCGATGCCCAAACAACGAGTGACTGTATCGAAGCGCAGGCGATGAATGTAAGTCGTTAGGCCATTGGCATCGGCCTTGAAAATGGGCGTACGCGTCCGTGGACATTGGGGCGATCGAGCGACCCGTGCCACCGATCGCCACTGTTGAATATTTTCATGTTCGTGACCACCCAAAATTAGATCGATCTGGGGAATTTCGGCGGCTAGCTGGCGGTCTTCGGCGATATTTTGGTGCGTGACAGCCACGATCGCATCCACCTTTCCGGTCAATTGCTGCGCCTCCCGCCGCGCCGCCACCAGGATTGCTTGGTACTTCACATAGGGGGTTTTGTTAGCATCTAAGGTCAAGCCAATCAACCCCACCCGAAAAGTACCACCATTTTTGCTTTTAAAAGTGTGGATGATGGTGGTAGCAACCTGCGGATAGCTGCGACCATCGGCCTCGGTCGTATTACTAGAAAACCAGCGGAATTTAGATTCGGCCAAGCGCTGCCGGAACTGCTTTTCATTCAGATCGAACTCATGATTACCAAAAGTTGCATAGTCCAGACCCATAATGTTCAGCACATCCACCATCTGCCGACCGGCCAAGCGTTCACCTTTGGTCGACCTGGCAGCATCGCCGCCCACCTTAGCTGTGCCCAGCGCCGAAGGACTCAAAAAATCCCCAGCCATCACGCTGATCGTGTTGGGGTTTTGCCGCCTGAGCTGACCCTGAAGCGTAGCAATGCGAGCCAGTCCACCCCGCCCCTGAATCGGTGCAATCTCATAGATATCATTCAAATGTAAGATTTGCGCCTCAATGCTTTCGGCACGGGCACCGACTGCCCCTAAACTCCAGCTCAATGACCCCAGCACACCTCCCCAGAAAATTCTGGAGACAGGACAACCAAGAATCGACCGACCAATAGACAAATGTAAACTTTTCAGCACTTTGGACATGACGAAGATAGATGCTAACGCCCAAAACCATACAGCAAAGAGGGCTGACCTTGGTAGTAAATACGATCGGCAGCAGGATCATGACTCTCCAATTCGACAAATGCCCAAGATATCCATCAAGAGCCACAATCTTCCAGAGACCCTTACTGAGTAGAGAGACAGAGAAGAGCACAACAGACTAGCCCACGCCACATAGTGGCATGGGCTAGTCTGACTTAGGGAAAAGATTGAGCGCTGATCAGCATTCAGCACCATTGAATTCCAGAGATATTTTTTCTATTTTGCCAGTCTTACTGATTTTGAAAGACAAAGAACTATGCCAGTGTTGTTGGCCCTCCGCAAACGCCACAGTTCTTCCATCTGGACCTGTTGAATCTCGCATAGAGAAAGCAGCATACAACCGCTTTACTTTACTGACAGAGTCCCCCACCCTGACGCCTCGATCCGTAACATACCGCGAACTAGTAGTGGAAAGGCCATGAATATAATAGTCACTTTCCTTATCCACATTTGCTCTGACATTGATTTTCAGGCCAGGATATTCCCACGTTGCATCGTACTGCTCTGGAACATCAAACAAAACCGGCGTTGTCTTACGCTGAGGTTGACCCAGCTGAGACTTGATCTGGTTGGCAGTAGAGCCCATGGACACCCCACCGATCGATACCTGCTTGATCTTTATTTGTTTCTTCTTGGAAAACCCTTCGGGTAGATTAGTTTCAGAATCGTCAGATTCAGAATTGGCAACTTCCATTGGGGCACCAGAACCAAAGGAACGATTAGCAGTAGCAGAAACAATAACGGTGCTGAAAATCAAAAAACAAGCGAACAACTTAGTCGAACTGAGCTGAGACATTTGACGGTACTGAAAAAGGGGACAAAATTCACAGGAGATCAAAGGAGCAATGAGCTAGAGCTAACACATGTGCTCCTCGATATTCAAATATATCCCCAGGATCTTCCGGCGCTAATTAGCATTCATCGCCGACGAATTCTAGGGATATCTTCTCCACTTTGCCGTTCTTATCGATCTTGAAAGACAAAGCATCATAAAAGAATTTTTTGCCCTCTGCAAACACCACAGTTCTTCCAGCTGAGTCTGTTGAATCTTGCGTAGAAAAAGCAGCGTACAAGCGCTTCACTTTACTGACAGGGTCGCCAACCCTGATACCCCGATCCGTAACATACCGCGAACTAGTAGTGGAAAGACCATGAATGTAATAGTCACTTTCCTTGTCCACATTCGCTCTGAAGTTAATTTCTAGGCCGGGATATTCCCACGTTGTACCGTATTGCTCTGGAGCACCCATAAAAACCGGAGTTGTCTTACGCTGCGGTTGACCCAGCTTAGACTTGACATAGGCAGCAGTAGAACCCATGGACACCCCATTGATCGAGACCTTCTTGATCTTTATTTGTTTTTTCTGGGAAAAACCTAGGGGTAGATCAGATTCAGAATTAGCAACTTCCATTGGGGCACTGGAACCAAAGGAACTATGAGCAGTAGCAGAAACAATAACGGTGCTGAAAATCAAAAAACAAGCGAACAACTTAGTCGAACTGAGCTGAGACATTTGACGGTACTGAAAAGAAGAGTTGGTTTAATAGCAATTAACCCTGGAGCACTTGGCTGGAGAATCCAGTCGAGGTTGTAGTCTAGCTATTTTTTGCTACAACCTCTAGACTTTTAATTCCATAATTTTCCTCCACAAATCTTCCAACTTCGATCTAGGGTGACCAACGTGGCCCAAAGCCCTCCAAAGACAAGCTTTCGGGCTGAATTTTCTGGCCGATCAAAGATTCCGGCAGCGGCAACAGCCACAACTCTGCCGCCTGGATATCTTGGCCATCGGGGGCCGTCAGGCGACTCTGTCCAGCAACTGGTGCGCCCGTGGCCAATTGGTCGAAGAGCAAAGCACGACCATCGGGAGCGAGGCTCATCGCAATGCCTTGTTGGGTTTGCAGCTTCAGCAGCGGAATGGTTTTATTGGCAGGAATATCGATCGCGATCAAATAGGGCTGATTGCTATATTGAGTCTCCTTTTCCGGGTCGCCAGTAGCTTCAGCAACAATGACATAGAGGATCTTCCCCTGGGGGCCGAACTGCGCCCCCTGAATCTCGCCCTTGACCTTCAGCAGCTCCTTTTGCTCCCCTTGATTGGTCACCAAAAACATCGATCGAGTATAGTCATCATTAAATTTCTGCATCACCGCCGCATTACCATTGGGCGAAAAGCCCAGCACCATCCCAAACTTCGGCAAAAAATCAATGGCTTGGGCATTAGCCGTCAGAGGCTTAATCGCCACCCCCTGGCCCTCGGCCACGGCGATCGAGCCGCCATCGGGAGTCACCATAAAGCTGCCCCCCTGACTAACCCGCTGACCGGCATCACCCTTAGCAATTTCGTTCGCGGAGCGTCCCTGTAGGGAAATCGCCCAAGTCCCATAATCTTTAGGATCCTTGGCATTCACCCGCTGCACCACCAAGATTTTGCCATCGGGAGTCAGGTCGAACTTAACATTTTGATAGACCCGGTTATCTAGAATCACTTCCGTACGGTTATTAGACCAACGATAGATTTGTTGATTATTACCAGCCGTAGGATCATTCGACAGCGCCGAAAAAATCAGACCTTGGCCCTCGGGCAAAAAGCGAAAATCCTTCACCACCAAATTCGCCGGAGTCAACACCTGGGGCGGCTGCCCCAAAGTCGCCAGCATCAACCTACCCCGTCTGTCATGGTCAGCACCAATAAAAGCAAACTGGCGGGGGCGAGCCGCAAACTTGCCCGTAAACGGCTCCATCGATCGACCGATCGATGCACCCTTATTATCGGCAGCCCGCGCCCCCTCCAACCGCAGCTGATAGCTATTACCATAGGGGACAGGCCGATTCAGCGTATAGAACAGCTTCTTGCCAGACCAGCTCACCTTGCCCGGTAAGACCTCGCCAATGGGGCGCAGATTATCTTTACCGCTTTCCACCAAAAGTCCCGCTTCCACCCGCTGGTGGGTCATGGCGCGACTAAAACTAATACTAAAGGCCGCATCCTCCGCACCAATCTGGCGATCTTGCCAACTGAAAGCCCGCACATAGGGCGTACTGCGATCGCCAATCGCCAGCATCAATACCGTCACGATCGCGAGGGCAGCCATGACCTTGAGAGCTAGGCGATCAAGGGAGCCACGGAATTTAGCAAGCAGTCGATCAATCATTATTGCTTAGGGCGGCGAGTGGACAATTGTTGGAGCCGATGAATTTCGGCCAAGACGTCTTCGGGTTTGATATCTTTTTCCAAGTCATTCAGGCTGGTATCTCGATCATTGGAAATCCCCATCCGATCTTGGATCTCATCGAGCATTTGCAACACCCTAGTTACCTCATTTTCAGTCAACAAAGCAATCTGCAAATTCAGGTTAGCCCGATTCTCCGCATCCTGACCCATCCGATTTTGACTGATCAACACAAAAGTGGAAAGGAAAATGGCTTCAAGGGAAACCACCATGGTCAAAAGTCCATAGGGATAAGAATCGAAGGGCCGAACACCGAAGTTACCGGTATTCAACAAAATCCAGCCACCGAACCAGATGATATGAACGTATACAAATACCAATTGTCCCGAGAAATCCGTGATTAGATCAGCGATCCGATCTTGGATACCACGCTCTCGATCGGATTGCATCCTCAGTCTCAGAATTGTGCGAATGTTGCGCTCTAGAACATTAGAGAGAGCGGGATTATCGGTGTTGTATTGTTGTTCGATATTATCCGGGTCGGGCTTAGTCATGGGAGACCTCCGGGGGGATCGAAGAGAATCCCCCTAAATCCCCCTTTGGAAGGGGGACTTTTTGGAGAGTCCTCCCCTTGTTAAGGGGAGGTAGGGGAGAGTTTATTGCGTGATTAGTATTCATAGGGCTTTTCTGGTGCGGGGATTGGTTTCGCATCATTGGCTACTACTACCACTTGACGCTTGCCAGCTAGTTGTTCGGCGGACATTTTGCCACTGATTTGGAGCCACTGATCTTTTTTGGGAACAATACCTGCTGGTAACTTCACCGGTAGGGCCACCGGATATACATCTGCCGCACAGCAGGTCAATACAAAACGCGATAGCAGAATATGGTTAGCTCCCAGCTGCGGGGCTTCCACCACAAAGCCATTGATGTTTACCTTTTGGCCCACATAGGTATCCGGCTCCGGGTAAGCAGCCAAAGTGCGCACCCAATCCACCAGCGATCGAGCTTCGGGCTTAATCTGGCTGCGAAAAGACTCCGCATTCACCCGCGTGGTCACCGTAGATTCCTGCACGCCTCGCTGCACCGCCGTATAGCTAGTAAATAGTTTGGGGGTGATCCAGAGACCAGCGATCGCCGTCACTAATAGCAAGCCCGTCGTCCAGCCTTCCGGCAGCAGACTAATATGACCCGTGCGCGGCGGTACCTTTTTGGGGAAGCGGAAGAGTTGATAGCCTTTGCACAAACCGATCGCTAACAGCACTAGCCCGGTCACCACTACCAATCCAAAATAACTGGGGTGAATCAGAATATTCAATGACCCATTTTGCCAATATTTCAGCAACAAAATGCCCCAAGCCACCACGGCAGCAACATCGATCCACTGACGATTGAATTTCGGTGCTCCGCTAGAGGGCGAAGTCTTCCGGAGCGGAGTCTTAGCTGACATTGAAGTTCACAAATAGAGTGAGCAAAAAGACAAGCTGGGCAGCCAAAGCAAATAGATAGAAAATCGCCTTGGGCTTAAAGACCGACAATAACAGACCGATCCCCTTCAGATCAAACATCGGGCCAAAGACCAAGAAAGCCAACAGGGAGCCGCTGGTGAAAGCCCCCGCAAAAGACAAGGCAAAAAAGGCATCCACTGTCGAACAAACCGAAATCGTCGCGGCCAACAGCATCATCGCCACAATCGAAGACACGGAACCCTGGCCCAGGCCCAGAATCAATTCTCTGGGCGTAAAAGTCTGAATAATAGCAGCCAGGGCACTACCCAGCACCAAAATTCCGCCTAATTCTCGCAGTTCCTGGAGGGTATTTTCCAACAGTAGATTACCCCGATCGGCCCAAGACAACTTCGGCTTCGCCCGCTGACTCATTTGTTGCTCCAAACTCTGGCCCTGACCAAGGACAAAGTTACCCGATTGCAACAAAGTTGGCCGCTGGGGATCCACCAGCTTCACCATACTCAAAGCTACCGCCGGCTGCAAAATCTCCTGCACATCTTTCTGCTGACTGAAGATCCAGCCGATCGTGGTGGCTACCAATAAGGAAAACAGTACCCTGAGTACCACGATCTCCGGCTGGTCGCGAAAGGCGATCCAAGTAGACCAAATCACGATCGGATTAATGACCGGCGCAGCTAGCAAAAAGCCAATGGCTACGGGCAGCGGCACCCCTTGCACGATCAACCGCCGCGCCACCGGCACGTTCCCACATTCACAAACCGGCAGCAAAAAACCAATACAACTCCCTAGAAAAGCCCCTAAGACCGGGTTCTTTGGGGCTAGCCGCAGCAACTGCCGTTCGTCTATAAACAGCAACAACACTCCGGAGAGCGTCACCCCTAAAAGCAAAAAGGGCAAAGCCTCCACCAACAAGCTCAGAAATAAGGTGAACGCACTATTGAACTGTTCCATGAAAACCCAGAATATCGATAGACTATCGATCGGACCAAAGATCCTACCAACCCTCAGCAATTCCAAAGTCGAGGTCGATGGTGTTGGGCGAACCTTATGCTGGGGGGGGTCGGGGTTCGGCAAGCTCACCCACCTCCCCCCAGACCCCGATTGGAGGGCGTTACGCCGCCCTCCAATCCTCCCACGTAGGGGTTGATTTTGCTGAGTTGCCGCATTGTCTTTACTGATGGTGCTGAATTGGGTTGGAGGCCGCAACTGCACGACAACGCTGGATCTACTGTCAAAATCTTATTTCAGTATCAAACCACCAGCCTTTAGGTTTAACTAATGAGCGAAAGCGGCTCGTTTGAAAGCATCATCTAACACCTCCGAAAGAGTGGGGTGAGCATGGGTAATCTGGGCCATTTGGTGAATGGTTTGGCGACCGGCGATCGCGTTGGCCGCTTCCTGAATCAGATCGGAAGCATGGAGACCGATGATATGAGTCCCCAAGATTTCCCCCGTATCCTGCCGATAGATCACCTTACATAAGCCATCGGCTTCGCCCTCGGCGATCGCCTTAGAATTCCCCTTGAAGTAGCTCTTCGCCGCACCGACCGTAAAGCCCTCAGCGGTGCCTTGGTCCTTCGCTTGGGCCTCGGTCATCCCCACAAAACTAATTTCCGGGTGCGTGAAGGCCGCCGCTGGAATACTTTGGTAATCCACAGTGCGCGGACGACCACAGATATTCTCCACCGTCGTAATCCCCTGGGTCGCCGCCGTATGGGCCAGCATCATCTTGCCCGTAGCATCACCGATCGCCCATAAATGGGGTACCGGTTGACCGTTAGCTAGAACTTGCAGATGATCGTCGATCGGAATAAAGCCCCGCTCCAGGGTCACACCCACGGATTCCAAGTTCAAGTTCTTAGTATCCGGGATCCGTCCGGTGGCCACCAAGCAGGCATCCACCTCCAGCACTTCTACCACTTCTTTGGTCTTGGCATCGATCAACTCGACCTGCACCGGACTGCCGGGGATAATCCGCTTGGCAAAGACTCCCGATCGAGTTTCGATATCCCGAGGCTTGATCAAAATCCGCTCGGCCATGGTGGCAATGTCTCGATCGAAGGCGGGCATCAGTTGGTCGAAAGCTTCGATGATGGTTACTTCCGAACCCAATGCCGTGTACACATCGGAGAACTCTAGGCCAATGTAGCCGCTGCCAATAATCGCAATCCAGTCCGGCACCGATTCCAGCTTAATGGCATCGTCGCTGGTAAACACCGTCTTACCATCGATCTCGATCCCCGGCGGCACAAAGGGCACGGAGCCGGAGGCCACGATCACATCCTTGCCAGTCAAGATCTTTTCGCCCTCGGGCGTGGCCACACTAACTTTCTGGCTGGCCACTACCTTGCCGAAGCCCCGGATCACATCCACGCCCAAGCGGGTCATGCTGTTGGTCAAGTCGCCCTGGAGCTTACTGACGGTTTTGCTGGCGTGCTCCGCAATGGCTTGGCGATCGTAGCTCACGTTGCTCACCGTAATGCCCAACATCTTCAGGTGATGAGCATTGCGCATTTCCCGCACTCGGCCAGCGGCAGCTAGCAATGCCTTGGAAGGAATGCAGCCGCGATTGACGCAGGTACCGCCCATCTCTCCGGCTTCCACGATCGCGGTCTTCAGGCCGCAGCTCACGGCGTGCAGAGCAGCACCGTGGCCGCCCACACCCGCACCAATAATAATTAAGTCGTAGTCAAATTGCTCGCTCAAACCGAGTAACTCCCATAGAAAATGCGTCTATCTATTCTCTCTCTGCGGGTGGCGACTGTAAAGCAGTCCCCCCCAATCTACATTTTTGCAGCGGCAGCAGCGGCCTTTTTGCCCTCCCAGCGGTAGAGAGTCACCATCAATACCACAACGCCCACTTGCAAGGCTAAGTTGGGCAAGGTAGTCTCCAGTTCTTTACCTGCTGCGGCCTTGGCCAGGAAAACTATTCCACCAATAAAACCCGATGCGCCCAAGGCTAGATAGAAAAACCGGCGCAGGCTGCGGTAGGGAGATTGAGCCTCGGCTTTGAGCCGCTGGAGCAAGGCAGGATCGATGTTTTTGGCGGCGGCGCTGGCTGAATTGAGCTTTTCGGTCATCTTGCAGGGTTTCGGAAACGGTCTGTTATATTATAGGTGAATCGCCAATGTAGCTCAGTGGTAGAGCACCTAACTCGTAATTAGGGGGTCGTGAGTTCAATCCTCATCATTGGCTTTTGTTTACAAAGTGGGAGCCACCTGGGGCAAAAGAGCGATCGGAACCAGCTTCGCTTTGGTAAGAGCCAACAGATTTGAACCAGAGAAGCATACCTGGATTGGACGAAAGAACTCTTCATAATATCCTGAGATTGTATCCGGTATGATCGGATTGGAGTAAGAGATCAGGATTTCCGGAGATGATCAGCGACCGAAATAGTTGGTTGGCCAGGGCTATGGGGATATCCATAGCCCTGATGCAGTCGGTGGCAGTAGCCAAATCGGCAGTAGAGGTGAATCGGATCGCCAAGGCGATTACAGTAAAAATCACCACTGCCGATGGCAGCATTGGATCGGGGATTCTTTTGCAGAAGCAGGGCGACGCCTACCTGGTACTGACAGCAGCTCATGTGGTGAAAGATAACGGCACCAAACTCACGATTACGGCACCGGACGATCGCACCTATTCGTCTATTAATGGTTCCCTGCGCCGCTACAAAGGGGATGTGGATTTGGCGGTGTTTCAATTCCGCAGCACCAGCAGTTACAAACTAGCAGAACTGGGAGATTCCAATACCCTAGAAGGGGGCATGGATCTCTTTGTAGCAGGCTTTCCAGCTCCCACTGCCGTGATCACCGAAGCAGTTTTCGTGTTTCGTCCTGGCCAAGTGACCGCTAACAGCAAGCGAGTTTTTAAAGATGGTTATGCTTTGCTCTATAGCAACGATACCCTGCCGGGGATGAGCGGTGGGCCAGTTTTAAATGCCGAGGGGAAGGTAGTGGGCGTGCATGGCAAAGGAGATCGAGAACAAAGCTCCCAACTGAAAACCGGTTTCAATGCTGGCATTCCGATCGCTCGCTTTGCAGATTTATCTCAGTCATTGGGAGTGAGCATCGACAACTCGATCGCGCGCACCAAGCAAAATTCCACCCTCACAGCAGACGACTACTATATATCGGCCAATCAGAAATACGATAAATCAAATTATCCTGGAGCCTTAGCCGATTATAACCAAGCCATCTCGCTCAATTCTAGGTTTGCCAATGCCTACCTGAATCGTGGTCGGGTCAAGCAGGAAAAGCTCAATGACCTATCTGGAGCCTTAACAGACTATAACCAAGCCATAGAAATCGATCCAAAATTCGCCCTAGCCTACAACAACCGGGGCTGGCTGAAGCATGGCAGCCTGAATGACTTTCCGGGAGCCTTAGCGGACTATAACCAAGCTATTACTCTAGATCCGAAATTGGCCATGGCCTACAACAACCGAGGCTGGCTCAAGCATGGACACCTACGGGATACACCCGGAGCCTTGGCTGATTACAATGCAGCCATCTCCCTCAATCCTAAGTTGGCTTTGGCTTACAGCAATCGGGGGTGGCTGAAGCATGGCAACCTGAATGATGTTCCGGGAGCCTTGGCCGATTACAACACAGCCATCTCCCTCGATCGCAAATTGGCTCTGGCTTACAACAATCGGGGCTGGCTAAAGTACGACCAGCTCAACGATCCCCAGGGAGCTTTAGCTGACTATAACCTAGCCATTGCTGCCGATCCTAAATTGGCCATAGTCTATGTCAATCGCGGTTTTATTAAGAATAAAAATTTCCAGAACCCCCGAGGAGCGATCGCCGATTACACCACAGCTATTTCGATCGATCCTAAATATGCCTTGGCCTACAACAATCGAGGCTGGCTGCGCTACACCGTATTGAACGATCGGGCTGGCGGCATTGCCGATATGCGCCAAGCCGCTAAATTAGCCCGATCCCAGGACAACGCCAAAGTCTTAGGATTTGCCTTGAAAAACTTGCAATCCTGGGGCTTAAGCGAATAAACCCCACACATTTATGCCAGTAACAGTGCGACAATAGAAGCGAAACCTCTCGCTGCTCGTCAGTTGAGTCGTTGCCACAATTCAACTATGAGGTGAGACCATGTCTAAAGAAAAAAAGAACACCAAAGAAACCAAAAAAGCCAAAGCTCCTGGTGAAAGCGGCAAGAAAGTCAAAAAAGACCCCAAAAGACACGACGGGCCCCCCAAATAGGATCCACCAAC
Source organism: Synechococcales cyanobacterium OTE_70_metabat_200 (assembly GCA_031375385.1). Classification (GTDB taxonomy): domain Bacteria; phylum Cyanobacteriota; class Cyanobacteriia; order Cyanobacteriales; family Chamaesiphonaceae; genus JAAFHZ01. The sequence goes on along the minus strand of JANMHS010000105.1, from coordinate 91,904 downwards.
GGGAGAAAAACCTAGCAAGGTGGCAGTTGTCCCAGTAACAGTGCGACAATGGTACGAAAGCTCCTCGCTGTTCGTTAATATGCCATCTGCTGCCCTATCCACCGCCGAACTCCAACAGGTTTTCCCATTCGATCTCGATCGATTTCAGTTGCAAGCCATCAACGCGCTCAACCAAGGGAAATCCGTCGTGGTTTGTGCCCCCACGGGTTCCGGCAAAACCCTGATTGGCGAATACGCCATCCACCGCGCCCGCAAAGGCGGCGGTCGAGTTTTTTATACCACCCCCCTGAAAGCTCTTTCCAACCAAAAATTCCGCGACTTTCGCAACGAATTCGGCCAGGACGAAGTAGGATTGCTGACCGGTGATGTTTCCATCAATCGAGATGCGGCGATCGTGGTCATGACCACGGAGATTTTCCGCAACATGCTCTACGGCACCCGGATCGGCGAAGTGGGCACCTCCCTAGTGGGAGTCGATGCGGTAGTGCTAGATGAATGTCACTATATGAACGACAAACAGCGCGGCACCGTCTGGGAAGAATCGATCATCTACTGTCCGCCCGAAGTCCAAATCGTCGCGCTCTCGGCCACCGTAGCCAACAGCCAACAGCTCACGGACTGGATCCACCAAGTCCACGGACCCACCGAACTGGTTTACTCCGATTTCCGCCCCGTACCCCTGCAGTTCCACTTTGCCAACAACAAAGGCATCTTCCCACTACTGGATAACAACACCGATCGGGTCAATCCCAAGCTCAAATCCAAGCATCCCAAAGGATCCCGCAAGCGCGAAGACATTCCCACCAACGCCTTTATCATCAGCAAGCTCCAGGAACGGGATATGCTCCCGGCAATCTTCTTCATCTTCAGCCGCAAAGGTTGTGACCAGGCCGTGGCCGAAATGGGGATTTTGAATTTAGTGTCGATCGAAGAAGAACTGCGCCTGAAAGTTAAGATCGATAAATGGATGGAGGAAAACCCCGAAGCCATTCGCCACAGCCAGATCGAAGCCTTACATCACGGCGTTGCTGCTCACCACGCGGGGATCCTACCCGCCTGGAAAGTTTTTGTGGAAGAGCTGTTTACGGATGGTCTGATCAAAGCGGTCTTCGCCACCGAAACCCTAGCTGCTGGGATTAATATGCCCGCCCGCACCACCGTGGTTTCCAGTCTTTCCAAACGCACCGATTCGGGCCATCGCCTGCTCACCGCCTCCGAATTCCTCCAAATGTCCGGGCGGGCCGGTCGGCGCGGCAAAGACACCACCGGCAACGTGGTCACGGTCCAAAGTCGCTTCGAGGGAGCCGCCGAAGCCGCCAACCTAGCTACCTCCCAAGCAGACCCCCTAGTCAGCCAGTTCACACCCACCTATGGCATGGTGCTGAACCTACTGCAAACCCATACCCTAGATGAAGCCAGAGAACTGGTAGAACGCAGCTTCGGCCAATTCACCGCCACCTCCCATCTCCAACCCCAACAAATTGCGATCGGCCAAGCCACCACAGAACTAGAAAAGCTCGAAGCCCAACTGACCTCGGTGGATCCGGCAGTCCTGGAAGACTACGAAGACAACAACAACCAGATCAAGCTAGAACAGGCCCAGCTCAAGAATCTCCAGCTCTATTATGACCAAGTAAAGTCCAATCAGGTCGTCCGCCTAATCCCAGAGATTGAACCGGGCGACTTACTCAGCCTCAAGGGCAAGCACGTAACTGTCACCCAACCAGTAACCGCCATCCTGATCGCCAAGTCCAGCGTGGTCAATCGCAATCGCCTACTGCTCTGTCTGGGCCAAGACAACCGCTGGTACGTGGTCAATACCCAGGATGTAGTAGCGATCGATCGGAACTGGAAAAGTTACCTGAATGGCCAGCCGGTGCCGATCGTCCACGATCTGCAATCGCCCGAAGACATGCCCCTACGCGTCGGCCAAGTCCGCAAAGGCAACGAAGAAACCGCCGCGATCGCTGCTCTCGTGCCCAACTTGACCATGGAAAACACGCCGGAGATAGAACAACAGTTAGCCAAAATTGCCCAGCTCAAAGAGCATCTAGAAAAACATCCGGTCTGGCAGTGGGGCAACCCCGCCAACCTGATCAAGCGTCAGCGCCGCCGGGAAGTCTTGGCTAAGGAAATTGCCGATCGGCATGAAATTCTACAAAAAATGCTGGCCCACCATTGGCAGGAGTTTCTGAACTTAATTGAAGTGCTACAGCAAATGGGTGGCCTGGGCGATATTCAACCCACAGCCCTCGGTGAAATCGCGGCCTCGATCCGGGGAGATAACGAACTATGGTTAGCTCTCTGTTTAGCCTCCGGCTTCTTGGATGACCTGCCACCGCAGGATCTCGCCGCGACCCTCTGTGCCCTGGTTTCGGAGCCCCCCCGCAACGATAGCTGGATTAACTACGAGCCACCGGAAATGATGGTCATGGCCCTCAGCGGCCTCCGCCCCGTCCGCCGCCAACTTTTCCAAAGCCAGCGCCGCCACGATGTGATGCTGCCAGTCTGGATGGAAGCAGAAATGGTCGGCCTCGTCCAGCAATGGGCTTTGGATGTACCCTGGCTAGAGCTCTGCGAAAACGTTAGCTCCGATGAAGGCGATATCGTACGCATGATCCGGCGCACCTTAGACTTACTCTCCCAGATTCCCCACGTTCCCCATATTTCGGAGAATTTGAAGAATAGTGCCAGACAGGCAGTGCAGTTGATCGATCGCTTCCCCATCAACGAAAAGATGAGCTAGGGCGAAGGTGATTTTTTATGGATCTCCCGATCGCCAATAATGATCCCAGAAAAATCCGGCATTGCTAAATTGCAGTATGAAGCACATGGATCTTGCCCTCACCCCCAACCCCTCTCCCAAGCTTGGGAGAGGGGGGCCAGAGCTGAAGGATCTGGCGGGGTGAGGGCAAACCACCCCTTAAATCAGCAACGCCAAAAATCCCTATTGATTTAAGAAACTCAAATCTTCAATATATCCCTGGGGCGAAGACTGGGCCGTGTTGCGACCGAATTGGATATCTCGCACGGCTTGGGCTTCATTGCCCAATCCCCGATGGGCCAAACCGCGATACTCGTAGGCCATCGCAATCCGCGGATTGATCCCGATCGCCCGGTTCAGTTCGCTGATCGCCATTTGATAGTATTTCGTCTGCACCAGCAAGCCCCCCAGTTGCACTCGCATGGCCGCCGAGTTGGGATTCAGTTGCAGAGCTTGGCGGGTGTATTGCAGAGCCACTTGGGGATTCCCCCGCAGGGCCGAAACAGCACCAAGACCGCCATAGGAGTAATAGGATTTGGGATCCAGTTCGATGGCCTGCCGCAAATCCCGCTCGGCCCCCGCGAGATCATTAAAGCGAGTCCTGACCAAACCACGTGTGTTGTAAGCGATCGATAGTTGCGGATTGAGTTCAATGGCTCGATCACAAGCCCCCATAGCATCACCGGGCTTCCGCATTTCACTCAACAAAAAGCATCGACCCACATAGGCTACCGCATAACGAGAATCGATCTGGATAGCTCTTTCCATATCCGCCAGACCCTGCCCCAGTCGATTCCGCATATAGCTAGCGGCCCCTCTGGCCACATAAGCCCGTTTGTAATCCGGGCGCAGCTTAATGGCTCGATCCATCTCGGTGCTAGCCCCGGCCCAATCACTTCGCCGGAATCGATCGACCCCAGCTAAGAAGAAATCATCCGCATTGGGCTGGTTGGAAGCGATCGGTTTGGCCACAGCTCCAGCTAAGTTCAAATCCAAGTCCTTAGATTGCTCCGCCACCGTAGATAGGGTAATTCCCAAGTTGAAACCGGTTTTGATCCGCACATTTTGATTGATCTCCGATGCCTGACTATCGGTTTGCACATCGCCCTTACCATGAATGGCAATCAGCTCACCGCGATCGTTAAACACCGGCCCGCCACTCATCCCTGGCAGCGTATTGTTGTTATAAACCAAGGAATAGCCATCGGCCAACGGCCGACTGGCATTAGCAGTCACCTTCCCTTCCGTAAAGTTGTAGATCGAAGTAGTGATCGTTTGAGTCGGCACGGGGAAACCGGATACATAAACCGTAGCGCCTTCGGAAGACTTAGCCGGATCTCCCAATTTGCTCACAGGATAAGCCACTGTACTCTCAAATTTGACCACGGCCAAATCCGCAGCTTTCACAGACTTGACGCTAGTTATTTTATACTGTTTTCCGTCACTGGTAATCACCTTAAAGCTCTGCTGGCGGTCTTTCACCACATGGGCAGCCGTCAGCACCGTATAGCTATTGCCATTCCTTTGGAGCAAAACACCGGAGCCTGGAGAATTGGGGGAATCGATTGTCACGGTCACGGACTTGGCCACCCGGCCCACTTCCACCGCTGAAGCTGCTCGCACCGCCGGGCTATAGAGCGAGATCGGACTCCCCACCAGACCAGAGAACATCACAACCAGGGACGGGACTGACCAAAAGTATCTCATGAGTTATTCTTCCCTATCTGTTGCAGCAATATCAGCGAACAGGCTAAATAGTACTTAAATAGTGTAGTCTACAGCACTCAAATAATGTAGTCTATTGTGATAACCTAAAGCTTGGCAATTTCTCATATCTGTTGGCCGCAATCCCAGACACCTGGGTTTCAGAATTTTGTATTAACTTTCAAAACTTTATTTCTAAGGAGATGACGATGACTTCACAGATCTCTAAAAGTAGAGAAAAGACTCCTTACAATCGATCGAGGAAAGCTGCTAATTTCACGACTAAAAACCATTGTCCCAAGTGTCATGCTCAAGACTATCGACGCACCCAACGGCAAGGCTTCTTAGAAGCACTCCTTTCCCTATTGAAAGTTTATCCTTTTCGCTGTAAGAATCATCTATGCAACCTTAGATTCTTCAAATTTGGCCGCAGTCGGGGGTCTCGGGCATAGAGGAGAAATTCCTAGCTATTCCAAGCCCCCCAACAAAATCCCACAGCTAACAACACACCGCTGACAAAATGCAGCCGCACAGCCAAATATTTACAAGTGCGGACGATCGCTGGTCGATCGTGATTTTCCTGCACAAAGCGATCCAGCTGAATGGCGATCGGTAAGCCCAAGCCAATCAGCCCGGTAGTTAGGGGAAAATAGCCCAGCCCCATCCCCCCAACCCACAGCAGGTAGACTAAAGCCAGTGAAATTCTTAGCACCATAGCGCCTCGGGCCGTGCCCAAGCGCACAATCGGGGATTTCTTACCAGCCTGGAGATCGTCAGCTACCTGATGAAAATGGGAGCAAAACAGAATGATACTAGTCAAAATCCCGATCGAAACACTAGCCAATAGATTTACTCCCGAAAAACCCTGGGTCTGGCTATAGTAAGCCGCCGCTAGCGCCAAAGGCCCAAAACAGACAAAGCAGATGATCTCACCCCAGCCCTGATAACCCAGCCGAAAGGGTGGGCCTTGATAGGTGTAGCCCAAAAAGCAACAGAGGGCCACAATACCCAACACCGTCCAATCCTGCTGCCACCAGCCGATCGCCACCATCCCGGCCAAACCAGCAGCTAACAGCAGATTGCCCAACCAAAACATCAAATTCCGATTGCCCGTCAGATTCACCACCGACTCGGCCTTGTGCACATCAATGCCCGTGTCCGCATCGAACACATCGTTACTGATATTGATCCAAGCCACGATCGAGATCGCCGCTGCCATAAAAGTGCCAAAGATTCGACCATCGAAACGGCCCGTTTCGGCCAGGGCGATCGCCGTCCCCAACCCGATCGGAACCACCGCCACCGTGTACATCGGAGGTTTGATCGCCGCCAGCCATAGCTTGCGCCGCGAGGGTTGACCTTGCTTTACTACTTCTGCGGTGGTCATAATTAAGAATGTTTGCTACTTCTTGAAGTTGTTTGTTCACAGTTGTTTATATTTCTCTTTGGTTTCCCGTCGTAAAATATAAGCTCTAATCCTCAGCCCAAAAGCTCTCTGCGCTCTGGAAAGACCTTAACTAGCTATATCACAATTACCGATTTTCTCTCGGCAACCATTAAAAAACCTTAAGAAAACTTTATTTGGCTTTGGCATGACCGTTACTCCGCACCGGCATCTTCTTACCAGCAACTTTCCTCCGGAAACGCTCCGCGAACGGCAAACCATGAAGGCCCCCGAACGGCCTGCGCCCAGACCGTTCAGTCTCATGCTGCCGCTGGTGGGTGTGGATCCGCTCATGGCCCTAGAAGAGCTGGCTCCAGAATATCCCAATTACTTTTATTGGGAGCAGGGAGATCGAGCCACCGCCGCCTTCGGCATTGCCGCCGCCCGATCGATCCGGGGCCTAGATCGGTTTACGGCCGCTCAAGAATTTCTCAGCCAAGTGGGTGGCTCCATCGATTATCTCGGTGTCAAACCCCTAGTCTACTGTTATTTCCCTTTTGCCCCGGAGCCATTGGATCCGGGCCAACCCTTTGGCGATAGCTATCTTTGTTTACCTCGCTGGCAAGTGGAGCGGCGGGGCCAGCGCAGCTTCCTGATTGCCAATGGCTGTGCCCACGTACCACCGGAAATTCTGGCCGCAGAAATGGCCAGCCTGCGCGATCGGCTAGAAGCACTGGGAAATTCATCATTATCATTACCTCAACCACAGCCCGCCTGGCAGGCAGCTCTGATCGACGACCTGGAACCATCGTTCGCGGAGTGTCTGCGGAGAAGAATCGATCTAGCCCTAGCAGAGATCCAAGGCCAAGCCCTCCAAAAGATCGTGCTGGCCCAGACCCACCAATTAACGGCCCCCAAAAACTTTTCGATCCCTCGCTCCCTAGCTAATCTCCGCCGTCAATATCCGGACTGCTATACTTTTGCCGTCAGTGATGGGCGTGGCCACTGCTTCTTGGGAGCCAGTCCCGAAAGACTGTTGGCTGTTCAGAATCGCCAACTGACCTGCGATACCCTCGCTGGTTCGGCTCCTCGTGGCTCCGATCGACCCAGCGATCACCAGTTGGCCAAAACCCTCTTGGCCAATCCCAAAGAACTGCACGAACATCGGCTGGTCCGGGATTTTATCGTAGAGCAGTTACAAAACCTCGGGCTGCAGCCGACTTTTCCCCAGCCGCAACTCCTCCAACTCACCAATATTCAGCATGTCTGGACACCAATTCAAGCGGCTTTGCCAGGATCTTTGTCACCCCTCACCATCCTGTCGGCCCTGCATCCCACCCCAGCCGTAGCCGGAATTCCCCAAGCCCTAGCCTGCCAGAAAATTCGGGAGTACGAACAGACCGATCGCGGACTTTATGCCGCTCCGATCGGCTGGCTAGATCTGGAAGGCAACTGCGAGCTAGTAGTGGGAATTCGATCGGCGCTGGTGGGTGGCCATAGTGCCAAACTCTACGCTGGTGCTGGCATTGTGGCCGGTTCCGAGGCCCAACGAGAAGTGGCCGAGATCCAGCTCAAGTTTCAGCCTCTCTATCGAGCTTTGAGTATTTAGGGTGACCGTGGATTTTCGCAATATCAACAGTCTTTGGGCTTCGGTGCTAGTCGATACCTTGGATAGCTTGGGGGTTTCCCTGGCGGCGATCTGTCCCGGCTCTCGCTCCAGCCCTTTGGCCGTAGCTTTCGCCCAGCATCCCCAAATTACCGCGGTGCCAATTTTAGATGAGCGATCGGCGGCTTTTTTCGCCCTCGGCCATGGCAAGCGAACCGGGAGACCAGCAGTAGTGGTCTGTACCTCCGGTACGGCGGCGGCTAACTTCTATCCAGCGGTCATCGAGGCCCGGGAAAGCCGGGTGCCCTTGTTGTTATTGACTGCCGATCGACCACCGGAGCTACGAGATTGTCATAGCGGCCAAACTATCGACCAGCTCAAGCTCTACGCCAACTATCCCAACTGGCAGACGGAGCTGGCGGTACCGGAGCTGGATTTATTGAATTACCTCCAGCAAACCATCGCCTATGGCTGGGAAAGAACGCTGGTGCCCAATGGGGGCGCGGTGCATATCAACGTGCCTTTCCGGGATCCCCTGCCCCCGATCACCGATCCCCAAATGGCTGGGCTACAGCTAGCAATACCAACAGTGGCACCACCAACCCTAGCCAAATTGACTGTGGATGGGCCGCTGCCTGAGGCTTGGCAGACCGATCGAGGTCTGATTCTAGCTGGCATTGCACAGCCGACGGATCCTGCTAGCTATGCCCGATCGGTCAACCAAATCGCCAAATGCTTGGGTTGGCCGATTTTGGCCGAAGGTCTATCGCCGCTCCGGAACTATCCCAGCGATCAACTGATTTCCACCTACGATGCCATTCTGCGCCACCCCCAATCCGAACAGAACCCAGAAGTTGTATTGCAAATAGGGGATTTACCAACCAGCAAGGAGCTCCGGCGCTGGCTATCCGATCTACAACCGGCTACCTGGATTGTGGAAACTAGCATCCAAAACAACAATGGGATGCAATTGCCCGCTAGTTACTGGCGCAGCAGTGTGGCCGACTTGGCAGCGAAGCTAGTTGCCAAGTCGGCCCGGTCTACTCCCTATCTGAAATCTTGGCTCACCCTAGAAACCCAGACTAGGCAGCGGATTGATCATGCCCTGGCTGATCTAGAGTACCTCAATGAAATGAAGATTCCCTGGTTGCTGTCCCAACAGCTCCCGGCAGAGACTTTAGTGTTTGTAGCTAACAGTATGCCGATTCGCGACCTGGAGTTTTTCTGGCGACCCAATGATCGGCGCTACCGGCTCCTGGGCAACCGGGGGGCAAATGGTATTGATGGCACTCTTTCCACCGCCTTGGGTGCCATTCATGGCAGCGATCAAGGGGGATTGTTGTTAACGGGCGACCTATCTTTTTTGCACGACACCAATGGCCTGCTGCTGCGCCAACAGTTCCAAGGCAGTCTCAAAATTTTGTTGATTAACAATAATGGCGGCGGCATCTTCGGCATGCTGCCGATCGCCAATTTCGATCCACCTTTTACGGAGTTCTTTACCACCCCCCAGTCCGTGGACTTTAGAATCCTCTGCGCTGCCTACGGAATTCCTCACCATTCGATCGGCAATTGGGCCGATCTAGAAAGGGCGATCGGAACCATCGGATCGCTGGGATTAGAAGTTTGGGAAATAGGCACAGATGCTGCTCGGGATACAGCTTGGCGCAAAGCCAACTTGGGTCTTTACGGACAGACCTAGACAGGTGGATATCCACCCCAGAACCGCCCATCTCAAAAATTTCTGCTCGTGAGATTCTGGAATTGTAGGTAACTAGCTTGTATCAAAATAATATCCACCGATCTAGCCCGAGGAAGATGCAAACCAATTCTATGTTTCCTGGTTTCTTGTTCTCCCAGGTAGCAGAGGCCGTTGCATAAACGGTAACACTTTACTCCCCATCCACTGCCGTCCATTAGACTTAATAATTAATTAATTTTTGGAACAAAAATAACCTGCTAATGTCATAGCAAACTACCTACCTTTGGGTTAATAGGAAGCACAATAGCAAATGTTAAGTCGATCGCTTTTGAGACAATCAGAGATGCCTGAAATAGGAATTTTTCCTATCGATATTTCATCTCTGCAATTGATCGTTACTCCTCACCCAAGTAAACACTTGTAACTCCATCAACTAACTTGCTGGCCGCAATAGACCGACTCTTTGGAGCAGGAAAAAACCATGTCTAACCAAAAGAAAACGACCGACAAACAACCTCGCTATAGCGGTGATACCGTTCGCGCCTATCTCCATGAAATCGGGCGCGTACCGCTACTCAGCCATGAAGAAGAACTGACTCTAGGCCGCCAAGTGCAGCGGATGATTGGCCTGCAAGAAATTCAGTCCACCCTGCAAGAAAAGTTGGCCCGGCCCGCCAGTGAGGCGGAGCTAGCCTCTGCGGCCCAGATGACCGAGCTAGAACTGAAGCAGGCTTGGCATCAAGGCCGGCTAGCCAAGAAGCGGATGATTGAAGCCAATCTACGCTTGGTGGTGGCGATCGCCAAAAAATACCAGAAACGCAACTTAGAATTTCTGGATTTGATCCAAGAGGGTTCCCTGGGCCTGGAGCGGGGTGTTGAAAAGTTTGACCCAGCCAGGGGCTATAAATTCTCCACCTATGCTTACTGGTGGATTCGGCAGGCCATTACCCGGGCGATCGCCCAACAGGCTCGCTCGATCCGGTTACCCATTCACATCACCGAGAAGCTGAATAAGATCAAGAAAACCCAACGGGAGCTGTCTCAGACCCTTGGGCGCAGCCCTTCGACGCTGGAAATTGCCCAGCAATTGGAGCTAGAGCCAGCGCAGGTGCGCGAATATCTGAGCATCTCTCGGCAACCCATCTCCTTAGATGTGCGGGTGGGTGACAACCAGGATACGGAGCTGTCGGAGCTGCTAGAAGATGTCAGTGTCTCGCCGGAAAACTTCACGGTGCAAGACAATCTGCGCCAGGAGCTGCACCAAGTTCTGGATGAGCTAGCTCCCCAGCAACGTCAAGTGCTCAGCCTCCGCTTTGGTCTCAATGGTGGCCAAGAGCTATCACTGGCCAAGGTCGGCGAAATCCTCAATCTTAGCCGCGAACGAGTGCGCCAACTGGAGCACCAAGCCCTGGCCCATCTGCGCCGCCGTCACGGTAGCTTCCGCGATTACGTCGCCAGCTAATAGACCGCTAAATAACAACAACAAATTTTCCATCCCCTTGATTCAGTTGCTGATAGCAATTGAATCAAGGGGATTTTTTCCGATCCCATAAAGATGTTTAAAGATTCTGTTAGATCCATTACCCAGACTAGACCAGCACAACTTTTTGTGTTTTTTTGCGGATCGGGGGATCGATTTATAGAAAACTCGGTTATAACCATGGTATCAGAGCGCACATTTTAGGTACACTGAATCCATACCACCTTCTTTTCCCAATTATTTACAAATTGGTTCCCAGTACAAATATATGTTGGCTAATCAGCTAGTTAGGTTCTGTTTTTCTGCTAGTAAGTTATTTTTGGCTGTTCTACTTTTAAGCACGACTCTGGCCACCGGCTCAGCCCAGGCAGTCGAGGTGCCCAGCAATGTTCCGATCGTGAAAAAGGCCAGCGGTAATATGGCCACCGGCAGCCGAGGTTTATCCAATGGCACCTATATGTATGGCGAAACTAATCAACCGGGTGCGGTAGGTCGTGAGTATGTGGTGTTCGATCATCAAGGTGGTCAGGCCGTAGGTGCAGTATTCATGGCTGGCTCCGAATATAGCTGCTTCTCTGGCCAAGTCCATGGCGACAAATTGAAGATGATGGTGCTGGATGGATATGAGAACGCCGAGCGGCCCTACGACATTTCCCTGGAAGGACAATCCAGTGATGGCTATGAATATCAGCCGATTCACAAAATCGGTCAGCAGGAAATGAGCATCCTGGATACCTGCCGCAGCCTATACCGCGAACGCTTCAGCCGCCTCTCGATTCGAGGCTAACTCAGACCCCATGGTGTCATGTCGCAGTCGGTGGTTGATCGACACAACTGATCCCTAAAATCACCAAAAAAGCCCCCATGGAAAAGCCCAATGCTGGCGCTCTCCCATGGGGGTTTCGGGGTTTAATATTCGATGACGGAGGAATCCACTTCCCGGCTCCAGGCTTGGATACCACCTTTGACATTGGTGCCAGAGATGCCAGCTTCTTGCAGGATGGCTAGGGCTTTGGCCGATCGACCGCCCATTTTACAGTGAGCGATCAGCTGCTTACCATTGAGGGCCGCTTTGACCTTTTCTACACCACTACCGTTTTCAATATCCGGCAAAGGCACCAATAGGGAGCCGGGGATCTGGGCGATCTCGTATTCATTGGGATTGCGCACATCGATCAACAAATAGTCGCTAACACCACTATCGATCAGTTGCTTCAGTTCTACTACAGTCATTTCAGACATGGCACTTTGGGCTGCTGCTTCGGCAGCCTTGGCTTGGGGAATACCACAAAACTCTTGATAATCAATGAGTTTCTCAATCACCGGACGCTCGGGAGCGGGCCGCAGCTTTAGTTCCCGGAAACTCATATCCAGGGCATTATAAAGCACCAGGCGACCACTCAGAGTCCGACCTTGGTTTAGAATAATCTTCACCGTTTCCGTGGCCTGCATCACACCAATAATTCCACAGAGGATCCCCAATACACCGCCTTCGGCACAGGAAGGCACCATGCCCGGTGGTGGGGGATCGGGATAGAGATCGCGATAGTTAGGCGCTGGGGCTTCCCTGTCGTATTCCCAGTCACTGCCATCCTTGCGCAATTGGAGTCGCTGTTCCGGATTGGCACTTTCCCAAGCCGCCGATCGCTGCCAGCCACCCTTGTAGTTAAAGACCGTAGCCTGCCCTTCAAACCGTAGAATGGAGCCATAGACATTGGGCTTGCCCAACAGCACGCAGGCATCATTCACCAAATAGCGAGTGGGGAAATTATCGGTGCCATCTACCACCACATCATAGGGGCGGAGGATATCTAGGGCATTTTCCGAATTCAGGGCCACCTCATAGAGATCCACTTGACAATGGGGATTAATTTCCAAAATGCGGCTCTTCGCCGACTCGATCTTGGGCTTACCCACCCAAGAGGTGCCGTGAATCACCTGACGCTGGAGATTGGAATGATCGACCACATCGAAATCCACGATGCCGATCCGACCGATCCCCGCCGCTGCCAAATAGAGCAACAGTGGCGATCCCAGGCCGCCCGTACCCACACAGAGCACACTGGCCGCCTTCAGACGCTTTTGACCATCCACACCCACCTCCGGCAAAATCAAATGCCGAGAATAGCGGGCGTAATCATCTTGAGTTAATTGAACTTGCTCCAAATCTGGATTGAGCATAGCTGAAAAGACCTAAAAATTGTAGAGAATCGGTTATGCAACGATTCGAGAGGTGGGGTATCTAGAAACTAGCACTCTACAAGCCGTTGGGACAAATTCGTAGTTCTTGCAGAACAACCGTTGACCCATGCGCTTTAATGGTACCTTGGATTGGTGATTCACAGAACTGGGATGGAATTTTCGATGACTACTGCTGCTTATGGCTCCTGGCAGTCCCCGATCGATGGTGACCTAGTGACAGCCGCCAAAATCAACTTCGATCGGGTCATCGTCGATGGCGTAGATACCTACTGGCTGGCTTCTCAACCCCAAGAAAAGGGGCGGATGGCAATTATCCACCGCGATCGGTTGGGTCGCAACCACCTAGTCACGCCCCCAGAATTCAATGTCCGGAACCGAGTCCATGAATATGGCGGTGGAGCCTATACGGTCTGGCAGGGCCAAATCTATTTTTGCAACGACAGCGACCAGTGCATCTATCACCAGTCCGGTTCCCAAATTAAATTGGCCTCGCCAGCGGTGAATGATCGGGACAAGCCCAAAGCCAAGCGCTATGCAGATCTGACCATCGATAGCCGGCGGCGGCGCCTGCTTTGTATTCACGAAGACCACTCCGGGCCGGAAGTCACCAACTCCCTAGTGGCCATCAACCTAGATAACCCCCAGGAACTCCAAATCCTGGCCGAGGGGGAGGATTTCTACGCCTCCCCAAGTCTCAGCCCCAACGGCCAATTCCTGGCTTGGCTGAGCTGGAATCATCCGAACCTGCCCTGGGATGGCAATGTATTATCGATCGCCGAGATTCAAGCCGATGGTAGCTTGGGAAAGCCTCAGACGATCGCGGGCGGACCCCAGGAATCGATCTTCCAGCCCCAATGGTCGCCGGAGGGGGTGCTACATTTTGTGTCCGATCGCGGTGGCTGGGGCAATCTCTATCGCTGGCAAAATCAGCAGGCAGAGCCATTACTCTTGGCAGCGGCGGAATTCGGTCAGCCCCAATGGGTATTCGGTCAATCCACCTACGATTTTGTGGGAGACCGCCTGCTCTGCACCTACAGCCAAGGTGGCATCAGCCATCTGGTGCTGCTGAATCCCAGGGATGGTAGTTGGCAGGAGTTGGACTGCGCTTATACGGACTTACAGCACCTGCGGGCCAACGAGCGGCGGGCAGTAGCGATCGGGGGGGCCGCAGATCGCCAAAGCGAGGTGGTGGAAATCGATCTGTTCAGCCAGCGTTGCAACCCGCTCCAAGCTACGCCCCAGTCCGTAGATAGTAAGTATTTTTCCCAGCCCCAGACGATCGCCTTTCCCACCCAAGATGGCGAAATTGCCTATGGGTTCTACTATCCGCCTCACAACCCAGATTTTCAGGCTCCCAAGGGCGAACGACCGCCGCTATTAGTAAAAAGTCATGGCGGCCCGACGGCGGCGACTTCCGGCCAACTCAGTCTGCGGGTGCAGTACTGGACTAGTCGGGGCTTTGGCTATCTAGATGTAAACTATCGGGGCAGCACTGGTTATGGTCGCCAATACCAAGAAAAGCTGGCCGGACAGTGGGGCATCCTCGATGTGCAAGACTGCATCGATGGGGCCCAGTATTTGGCAGAGAAAGGATTGGTGGATGGCGATCGGATGGCTATTTCGGGCGGCAGTGCAGGCGGCTATACAACTCTCTGCGCACTCACTTTCCACCAGGTATTCAAAGCAGGGGCTAGCTACTATGGCATCGGCGATCTGGAGGCTTTGGCCAGAGATACCCACAAGTTTGAGTCCCGCTACCTGGATAAGCTGGTGGCTCCCTATCCCCAAGCAGCTCAGGTTTATAGAGATCGATCGCCGCTCAATTTTCCCGATCGGCTATCTTGCCCGACGATCTTTTTCCAAGGCTTGGAAGACGAGGTGGTACCACCAAATCAGTCGTTGATGATGGTGGAAGCTCTCCGCCAGCGCGGCGTTCCGGTAGCCTATGTGCCGTTCCCCGAAGAACAACATGGCTTTCGCCAACCAGCAAATATCAAACGCGCCCTAGAAAGCGAGTTCTATTTCTATTCCCAAATTTTCGGTTTCACCCCAGCGGACAATTTGGATCCGGTGCCGATTTCCTACGGCACCACATCATCCTGAAAATCCTGGGGATTTACGTCACTCCCATTCGATCGTCCCTGGGGGCTTGGAGGTAATGTCATAGACCACCCGATTGACACCGGGGACTTCATTGACAATCCGGTTGGCAATAATCTCCAGAATATCGTAGGGTACCCGCGCCCAATCCGCCGTCATCCCATCCTCACTGGAAACGAAGCGCAGCACCACCGGATTGGCATAGGTACGCTGGTCGCCCATCACCCCTACACTATTCACCTCCGAGAGCAGCACCGCAAAAGCCTGCCAAACCTCATTGTACAAACCATGCCGATTGACTTCCTGGCGCACGATCAGATCCGCATCTCGCAGGGTATTCAACCGGGCCGCAGTCACCTCACCGATAATCCGAATGGCCAGACCAGGACCCGGAAAAGGCTGGCGCTGGACAATTTCTGCCGGTAGGCCCAGTACCTTGCCCAGCTTCCGCACCTCGTCCTTAAACAGCTTGCGCAGGGGTTCCACCAGCTTGAATTGCAGATCCTTGGGTAAACCACCCACATTGTGGTGGCTCTTGATCTTCACCGCCACCCGTTCGCCCGTGGCCGGATCCACATTGGTATCCGCCGACTCGATCACATCGGGATAAAGGGTACCCTGGGCCAAATAGTCAAAGGGCCCCAGCTTCTTGGATTCCGACTCAAATACCCGAATAAACTCCCGACCAATGATCTTACGCTTCTCTTCGGGATCGGTCACCCCAGCGATCGCATTGATAAACCGATCGCGCGCCTGCACATGTACCACCGGAATGTGGAACTGCTCCTTGAACAAAGTCACCAGCCGCTCCGGCTCCAGCTTGCGCATGAAACCCTGGTCGATAAACATACAAGTGAGATTGTCACCGATCGCCCGATGCAGCAAAAAGGCCAAGGTGGAAGAATCCACACCGCCAGAGAGCGCCAACAAGACCTGCTTATCTCCAACTCTGGCCCGGATTTCTCGGATGGATTCCTCCACAAAGGCTTCCGTCGTCCAAGTAGGCTGACATTTGCAGATATGGTAGACAAAATTGCGGATCAGCGCCGCCCCATCCACCGAATGCACCACCTCTGGGTGAAATTGGACGCCATAGAGCTGGCGCTGATGGTCGGCGATCGCCGCGCAGGGAGTATTTTCCGTATGGGCCAAGAGTCCAAAGCCCGTCGGTAACGACCTACAAGAATCCCCATGGCTCATCCACATGGTGCTGGACTCGTTGACATTGGTCAACAGATCCGTGGGATCGTCAATTGAGATCGAAGCCTTGCCGTACTCCGCGCGATCGGCCTTGATCACTTGGCCACCCAACTGCTTCACCATCAATTGCATGCCATAGCAAACCCCCAACACTGGAATGCCCAGATCCCAGATCTTGGGGTCGCAGAGGGGCGCGTTAGGTTCGTAAACTGAGCTAGGGCCACCGGAAAGAATGATCCCCTGGGGATTTAGCAACCGCAGTTGCTCCGCCGTAGTGCGGTAAGAAATTACTTCCGAATAAACTTGAGTCTCGCGGATGCGGCGGGCGATCAGCTCGGAATATTGGGAGCCAAAGTCTAGGATGACGATAATCTGGCGATTGAGCTTACTGCTCTCGTCGGAGATGGTGGTTCCAATCTGGGTGGTGGTTTCGGTGGACAAGAAAAATCTCCGTCAGCTCAAAGGTTAGGAAGCCCCAGGGGGCGTATTTGGATGTATAGCCTTTTCTCTTGAAGATTTAAAAAAATTTCTGTTAAAAGCAATGCAAAAAAAATATTAGCTAAATCTAGCACAGTTTAGACAGCAAGATCCTGCTGAACACCAGCGAATGCAGCGAATTATGGCCAGTCCGGAATTACCCATTGGGGCGGAGCCGATAGCTTTTTAAGCCTGGCTCTCTCGGCAATCTCGTGCATCTGGTCTAGGGAAGTTTCCCCAATAAAACTCACGGCCTCACTCACATGTTGCTGAGCCAGACAGTTTTCCGGCTGGATGCAGCCATTTTGGCAGGCACTGGCACAGTCGATTCCCGTAGCGGCTTCCATAGTAAAAATTTAAAGAGTCTCTATTCAGTATAAAAAAAGTAAAGCGATCGAGCAACTAAGCCCGACCGCCGATTCTAAGAATTTAGATAGAGATTTGGCAATTTAGCGCTTAAAGCCAGCCAGCCACTCCCGCAGCTGCTCGCCCGCCACATCTCGGCCACCAAGCCCGAAAGCAATGGCACTGGCGATCGCGATCGCGCCCAAGGAAAGACCAAAGGCCAAGTTCACAATGTCTGTAGCAATGCCCATCCGTTGCAGACCCATGGCACCCACCAGCACGATGATGCAAATGCGGGCGGCCTGGGCCAAGATGTTGGCTTGCCGAGAACCGGAAGCACTAATCAGACGATGGGCCAAGTTAGCCAAGAACAGGCCAATACCAAAGACCACCAAGCCCATCAAGATCTGGCCAGCAATGCCCACGATGCTCTCGGTGATATTGGACAAGGCCCGGATTTGGATGATATCCAAGGCCGAAACCACTGCCAACAGCATGGTACCCACTAGCACCACAATCCCCGCAATTTCCGAAGGAGTCTTGCTGCCTTCGGTGGGGCTGCTGGGAGCCGCTTGGCGCACCACGTTATTCAGACCCAGGATTTGGAGAATGTTATCGAAGCCCAGAGCAGCCAAGGTAGAAGTCACCAAATCGGCCAGGAAGCGTCCGATGAAGTAAGAAAGCACAATCAGCGCACCGGCAGTTAAGATCCGGGGCAACATGATCGTAATTTCTTCCATCATGATCACCGCAGGGCCAGACAGAGCAGGCATATCCAGGGCTTGGAGCGCTTGCACGATGCCAGGAATTAGAATCGCAATGTACACCAAGGTACCGGCAATACCAGCCAGCGATTGGTTGGGCATGGAGCGACCCAGACCCAGTTGGTTCCCCAGCCGATCGGCTCCAGCAGCCCGGGCGAGGTTGACCACAATGTCCCGGACAATCTTGGCAACGAACCAGGTAACTGCCGCAATGATCGCAGCCTTAAACAGCTTCGGGATCGCACCAATCAAATCGTTGGTGAGGTTTTGAACTGGAGCCAAGGAACTACCTAGACCGAGGGCTTCCAGGACGGGACCTAGAAAGAAGAAGATAATCAGCCAGAAGCTCAAATTGGCGATCGTGGCGCTGGGCATAGTGCCGCCATCGGCCACTTGCAGCTTGCGATCCAGACCAAAGGACTGGGAAGATTTGAGGATCAGGGTTTTCACTACAGTTGCCAGAACCCAAGCCACTGCTGCCAAAGCCGCAGCAATCAACAATCTGGGCAAGAAGAGCGAAATCTGGCTCAGCATGTTTTGCAAAGGAGCCGAGGCCGAGGTCAGACCCAGAGCGTTCAGGAAGCCCACCAGACCAAAGAGGAAAACAATCCAAAAGACGATGGTCGAGATCAGCTTCTCCGGCGACAGCCCCCCCAGCGCAGAGCCACCACCGAGAGAACTCATCAACTTGTTATCGATCGAGGTCTTGGAAAGGAGGCTACCTACGACCCAAGAGATAACTAGGGCTACAATCCAGCCAATTACCAGAGCAGCTACTGCGCCGAGAATGTTAGGGGCGAACTTGGTGACATCGTTAATCACCTGATTTACAGGTACCGTCGTAGCCTGCATGAAAAGCACGGAGCCAGAATAGCCTGGATCGAGAGCTATGGAAAGTGGCTGTAAAATTTTGTCTATCATAGGTTGTTCCTGCCGGAGGAAAATTGGGGATGGGGAAGAGATAGTTATCTCCACTACTCTTGCCCCGATCGAAGATAGCGGATCTTGGTTAAGAACCTCTGTCAACGAATTAGTTGATCGGTTTACTCACTAGTAATCATACGGAATTCACGCCATAAGCACAATTCCACGGGTAATAAAGCTTAACAAGCTGGTGACAAAAATCTCGATCGAGCACCAAAAGCCAATGCCCCAGCTATTTTCACCCACATCCTCAATTACATAAAAATACATAGCAAACCAAAGCTTAACCTTTGTGTTTCTATGTAATAAATGTATTAAAAGTATGCCTGAACGCAGATAACACTTCCACAATCTGCAAATTCACCTGAGGTCGAGCATTGATCAGGGCCAATCTGCTCTACATTTTCGACCTAGCTGGGAGTTAACTGGTCATCTTTGGCCAAGCAGCCGTCTTCCATATGCACGATCCGATCGGCCACATCCAAAATCCGGTTATCGTGGGTCACCATCATAATCGTGGTGCCCTGTTCCTTAGCTAGCCGCTGCATGATCGTCACCACATCTCGCCCGGACTTACTGTCCAAGGCCGCCGTCGGCTCGTCCGCCAGCACCAGCTTAGGGCGGCTCATCAGCGCCCGGGCGATCGCCACCCGCTGTTTTTGCCCCCCCGAGAGACTATCGGGGTAATACTTCTTCCGATCGCTCAAGCCCACCGCATCCAGCATCTGCTCCGCCCGCAGACGCACTTCTCGGTTGCTCAGATTGTGCAACTGGCCAGCCATTTCCACGTTTTGCATGGCCGTCAGAGATTTCAACAGGTTGTGGGCCTGAAAAATGTAGCCGATATTGCGGCGCATTTTGGTCACCTTGCCCTTGCTACACCCCCGCATTTCTTCGCCCAACACCTGCAAGCTACCTTCTTGAGGCGATCGCAGCCCGCCCATCAAGGTCAACAAAGTGGTTTTGCCGGAGCCGGAAGGGCCGGTCATGATTACCAATTCGCCCTTGCCCACGGCCAGGCTGACATCGTAGAGCACCTGTTTGCGGAGGGCACCCTTGCCAAAATAATGGTTGAGATGATCAATCAACACTACATTTTC
The DNA here is from genome assembly GCA_031375385.1 of Synechococcales cyanobacterium OTE_70_metabat_200. GTDB lineage: Bacteria > Cyanobacteriota > Cyanobacteriia > Cyanobacteriales > Chamaesiphonaceae > JAAFHZ01. Next base: position 72,152 of record JANMHS010000105.1, on the reverse strand, counting down.
CTCAAAATGGCGATGGGGAGGAGAGCTAGGGCCACCAACGCGGTCGGAAATGATATCAAGCATAAAATCTCCCTAAAACATATCGGCTGGATCTGCTGCCCGCAATTTGCGCACGGCGATCGCACCGGAGACCAAACACATAATTACCGTCAGGGTCAGCACCATGGTAGCCCGAGCGGCAGTCATCAACAACGGCAAACTAGTGGCATTGCGAGTCATGGTATAAAGCCCGATCGCCGCCCCCATACTGGGCACAAAGCCAATTATCGCCAAAATCACCGCTTCTTGGAAAACCACCGTTAACAAATACATATCCGTATAGCCCATAGCCTTCAGGGTAGCGTATTCCGAAAGGTGGTCGGCCACATCGGTGTAGAGAATCTGATAAACAATTACGATCCCCACGATAAAACCCATCACCGTACCCAAGGTGAAAATAAAGCCGATCGAGGTGCCCTCTTGCCAATACTTCCGTTCAAAATCGATAAACTCGGCCTTAGTCAAGACCTTGACATCCTTGGGTAAAACTCGTTTCAGTTGGGCCACCGTCGCCACCGGATCGCTGCCAGGAGACAACTTCGCCACACCCACATCGATCAGGCCCTTATCCCGATTAGTCAGGCGGATAAAATTAGTATCACTGCTCAAGATATTCCCATCGGCCCCAAAAGAAGCTCCCATATCAAAGAGACCACCAATTTTAATCCGGCGGTTGCCCACTTCTGTTTCTACTTTTTGGCCCGCATCAAACCATTTTTTCACATCTCCAAACTGGGCGCGAGACTTGGTATCGAACAAAAAAGTATCGGCCTTAAAGGTTTGCTCCAAATTTTCCTTGACACCGGGCATACCAAACAATTTGTCATTGGCCGGGTTGAAGCCAATCACCATAATCCCCCGCGTACTCTTGTTTTCCGGGTTTTTCCAGATCCGAAAATCAATGTAGATGGGGCTAATATCCACCACGTTTTCCAGAGATTTAGTCTGATACAAACGCCGCATCGGAAAGGTTTTCATGGTGATCAGCGAGGTGGACTGGGGGCTGATCAAGAACACATCACCTTGGACATTGGTATGAAACTTCACGGCCGAGTCGAAGAGAGCATCGCGAAAGCCCAACTGCATAAACATCAAAATATCGGCGAAGGTAATCCCAGCGATCGCCACCAGCAGCCGAATTTTCTCGTGACTGAGTTGCAGCCAAGCCAAAGGAATTTTGCCAAACATAGCGCTACTCGGTTTTAATTTTGATTTCGACTTTGGAGTTAGTTAACCCCCGAATATTGGCGCTTTCGGCGGGATCGATCGCCAAGCGCACTTCCACAATCCGGGCATCCGCATCCGCCGCCGGATCGGTGTTCAGCACGTCTTTCTTAGCCACTTGGAGGCCAATTTGTTGGACGGTGCCCTTCAGAAGGCCTTTGAAGGAACCAGTTTCGCTTTTAATCTCAGCCACCTGCCCCATTTTAATTTTGCCGATGTCGCTTTCGTAGATTTCGGCCACGGCCACCATCCGATCATTTTGAGCAATTTCCGCAATCCCCTTACTGCTGGGCGCTTCCCCCGGCTTGGTGTGGATCTTGAAAATTTCGCCGGCGATCGGAGCACGTACATAGGCCAGTTGCAAATCCGCTTGGGCCTGATTGGCACTCGCCACCGCACTAGCTATCGCCGCCTCGGCGCTGCGAATATCCACTGGCCGCACCTCGGAAACACTATCCACATTGGCCTGGGCCTGTTTGATCTGCTCATTCAAAGTCGCCACATCCCGGTCATAGGTAGCTTTAGCTTCTTTGATTTGCTGCACCAAGTTGCTGGTAATTCGGCTCTGAGTAGCTTCGTTGCTGGCAATTTGCTCTTGCAACACGCTGGCCACCTGGCGGCGGGCCGCCTTGGCCTTCTCCATGTCCTTAACTGCCGTTGCCAGGGTTACCTTTTTTTCATCCAGGACACTGGCACTGACCGCCCCGCCGGAATTGTATAGCTGACGGTAGCGCCCATACTCGCTCCGGGCCCGTTCGGCGATCGTACTCAAGCGACTGAGGTCAGCTTGGTGAGTAGCAGCCCCCTTGGCCAAATCCTGACGCAGCTCTTCCACCCGCCGCGCCTGGGCGACCGTATCCGCAGGCAGCTGCTGCTGCAAACGGTCTAAGGTGGCCTTGCTGATGTTGGCTTGGCCGCGCAGGCTGGCTTCCAACCGAGTTACCTCAGCTCTCTGAGCCGAAACTTCGCCAGTCTTGGCTCCGGCTTTGACTTTTTCTAGATTGGTCTTGGCTACTTTAATTTCTTCATTGGCCTTAGCTAGCTGGGCCTGTTTAGTGCCGACATTGTCCAAAATGGCAATTATTTGGTTCGGGACTACCTTATCCCCTTCCTTCACCAAGATCTGCCGCACCAAAACGTTCTGGGAAGAAGATGCGGCCAGCTTAATCACTTCACCATCGGGTTCCAACCGTCCTAGGGCAGCCACCGCATTCACTTTGGGGGGTGGAGTGGCCACCACCGCCGCCGCTTCTTTCGCTTTGTTGGCTTGGATGTTCTGGGATATCAAGTAGGTGGCCGGTAGAGCCAGCAGACCGAGGGCCGCGATCGCCCACACCCACTTCTTCTGATACCATTCTGGCTCTGCTGCCCCCGACGGGCGCGACAAACTGCCAGGCTCTGCGCTACTATCCCGTGCGGCCAGATCGGCACCGAAAGACGTAATCAATTCTCCGGTCAGGGCTTGGCTACTAGAGCCGCTAGTCATTTCGCCAGCACTGTCTACTTTGATTTCTGATGATTGTCTATTGGCCAATTCGCCGGACGGTTCGGCGCTGCGATCCACTGAGTGCAAATCAGATTGAGCCTGTTCCGGACTGGTGGGTTGAGGATTGGACATAAAATTCTGTACAGCGGGACGCAGGGTCACCGGGAACGTAAAAATACTGGAGAAAAAATAGAACTGGAGAACAGATGGTTTGAGAAAAACAGCCATCCCCCAATTCAATCGGACCCAATAATTAACTTACTTGTTAGTTATTTTAGCCAATGGCTTCGTGACAGTCAAGATACTTTACATAATACTTTCGGTATTTACCCACCAGGGTTTTGTAGCCTATAATAGACTTACTAGTTAGTTAAAAGTCTTTGTATCCACCCCTATTATTCCCAGAAGCTCCAAATGAATGCTGCCAAGTCATCTAAAAAGTCTCCGGCCACTCGCGATCCGGAAGCCACCAAGTCTCAGATTTTGGATGCAGCCTTAGTAGAGTTTTCGATCGGCGGATTGGCAGCCGCCCGCACCGAGGCGATCGCTGCCCAGACTGGGGTCACGAAGGCCATGATTTATTATTACTTCGATAGCAAAGAAGATCTTTATCGCTCGGTCATGGAGCGCTGTTTCCGCCAGGATTTACAACGGGTGCAGCAGCTCGGTCTCCAATCGCTACCACCCAAAGAAGCACTGATTACCACCCTGCGGATGATCTTCCAGACCATGGCCGCCTCGCCCCAAATGGCCAATATCCTCACCCTCGAAGCCATCCAAAACAAAGGCAAGTACTATCCCCAAGAAACCGCGCGGCTGCTGTACGACCAATTGATCGCGCTGCTGGAAAGGGGTGTAGCTAGCGGCGTGTTTCGGGAAATGGATCCGCGCCACATGGCGATCGATCTGATTGGCTCCTGTGCCTTCTATTTTATCGCCCTAGAAAACATTAAGTATCTCTGGCCAGGGAAGCAGCTCCTGGGCAAAACCATGCTGGCCCAGCACGCCCAGTCCACCATGGATCTGATTCTGGCCGGACTGCTCACGGAACCCTATGTGAGCGGCTCCGTGGATGCCAATATCCATGTTTTTTAACCAAGACTATCACCATTGGGAATAGGCGTTGGTGGAGCCTCGACCCAGGAGAATCAATTACTTGTAGGATAATAGCTAACCATTACCGCTCTCTCTACAAACCATGAAGTCTTCTCTACAGTTCGGTGCCGTTGCTGCTGTGGTCTGTTTTGCACCGGGGGCGTTCGCTCTGTCTCCGGCAGAAGTCGAGCAAAGGGCTAAGGCTGTTTCGGTGGAAATGTTAACAGGTGTAGGTTCTGGGGTAATTATTCACCGCCAAGGTGCTCTGTACACTGTTATTACCAACAGGCATGTGGTTTGCAAGGTTCATCCAGGGCGCTGCACCGATCGCGATATCCACTCTACCTATCGCCTCAAGACCTCCGATGGTCAAATCTATCAGGTGGCCAGGTCAGATATTAAGCTCCTGAAGGATGATGCGGGTAAGTTTTTGGATTTGGCGATCGTCCAATTCCGTAGCAACCGCAGCTACCCAGTAGCCCAGGTGGCTGATCCCGGCAGTCTAAAAGTGAATGATGCTGTCTATACAGCTGGTTTCCCAGAGGGACGGGGTTGGCTTTTTGGGACTGGTCTGGCCCAAGCTGTGGTTAACAAGCGGTTGGTGGGCGATGGCGGCGGGTATACGGTTGTTTATGACGCAGAGACTTTACCAGGAATGAGTGGTGGTGGGGCATTTGATCGGGATGGGCGATTGGTGGCTGTGCACGGGTATGGCGACAGGTTTACTGAAAATACCCAAGCCGAAGAGATTGCTTCCAGTACGGTGAAGAGTGAAGTAAACAGCAAAATTGGCTACAACCGAGGCATTCCAGTGCGCTGGGTGGTACAGGGCTTGGGTAAGATAGGTATTTTAGTCGGCAACAGAAAGCCCCTAAATCAAATTCGGGTAGGCAACCCCACTGTGGCAGCTACTGCCGATGAGTTTTTTATTGCTGGGTTCAATAAATTCGTAGATCCAGGTGAGGATTTTCAAGCTGGGAGAAAGGACGCAGTGGCTCAGTTTAATCAAGCGGTGGCCCTGAATCCTCGATATACCACGGCCTACCTTCTGCGAGCTATTGTAAAAGACAACCTGAATGACTCCCAAGGAGCCTTAGCCGACTTCAACCAAGCCATCTCTCTCAATCCTAAATTGGCAATTGCCTACATCGGCCGCGGGACTCTGAAGTTTCAGAAACTAAATGACCTTCAAGGAGCCTTAGCTGACTTCAACCAAGTCATCTCTCTCAATCCTAAATTGGCAATTGCCTACATTAATCGCGGGGCTCTGAAGCATGAGAAACTGAATGACTATCAAGGAGCCTTAGCCGACTTCAACCAAGCCATCTCTCTCAATCCTAAATTGGCAATTGCCTACAACAATCGCGGGACTCTGAAGTATGAAAACAACCCCCAAGGAGCCTTAGCCGACTTCAACCAAGCCATCTCTCTCAATCCTCAAGATGCACTTGCTCACTACAATCGCGGGACTCTGAAGGATGAGAAACTGAATGACCCCCAAGGATCCTTAGCCGACTATAACCGCGCCATTTCTCTCAATCCTAAATTAGCAATTGCCTACAACAATCGCGGACTTCTGAAGTTTCAGAAACTCAATGACCCCCAAGGAGCTTTAGCCGACTACAACCAATCCATCTCTCTCAATCCTAAATATGCAGGTACCTACTTCAATCGTGGGCTTCTGAAATATACGAAGTTCAACGATAAAGCAGGGGCGATCGCCGATTTCCGCGCTGCCACCAAACTTTTCCGCGCCCAAGGCCAAACAGATAGTTTGCAACGACCACTAGAAGCACTCCGCATTCTAGGAGCCACCGAGAACCCATAGCCATATAGGATTCATGTTACCCAAAGCCTTGAATCTCATAAGACTCGATGGTACTGATCCAAGATAGAATAAGAACACTTGTTCGTCATTAAAATGCTATGGCCAAACGTAAGGATGCAGATTCACCCTGGAAGCAGATTTTGCGCGGCTATTTGCCTGACGCGATAGATTTTTTCTTTCCCGATATTAGTCGTTTAATTAATTGGCAGATACCGCCAATTTTCCTAGACAAAGAGCTAGAGCAGCTCAACCCTGACGATGAAATTGGTAAAAGATATGCTGATCAGTTGGTAGAGGTCAGGTTCAATAGCGGAGAAGCAGCGATTCTCCTGCTGCATATTGAAGTTCAGGCCAGTAAGGACAAAAACTTCGAGGAGCGGATGCTGATATACGCGATCCGGATTTATAGTCGGTTTAAGCAGTTACCCTGTAGTCTGGCGGTCCTCTGCGACTTTAACGAGTCATGGCGGCCTAGTGAGCATTGCCTAACTTCCCCAGGCTCTCGGATAGACTTCAGTTTCACAGCGATTAAGCTAATGGACTACCAAGAGCAGTGGCAGTGGCTAGAATCTAGCCAGAACCCTTTTGCTGTAGTTACTATGGCTCATTTGAAGGCTGAAGAACTGAAAAGTAAAGCCCTTGAGCGGAAAAATTGGAAGTTTTTGCTGGTGCAGGGTCTGTATGAAAAGGGCTACAATGGCGATCAGGTCAGAGATCTTTTCAGATTCGTTGACTGGATCATGGTTTTGCCAGAGAAGTTGGAAAATAGTTTTTGGGTAGATTTACAAGCTTACGAGCAGGAAAAAAATATGACCTACGTTACCAGTGTGGAAAAAATTGGGATCAAGAAGGGTAGAGAAGAAGAACGTCACGATATTGCTCTGAAAATGCTAAAAAAGGGCATGTCCGTGGAAGATATTGCTGAAATTACAGAACTATCGATTTCCGAATTGGAACGCTTCGCGATCGAGCAAGTTCAAGAAATTCAGTCCCAGCAAAAGTAGTGCGATCGCTGATCCTGCTGGTAAATGTCCATAGTTTACACAGATGGAAACAACGCCATTTCTAGCTGTTGATGTTGCTGAAGGATAATGCGGGTAAGTTTTTGGATTTGGCGATACGGGTTTTCACCCAGGCTAGCGCCAACGCCGACCTCCACACTGCCGCCAAACTTGCCCGCGCCCAAGGCCAAACAGAGGATCTGCAACGATCACTAAAAGCACTCCGCATCCTAGGAGCCACCGAGAACCCATAGCTAACTCAGTTTCAAGCAGACCACCCAAGCATAAAGCTTCTCTTCCGATGACAATGCTTTACACCGACTTGCTGGCAAGGTACAATATGCCTTGCAAGACATAGTTTACTTAAATGGTATGGAATATTGCCTTTCACCCAGATTTCTACTCAGAGTTTATCGAACTAGCCACCGATGTTAGATTGGAGCTTTTAGCCAAGCTGTTACTACTGGAAGAATTTGGCCCTAGCCTCAAGCGCCCTCATGTGGATACTTTGAAGGGTTCTAGCCATTCCAATATGAAAGAAATTCGGTTTCAAGCGAATGACGGAGTTTGGCGAGTAGCATTTGCTTTCGATCCGGAGCGATCGGCCATTTTGTTGGTAGCTGGAGATAAATCTGGTGGTAGTGAAAAGAGGTTTTATCGGCAACTCATCGAGATGGCAGACAGTAGATTCAAAGACCACTTGACTAATTTAACGGAGAGTAAGAATGACAATTAACCTCAAGACAGTAATGGAGAATTTGCCCCCAGAGCAAAGAGCTAAAGTCGAACAACGAGCGGCTGAGTTAGTTGCTGAAGAAATGACCCTGCAAGATTTACGAAAAGCGCGCGAGTTCACCCAAATTCGTATGGGAGAATTGCTAAATATGCGGCAAGAAAATGTTTCACGCTTAGAGCGTCGAGCAGATTTACTAGTATCAACATTGCAGAGCTATGTTGCGGCTATGGGCGGGGAATTATCACTGGTCGTAGAATTCAAAGACAGGAAACCCGTAAAGATTTCTGGTTTCAGCTCCTTGGCAGAGCCGCTCCACGAGAGAATCGCTGAGGAAAAAGACTAGAAATAGCCACTAGACTTGTTGGGATATGGTATTAACTCCGACTTTCCTGCTCCTGATTGATCGCTGCTTACAAAGAAGCTGGGTCTGGGCTTGTCGCGTTTTCGGTCAATCTCCTTCATCATCCTCAGGTGGCACCATCAATTCGGCCATGTCTTCAGGGAACTGCCCTCGATCGACCATTTTGGTGAAAACTGCATAACAATCCTTTTTATCCCCTTCCTTACGCGGATAGCCCAGCCACAAAATAACGATTGCTTTCATTTCTGGGGTATCAAAGACCCGAAAGAATAGCCGATACCTGCCGGGTAAGCCCATTTTCTTCATGCGGCTATACTTTTTCAGTACACCGGTCAGGGCGAAATGAGCCGCACCGGGTTCTCTCGGTATCTTTTCTTCAATCCCGATCGTCATTGCTGCCAATAGTTTGACCGTGGGATGAGTTTTGTAATCATCGGGTGCCAATTTAGCCTGAATCTTTTGCACTCTCGCCAAGATTTCTTGGTATTGTTGGGCAAAAAGCTGGGGATGAAAGTAAATTTCCCATCCTTGACAGATCAGTTTAGTCCTCATCCACTTCTACGCCTGCGATTAAATCTCGGGCAACTGCGGACATTGCTGATGTATAGGGGGTGAGGTCTTTATTTTTGAGAGCTTCTTCGATCGCAAAGTCTAAAAATAACCGCATCATCAAGTCATTCTCAGGCTCTTCTTCAGCGACAGTCTCGGGTGGTTCAATTCTAATGACAGCAGTGTGATCCGAAATTACTTCGATCCAACCATCAGCTTCTGCAAACTGCGGATTGTCTCGATAGAATTCAGCGGGCAGGCGAAAACCATTACTGTTGCCCACTTTGGTATTTCGCAGACTATAAGTTTTATTCATGATGTATCCACAGCTTGTAAGTACATTCTACCACCTCTAGAGCTAGGACAACCGATCAAGAGTGACCCAAGGCCAAACGCAGCTTCTACAAAAAACACTAGACAACCTCAGAGCTTTAGGAGCCACCGAGACCCCATAGCTACCACAAAACCACCCCCAGCCTTTCCCATCGAAAATTCATATCGCTTGGTCGTTGGCGCAGCCTCGACCCAGGAGAATCGATTACTTGTAGAATAATAGCTAACTATTACCGCTCTACAAACCCCATGAAGTATTCTCTACTGTTCGGTGCCGTTGCTGCTTTGGTCTGCTTTGCACCGGGGGCAATGGCTCTATCTCCGGCAGAGGTCGAGCAAAAGGCTAAGGCTGTTTCGGTAGAAATGTTGACAGGTGAGGGTTCCGGGGTGATTATTAACCGCCAAGGTGACCTCTACACTGTTATTACTAACAGGCATGTGGTTTGCAAGGTTCGTCCAGAGCGCTGCACCGACCGCGATATCTACTCTTCTTATCGCCTCAAGACCTCGGATGGTCAAATTTATCAGGTAGCCAGGTCGAACATTAAGTTGCTTAAGGATGATGCTGGTAAGTTTTTGGATTTGACGATCGTCCAGTTTCGCAGTAACCTTAGCTACCCAGTGGCTCAGGTAGCCGATCCCGGCAGTCTAAAAGTGGATGATGCTGTCTATACGGCTGGTTTCCCAAGGGGACAGGGCTGGCTTTTTGGGGCGGGTCAGGCGCAAGCTGTGGTGAATAAGCGGTTGGTGGGTGATCAGGGCGGGTATACGGTTGTTTACAACGCAGAGACCTTGCCGGGGATGAGTGGGGGTGGGGCTTTCGATCGGGATGGGCGATTGGTGGCTGTGCATGGACAAGGCGACAGGTATAAAGAAAGTACAGAAGCCGAAGAGGTTGCTTCCAACACGGTAAAGAATGAGGTGAACAGCAAAATCGGCTACAACCGGGGCATTCCAGTGCGCTGGGTGGTACAGGGCTTAGGTGAATTAGGTATTTTAGTCGGCAACAGCAAGCCCCTCAGCCAAATTCGGGGAGGTAACCCCACTGTGGCAGCTACCGCCGATGAGTTTTTTATTGCTGGGTTCAATAAATTTGTAGATCCAGGTGCGGATTTTCAAGCTGGGAGAAGGGAGGCTGTAGCTCAGTTTAATCAGGCTGTAGCCCTAAATCCGCGATATACTGCCGCCTACTTTCTGCGGGCTCTTATAAAAGATAAACTTGATGACCCCCAAAGCGCCTTAGCCGACTACAACCAGGCCATCTCTCTCAATCCCTACCATGCAATAGCCTACAACAATCGCGGGCTTCTGAAGTATGAGAAACTTAATGACAACCAAGGAGCCTTAGCCGACTACAACCAAGCCATTTCTCTCAATCCCTACCATGCAAATGCCTACAACAATCGCGGGGTTCTGAAGGCTGTGAAACTTAATGACCCCCAAGGAGCCTTAGCCGACTACAACCAAGCCATTGAGCTCAACCCTAAAGATGCAATTTTCTACAACAATCGCGGGCTTCTGGAAAATAAACTTAATGACTCCCAAGGTGCTTTAGCCGACTACAACCAATCCATCTCTCTCAATCCTAAAGATGCAACTGCCTACATCAATCGCGGGAATCTGAAGCAAGATAAGCTCAATGACCCCCAAGGAGCCTTGATCGACTACAACCAAGCCATCGCTCTCAATCCTAATGATGCAAATGCCTACAACAATCGCGGGAATCTGAAGCAAAATAAGCTCAATGACCCCCAAGGAGCCTTAGCCGACTACAACCAATCCATCTCTCTCAATCCTAAATTGTCAGAAGCCTACATCAATCGCGGGGTTCTGAAGGCCGTGAAACTTAATGACCCCCAAGGAGCCTTAGCTGACTACAACCAAGCAATCGCCCTGAACCCTAAAGAGGCAGATGCCTACAACAATCGCGGGCTTCTGAAATATACGAAGTTCAACGATTCTCCTGCGGAGAGGCTGCGCCAACGAGCAGGGGCGATCGCCGATTTCCGCACTGCCGCCAAACTTGCCCGTGCCCAAGGCCAAACGCAGCTTCTACAACAAATCCTAAACAACCTTAGAGTTTTAGCAGCCACCGAGAACCCATAGCCACCGCAAAACCACCCCCAGCTTTAGGGGCTAGGGGAACGAAGTACTCACGTTAACCCAGGGGCCGATCGAACAGCACCGTAGTCATATAGCGATCGGACCATTCCGTACCAAAAGCTTTCTCCAGCACCCGGCGAGTTTTGTCGTTTTGTTGTTGCTTGTCGCAGTAATAGTTCTGGGCCGCCAGGATTTCTTCCCGCTCCACAGCTCCCACCGGCTGGGCCTGGGCGGCAATTTGACAATGAACACGCAAAAATCCGGTCACCCGTTCCAGGAAGCCCTGCTCTTCTAGCTCGCCGATCGGGCGGACAAAGAAACAAAATTCCGAAAAAATATCCGCCCAGTCCGGTAATTCCCGTGGCTGGCTAAAGGTGGAGAGGGGCAGAGCGCTCAAAGCCTGACTGTAAGTCTGGGAGAGCAGCCGCTGGGCATTGAGCGGCGATAGATCGGCAATCGCCGCACTCACTTGCTTTTCGCCACCCACAATATCGGCCCCAAACATCGGCAGGGCGTACTCAGGCCGCGGAAACATCACACAGTGCAGAATGTCTAGGTTTTTGCCAACTCTGGCCAGCTCCAAGTGCAGCTTCCGGAACTGGGGAGTTTGGTAACAAAGGTTTTCAATTACCAGCTTCTCCCCCTCTAGCTTCCCTTCCACATAGCCCAGATCCGCCGGTAAATAGTAGGGCGAGAGCTCCAGGTATTCGGCCCAGATCGACTCAATCCGATCGGCCAATTGGCGGATCAGAGCATTCTGCTGGTGGCGCAGGGGAGCAGGAGAAGAAGTAGTCATGGGGAAACCAGTCGATCAAACAGAAGGTCAGAAAATCATCATGACACAAAAGCCGTGGGTCGCAAAATTTGCAACCCACGGCTTCTGCTGGCAATCGGGAACGACTGTTTAGTACAGTTGCTCTTCTTGGTGAGTTTCGATAGTACAGTCGGACTTCGGATAAGCCACACAAGTCAGTACGAAACCGGCTTCGATTTGGTCGTCATCCAAGAAGGATTGATCGGATTGGTCGATGTCACCGGAGACAATCTTGCCCGCACAGGTGGAGCAAGCACCCGCCCGACAGGAGTAAGGCAAGTCAATACCCTGCTCTTCAGCAGCATCTAGAATGTAAGTATCGTCAGCTACTTCGATGGTTTGGTTCAGCCCTTCAGCTTCACTAATTAATGTAACCTTGTAGGTTGCCATGTCTAATTCCCTCTCTAAAAAAATTACGAAAATCTAGGCCACAAAAAGCTACCACTCCAAAATGCCATAAGCAAAGAAGCTGGCAGCGCACTGCTTTACACTAGCGCTGGCGATCGCGCTGAGCGATGCCTGTAGCTAGTTGGGCTGGGGTCGTGCTAACCCTATTTGCATACTACGGGAAAAACCAACATTTGCAACCGTTATCTAGTCCGGGGTTGAACGGTATTCATAATGGAATTTACGGAATTCATCCTAATTACTTATAGGTGTGTGGGCAGCAAGGGGTTAAAATCTTGACGGAGATCGAGATGCATATTCTTTTTTCCCAGCCTTTGCCCAGCCCCAGTCCATGAAAATTTTAGTTCTAACTTGGGAATTTCCACCGCGGTTGGTCGGCGGTATTGCCCGCCACTGCGCCGAACTGTACCCAGAAATTGTGGCGCTTGGACATGAGGTGCATGTGGTCACCGTAGCTTTTGGTGGCGAGCCAGTCTATAAAATGGTGGATGGCATCCACGTTCATCGGGTAGATGACCCGGGCGTGCCCAATCCCTTTGTCACCTGGGTCAGCGATCTGAATGTTAATTTGATCGAACATTGCCAAGTATTGGTGGGTAGCCACCAATTCGATCTGATACATGCCCATGACTGGCTAGTAGCAGCCGCCTCGATCGCCCTGCACAAACTCACGGGGCTGCCCCTAGTTACCACCATCCACGCCACGGAGCACGGTCGGCACAACGGCATTCATAACGCCGACAGTGCAGAGATCCAGCGCCAAGAACAGCTCCTCGTAGCCGCATCGGCCGAAACAATCGTCTGTAGTAACTATATGCAGAAAGAAGTATCTGAAGTACTGGGCCGGGCCGCCACCCACATTATCTATAACGGCATCAATCCCGAGAAAAAGCAGCGCCCCCAGGATTTCGATTTTTGGCAACTGCGCCGCACCTACGCCGCCGACCATGAAAAAATTATTTACTATGTGGGTCGCATGACCCATGAAAAGGGCATTTTCACTCTGCTGGAGGCCGCCGCAATGGTGCTGTGGGAAATGTGCGGCCATGTGAAGCTAGTTTTTGTGGGCAATGGCAACACCGATGCCTTACGGTGGCGGGCCGGAGAGCTGGGGCTAGCGGATAAGTGCTATTTCACGGGTTTCATGTCCGACAAAGACCTCGATCGCTTCCAGACCGTTACGGACTGTGCCGTTTTCCCCAGTCTTTACGAACCCTTTGGGATCGTGGCCCTAGAGAGCTTTGCTTCCCATGTACCGGTGGTGGTCTCCGATGCGGGCGGCCTGCCAGAAATCGTCCGGCACGGCTATACGGGCATCGTCACCTGGAAAAACAACCCAGATTCTTTGGCTTGGGGAATTCTGGAGGTGCTGCGCAACCCTAGCTACGCTAAATGGCTGACGGACAATGCTTACTCCGAACTTAGCGGGCGCTTTAATTGGAAAGCGATCGCCCGCGAAACGGTGGCCGTCTATGCCTTAACCCAGCCTTAAATCAACTTGGCAATCTTCGCGAGCAACTGCTCCGGCTGCAACGGATCCCACAGCAGACTTTCCACTGGGACTACTCGATCGCTAACATCCGATTGGCTCTTAGTCGCTATTAATAAATAACGAATGTGTTGGCTCTTGGTCAGGTTGTGTAAATAGCGCAGAATTTGATTGGTGGCCTTTTCACCAATTTGCCGATCGATGATTACCAAATCCGGTTGCCACAGCTCGATTTGCTTGTGAGCCAAATAGGTTTCGGTGAGCGATACCACCTGATAACCAGCAGCAGTCAAAATATCCGCAATAAAGCCACTGGCCACACCGTCTACGGGGGGGATTTCCGATTCTAATAGCACGATCGTTTTAATCCCATTGCGCCTTGGAGCCTCCACTTCTACCTTCGGCAACCGCAATGCCTGGGCAGCCAGCCACACCGTAAAAGTAGAACCATGTCCCGGCTCAGATTCCACCTCAATCCAGCCGCCATGTAGCTCCACCAACTGCTTGGTCAGGGCTAAACCCAGACCGATCCCGGCATGTTCCCGATTCAATGTAGATTCTAGCTGGCGAAATTTCTGAAAAATCTGGGAAATTTGATCCTGGGGAATCCCGATGCCAGTGTCGTCCACTTGTAATACTAGGTAATCAAATTCTCGCCAACAGCGTAGCACTATTTCCCCTTGAGCTGCCGTAAACTTAATGGCATTGGTGAGCAAATTGATCGTAATTTGCTTAATGCGCTTAATATCACCCCGAAACCTAATATCCTGACTGGGGTCGTTGCTGATATCCTGATCACCATCCATAATTTCCACCCGCAGCTGCACCTGCTTCTGCTCGGCCTGCTGCTGTACCATTTGGCTAATTTGATTCAGCATCTTCATCAAAGAGAATTCGCCGATCCGCAGCACCGCCTTGCCCGCCTCTAACTGGGAAACCTCCAGCATATCGTCGATCAATTCCAGCAAATGGTCGCCACTGTGCTTGATCGTTTGCAAATAGCTTTTTTGCCGATCGTCCAAATTCCCATTCAGCAAATTCAGCAACGTATAGGAAAGTCCCAAAATACTGGTCAAGGGCGTGCGTAATTCGTGGCTGAGCACCGCCAAAAATTCCGTCTTGGCTTCATTGGCCGACTGGGCCACGGTCAAAGCATCCCGCAGATCTCTGGTCTGACGATTGACTTGCAATTCCAGACTTTCTTTTTGATTCTGTAGTTGGGCATAGATTTCAGCTTGATAGATGGCAATCTCCATATGTCCAGCCACCCGTTGCAGGAGCTGGCTCTGACCAGGCTGCCAATCATAACAACCATGACAATCATGGGCAATTAATAATCCCCATAAATTACCCCGCACCAGAATTGGTACCACCAGCTTAGCCCGCACCTGAAAATTGGCCATCTGTTGGGAAAAGCACTCATGCTGGCCATAGTAACTACGCACATCGTTGATCGCCTGACTCTGTCCGGCGCTATAGCGCTGCCAATGCTGAAAATCATCGAAACAACTACCCGGCTCCTGAAAGTTCAACACCGAAAGGATCGATGCATCCAGCCTGGCCTCATAGGCCACCCACCCAATCCGCCGCTGGATCTCCAAGGCCGAGCTATGACGCTCCTCGAATTGATAGATAATCAGCCGATCGAGCTGTAAATATTCCTGTATCTTATCCACAGCGTTCTTTAAGATCGTCTTTAGCTCCAATGTTTCCCGGATCTGGGCCACTACTTCATAGAGGATTTTGTCTTCGCGAAGCTGCTGAGTCAGTGCCAACTGGACTGGCTGACAGACTAATTCCGTAGGGGCGACGGGTAGTTGCTGGAGCAACAAAATCATCAAGCGGTTTTGCCAAGAACTGAGATTCTGCCGCTGTTGCCAATCTTCGACGTTAGTCTGTACGCCAGTGCCGATCGCCAGTGCCGTCGGGGACAGGAGAGCCATAAAAGACTGAATCTCTGGCAAATTCAAAGTTAGGCCCAATTTTTGACCGCCCTCTACGGATTTCATTCCCACCAGGGCTGAAAAATCCGCGCTAGTCAGCAACAGAAACCTGTCCCAATGGGCCGTCTGACCGCCAATCTCGATCGGCGAGGCGGGCGGTGCACAATGCTCTTCACTGACAACGATCGCATCTCCAGCAATTTCCGTGGCCATCTGGAGCCAAATTTGCTGGAGTCGATCGGCGATCGACTGTGGAAAGATACCTGAGAGCATGGACTAAAAGCAAGTGAAGAGAGCATAGCAGTCAGAAAACACCTCTTCCCTCAAAGACCAGTTTTGACTAATGGGTAACATGGCCTTAAGTCAGAATGGTACGGGATGTTGCAAAGGCTAGCTCAAATCTAAGGGATAACTCCCGGATCCAAGCAAAAGTACTCAAACATTTAACATTGCCCCACCGACATTCCTGGGGATGCCAGTGGGGCAAGACATTGTTGCTAGCCTGGGCACAGCCCCCTCAAAATCCCGCTGCCGTACCTTCTCCCCTGGGATCCGCCGCCCCTTCTAGGGTGCCATCGGCCCGCTGCTGAATGGCATTGGCATTGCCCCAATAGGCCCGCCGCTCGATTTGGTGACCGCGTTTTTGCAGGTCGCTGACCGTGGCCGGGTCGAAGCCCCAGGGATCGATCGCCAACTTGTCGGGCAGCCACTGATGATGAATCCGGCCAGCAGCCACTGCTTCGGCCACATTCATGTCGTAGACCAAAGTATTCAGCACAATTTGCAACACGGTGGTGATAATCGTACTGCCACCGGGCGCACCTACGGCCAGCCGAAAACGACCATTCTCCGTGACGATCGTCGGAGTCATGCTAGAGAGGGGCGTTTTGCCCGGAGCGATCGAGTTGGCTTCTCCACCCACCAAGCCAAACACATTGGGCACACCAGGAGCCACCGCAAAGTCATCCATTTCGTCGTTCAACAAAATCCCCGTACCGGGCACCACCACCCCAGAACCGAAGCGGTAATTAACCGTAAAGGTGAGGCTGACCACCTGACGCTCCCCATCTACGATGGTCAAATGACTGGTGTCCTGAGATTGGAACCCAGCGGGAACCGATAGCTGAGAAACCGGCGATTTTTCCGGCGCACCGGGCTGAAAACGACGCAGAACATCCCAAGCGACCGGCTGGACTTGGCTGGAGGGCCGCGCTTGATCCGTAATTTCTTGGCGGCGCAAAGCACCATAGGCCGGATTGGTCAGGCCCACCACCGGCACCTTAGTAAAACTGGGATCTCCTAAGTAGCGTGATCGATCCGCATAGGCAATCCGCATCGCTTCGGCCAGCAGATGCAACGCATCGGGACTGTGCCAGCCCAGCTTGGCCAGATCCGTATTGCCAATGGTATTCAAGATCTGCAACAAATGCACGCCCCCCGAAGAAGGCGGTGGCATGGAGCAGACCTTGTATTCGCGCGACTTACTGCGGAACTTACCACAGAGCGGATCCCGCCACAGCGGGCGATAGCTCTGCAGGTCGGTGGCAGTCATAATCCCGCCATTGCGGGCCATATCCTGGGCGATCGCTTGACCGATCGAGCCTCGATAAAAACTCTGGGGGTTCCTGGCGACGGAGCGCAGCGTGCGGGCCAAATCGGTCTGCACTAATTTTTCACCCCGCAGCCAAGGCCGACCTTTGGGGAGAAAAATCTGACGGGCAGCAGAATTCTTGGCCAACAAGTCCGCCTTACCCCTCAACTGTTCGGCCAGCACCTCCGTCACCGGAAAGCCCTCCGCAGCCAGCCGCTGGGCCGGTTGCACCACCTTGGCCCAGCCTAACTTGCCATGTTTCTGATGTACCGCTGCTAACCCGGCGATCGTCCCCGGTACCCCAGCGGCCAAATGGCCTTCCAAGCTAGCATTGGGTCGCACCTTACCCTGATTATCCAAATACATATTACGGCTGGCCCCCTGGGGAGCACGCTCCCGAAAGTCCAAAGCTTCGGTGCCCTTCTTGGTCTGCACCAACAGAAAACCACCACCGCCAATTCCGGCCGAAAACGGCTCCACCACAGAAATTGCTAAGGTGGCAGCGACGGCCGCATCGATCGCATTCCCCCCCTGCCGCAATATTTCCAAGCCAGCCTGGGTGGCCAAAGGATGGGCCGTAGCCACCATGCCCTTTTGGCTGGTGGCCGGTCGCGGAAAAGCCGCCCAACTGGTGCTGACGATGCTACAGTTCGCCGCAATAGCCCAAACTAATCCTCGACAAAGGGCGCGATTAGACATAAATACAACCCAATAAATATGCAAAAAAGAGGGTGGATGAGTAGCAGGTAGATAGAACATCTACTCTCCACTCATCCACCCTACACTAAAAAAATCTAGGCTTCAGCTTCAGCTTCGACCTTAGCCTTAGGCGGATCTTGCTTGATGGTTAGGTAGCGAATCACTTCTTCGCTCAGACGCATGGCCCGCTCTACCACGGCCACCTCTTGACCGCTGCTAGTGTAGTTCACCTGCACATAGTAGCCATCGCGGTTTTTATTAATGGGGTAAGCCAAGCGCTTTTTACCCTTGGCCTGAATTTCGATGTTCGTAGCGCCATTGCCTTCCAGCAACTGCTTGTACTTATCGATCGCGCCATTCACCTGCTCCTCATTGAGGTCGGGGCGCAGAATGTACATCATTTCGTAGAGATCGTTCACTTAAATTAGTTCCTCATGGACTGATACGGCTTCTACATAATTTGTAGAAACAAGGACTAACGATCATAACAGGAACCAGACCAAAAACTACATGCGGTCTAAATTGAAGTGGACATTTTCTGAAAGCTGCGGTATCTCGGCATACTCACCCATGGCCGACTTGACAATCGCGAATAAACAAATCGCCCACACACCCAAGAAAGCCAGCATTGGTAGCAACACCACGATCGGATTATTCCCAGAAAGCAAGGGAATCACCACATATTGCAATGCCAACCCAAATAAGGACACCAACACCCCCAGCATGATCGACTGTAAAGTATTGAACCTCACAAAGCGGTGCACGCGCTGGTTACGTACTACCAAAAAATACATCAACAAAAAAACGCCGAAGGAGCCGAAGGGGACCACAGCATAAAGGTTATAGACCGGCAGAATGAAGCTGTAGATCGATCGAAAAATTGGGAAAGTGCTAATAAGGCTACCGCCATAGCCGAACACGCCAAGAATGGGCAATAGGTATGGCAAACAGGCAAAAAAGCGATCGCTAGCAGAAACATTATTGTGCCAATTCATGAACATCTCTCCTCAGAGAACTACTTCACTACCTAGCTTAACCGATTCACCAAGACTGGAGAAAACAAGTTCGATGTTAGGATGGTCATGAATCTTTACCTGTTTTAAAGAAAGCAATTCTAGGCTGGCCACGAGCAGCGGCTAACTGCAGTCAGAAGGAAGCAGAACTCGACTTTCAGTCTAGTTCTGCTTTCGGTTGGCATCACTGTCTAGAGACAAAAATCCAGACTATGGTTAAAGCAATGGCAACAACAGAAGCAAGTTTTCAATAATTGCCAACTCTATGATCAGCGGCTACATTTTGGTTTTGGCGGTACTAGTTTTGGGGGGCATCATTGCGGTGTCTGGGGATCGCATTGGCACGAAGGTGGGCAAGGCCCGCTTGACTCTGTTCAAGCTGCGACCCAAACAAACCGCAACCCTGGTGACAGTCATCGTCGGCACTCTACTCTCAGCCTCGGTAATGACCGTGCTCTTTGCTTCCAGCGAGCAACTGCGCACCGGTATCTTTGATCTGCAAAAACTTCAGAGCAAACTGCGCCAAACTAGCGAAGAATTAGCCAAGGCCATCACCCAAAAAAATAACTTTCAGCAAGAGCTAGAAAAACTGCGCATCGAACAGTCCGAAGCCAAGGATGCCCTGACGGGGATCGATCGATCGGTCAAAGATGAACTGGTCAAACGCTCCACCACCAGCCAACAGCTCAAGAATTTACGCCAGCAGCTAGAGAGTATCACCGCCGAGAAGGCCCAGTTTGAAAAGGCTGTGGACGACAGCAATCGCCAGATCGCCGATCTGGCTGCCCAGCAAGCAGTTCTATCCAAACAGAAAACAGCCCTCTCTAAGGAAATCGGTCAGCTCAATGTCCAGTTGCTGACTTTAGCCGGACAGGTGGTCAACACCAACGGCAACGACGACCAAACCTCCAACCCCAAAATCGCCCAAGATGTTCAGCTCAAGCGAAATCGGCTGCGGATAGTCGTCACTCAGTTAACGGAAAAAGAAACGGCCCTGCGCAAACTAGAAGAACGCCGCACCCAACAAGTCCAAAAACTAGAAGTCCAAAAAGCCCAGCTCCAAGAAAAAGACCGGCAACTCCAGGCCATTGATCGAAAAATTGGCGAAAACATCAGCCAACAACGCTTTCTGGATCTACAGCTCAGCCAACTGGAAAGCCAACTGAAGGATCGAGAGCGCAAAATGGCCTTTATCGATCGAGAGGTCAGCAAGCTGGAGCAGGAATATCAACAGTTCCGCCAGGGCAACGTGGCCATTCTGCGCAATCAGGTGATGGCCTTCGATGTGGTGAAAGTTACGGGAGATCGATCGGCCTCAGAAATTCTGGCCAGACTACTCAAGCAGGCCAACCAAGCAGCCCTAGCCGCCACCCGTCCCGATGACAGCAACAAAAGCGCCCAGTTGGTCACCATGGATGAAGGTCGCCAACAGGATATTCTCGCTCAAATTAAGGATAGTAAAGAATACGTGGTGCGGTTGTTTGCAGTCAGCAACTATCTAGTTGGTGACAAAACAGTGGAACTATTTGCTGATGCCGCCCTCAACCAGAAAGTCTTTCGCGCTGGCGAAGTAATTTCTTCCAGCTCCGCCGATCCCACTAAAATGAACAGCAATCAACTCCGCCAGCAGCTGGATCTGCTCCTTTCTTCTTCCCAATTTCGGGCCAGAAGAGGCGGCATTTTAGGCGATGCCCTAGAAATTGGCAACAACGGCGATGCGAGCAATGTGATCGATTTTGCCGACAAGATCAAGACCCACGGACAACCGATCGACATCAAAGCCGTCGCCCTCCGCGATATTTACACCGCTGGCCCCCTACGGATCAAGCTGCAAGCTCTGAATAAGGGAGTCGTCATGTTTGAGAACTAGCTGTTCGACTTTGTACAATTGTAAAGTTACCCTGTAGTGTGCTAGTAATGGTTGGTGACAACTTAAAAAAATCCATTGACAACTAAAAATCTTAAGACATTCTCTGAATGTGCTTTAGGACACTTCTAAAGACCAATTATTAACCTGACCTTAATTTTGAGGTCGACTCTCTCCGTAGAGAATGATTGTCCACTAGAATCATCTGGAAGCGCAGTTTCAATCTATCCCATCTCCGATGATCGCGATCTATCCCGGCAGCTTCGATCCAATCACTCTAGGCCACCTAGATATTATCGAACGCGGTTGTGCCCTTTTTGACAAAGTGGTCGTCGCAGTACTGCGCAACCCCAGTAAAACACCGCTTTTTAGTGTGGAACAGCGCCTAGCCCAAATCCAAACGGCTACCCAGCACCTCCCCCAAGCCACCGTCGATAGTTTCGATGGATTGACCGTTGACTACGCCAGGAAAACCGGCGCTAGCTGCCTCTTACGTGGTTTGCGCGCCCTGTCGGATTTCGAAAAAGAACTACAAATGGCCCATACCAATAAAACATTGGCAGCCGATTTGGAAACAGTGTTTTTGGCCACCGCCGTAGAACATGCTTTCCTCAGTAGTAGCATCGTTAAAGAAATCGCCAGATTTGGTGGTTCCGTGACCCATCTCGTTCCACCCCACGTTTCGCTGGAGCTCACCCAATGTTTCACACTTCCTTCTCCGTAGCCCTTTCCGAAGACGAGTCTATCCCCATGGAACCGCCAACCAAAAAGCGCGCTGCTCGACAGTCCGAGCCACTACTACAGAATCCCTTCGAACTGCGAGAAGCTCCGATCCACGCCCCCTCAGTGGACGCTCAGCTATTGGTGGTACTGGGTGAACTGAACCGCCTAGAAGAGCTGCTGCTCACTAGCCCCAAATTTCCGCTGACGGGCAAAGCCATGGTGGCCGAAGATGCACTACTGGAGCAAATGGATTTTATTCGAGCAGCGCTCCCAGCGGCCCTAGCCTCGGCCCAAGAAATTGTCGGCCAGCGTGATCGAATTCTCGGTGAGGCCCAGCAACAGGCTCAACAGATTTTAGCCACCGCCGACCAAAAAGCCTTCCAGCTCTCTAACGAATTAGGCATTGTAGACAGGGCGAGGGAAGAAGCCGGCCAAATTCGCCAGCAAGTGCTGGCCGAAGCCGAGCAGGAACGACTGCGGGTGCGCCAAGAAATGGAGGGTATTCGCCAGCAGGTCGCCGCAGAATGCCAACAAATTCAGCGGGATGCCGATGAATATACAGATACGGTACTGCAATCGGTCGAAGAACATCTAGCCGATATCCAAGCCAAAATTCGGCGCGGTCGGGAGCATCTGCGCTCTTAATGGATATTTCTTAGATATTTCGTAGCGGGCGGTATCAGGCGGAACTTTTCTAGCAGGGCTGGCATCTGGGGGTTTTGTAGGGACTTTAAAGTCCCAACGATCCCCTCTCTCCCACCTGGGATAAATATATCTATGTTTTGGTTTCGTGGTGCCGCAGTATCTTTGATGTTCGTGACCATTTTGGCAAACGCCATTACATTTCCAGCAGCCGTCCATAGTCTCGATAAAGGACCAGGCAAACCCAGCAAGCTGTGGCAGGAGCTGAATCTCTCGCCCCAGCAAAAGCAAAAAATCAACGATCTACACCAGAAGTCCACGGCCAAAATGCGTGGCTACCAAAAGTCTCTGGCCAAAGCCCAAAAAGATCTAGCCGAGCTCAAAAGTTCTCAAGCCTCGGCCAGTCGCATCACCCAAAAACAAAACGAAATCGCCAGCATCCAGCTCCAAATCTCCGAGCTTCGGAAAGAGTACACTGCTGCCATGAAAGACATTCTGACCACCGAGCAGTGGACGAAGCTCCAGAAGCTCAAGAAAGAACGCCAGGAAAACCGGAACGAGGTCTAGACTTTGTACCTGTATTTCCATGGGTTTGCATCGGGAGCCAAGTCTCTCAAAGCTCGCTATTTTCAGAAAAATCTGACTGCAGCGGGTTTGACGATCAAGCTGCCCGATTTCAACCAAGGTGGCTTCGAGCATTTCACCATTGGCCGCCAGCTCCGGCAAAGCAGAGAGCTATTGCCCATCCATGGCCCAGTAACTTTGATTGGCTCCAGCCTAGGGGGCTGGGCAGCGTTGCTCCTGGCCCAACAATGTCCGCAGGTAGAACGATTGGTGCTGATGGCCCCAGCCTTGGGCTTTCCCAGCCGCTGGCTAGATCGAATCGGTGCGGAAAAACTCCAGCAATGGCAACAGCAAGGAACTTGGCCGGTCTATCACTACATGGAAAAGCGCGAGCTACCCTTGAGCTATAACTTTGTGATCGAGGCCCAGCAGTATCTAGATGTGGCTTTAGAGCGGTCATTGCCGACCCTGATTTTGCATGGCATTCAAGATGAGGTGGTGTCGATCGACAGCAGTCGCCAATTCGCTGCGACCCATCCCCTCACCCAGTTGGTAGAGCTGGAGAGCGATCACGCCCTAGCCAATGTGCTACCCCAGCTCTGGCAAGCCACCACCGACTTCTGCCAGATTCCACTCTCCCTACCCAAGGCCGACCATCCAAGCTAGAATAGATATTCCTCAAAGTCCGGGGCTGTGGGCTGTGTAAAGACCACTCACCCGGCAAATTCTATTCCAACCCGGCCCCCCTATCATCATGGTCAGTACTCCTCCCAGTAAGCTCGCTAAAGTAGAACACCTCAAGCAGCAGAGCAATTACCTACGCGAACCTTTGGCTACGGAGCTAGCCCAGGATACTACCCACTTTTCCGAAGATGCCATCCAGATCCTGAAGTACCACGGCTCCTATCAGCAAGATAACCGAGATAATCGGGCCAAGGGTCAGGAAAAAGACTATCAAATGATGCTGCGCACCCGCAATCCTGGCGGGATCGTTCCCCCCCAGCTCTACTTGGCTATGGATCAGCTGGCTAGCGACTACGGTAACGAAACCATGCGGATCACCACCCGCCAAGGTTTCCAGCTGCATGGCATTCTCAAGAAAAATTTGCGGGCCACCATTCAAACCATGGTGAACAACCTAGGATCCACTTTGGGAGCCTGCGGTGATGTGAACCGGAATGTGATGACGCCGCCAGCTCCTTTCAACAACAACCCGGCTTATCAATACACCTGGGAGTATGCCGATAGAATTGCCGATCTCTTAGCACCCCAAACTGGAGCCTACTACGAAATTTGGCTAGATGGGGAAAAGGCCGTGAGTGCTGAAGCTCCGGAGGTAACAGCAGCAAGAAATCGGAATGGCAATGGTACTATTTTTCATGAGGGCGAAGAGCCCATCTATGGCACCCAATACCTGCCCCGGAAGTTCAAGATTGCGGTGACCGTCCCCGGCGATAACTCCGTCGATCTGTTTTCGCAGGATGTGGGATTGGTGGTAATTACCAATCAGCAAGGTGCGTTGCAGGGCTTTAATGTGTATGCCGGTGGCGGGTTGGGTCGCACTCATAATAAGGAAGAAACCTTTGCCCGGATTGCGGATCCGATCGGCTACGTGGCCAAGGATGATATTTACGATTTAATCAAGGCGATCGTTTCTACCCAACGGGATTATGGAGATCGCCATAACCGGCGACATTCCCGGATGAAGTATCTGATTCACGACTGGGGCGTGGCTAAGTTCAAGGTGCAGGTGAAGAAGTATTTTGGGAAAACCATTGGGCCACTGAAAAAGACCCCGGAATTCCAATACATGGATTTCTTGGGCTGGCAGGAACAGGGCGACGGCAAGCTGTTTTTGGGCATCTCGATCGAAAATGGCCGGGTACATGATACGGCTACCCTAAAGCTGCGTTCGGCCCTGCGGGAGATCATTGAAAAATTCCAGTTGCCCATGCGGCTCACGCCTCACCAGAATGCGCTGATTTACGATATCGAACCGACCCACCGCCGAGAGATCGATCGAATTCTGGCCGCAGCTAATGTGGTGACGGATCCAGCAGCGATCGATGGAATTCTGCGGATGTCGATGGCCTGTCCGGCACTGCCAACCTGCGGCTTGGCCGTGACGGAATCAGAGCGGGCTTTGCCCGATGTAAATGTGCGGATTCGGAAGATTCTGCAAGAGATTGGTTTACCCCACCAGCAAATGGTGGTACGGATGACTGGTTGCCCCAATGGTTGCGCTCGGCCCTATTTGGCAGAACTAGCTTTTGTGGGTAGTTTCCCGGAATCCTATCAGGTATGGCTGGGGGGCGCACCGAATCAAACTCGTTTGGCCCAGCCCTACACGGATAAAATGCATATCAACGATCTGGAGTCTTTCCTGAAGCCGATCTTTCTCTATTTCAAGCAGGAAAAGATGGCCAATGAAAGCTTTGGCGACTTCTGCGATCGGGCGGGCTTCGACCAAATCCGGGCTGCCGTCGGCTAGGATTGGCTGCTGATATGTATCATTGATGACAATCGTTGATAATTGTTCGTGAGATGATTTCAACGCAGAGAACTGTACGAGGGCGGCACTAACTGGTGTCGTCCGTTTTCATAAAATTTTAATGTGGCAATGAGTATCTCTCGAATTTTCCCCAGTGCCAAGTTTTTTCAACCCAGGTCGGATGAGCCACTACGATCGGTGATCGCTGAATCGATGGAGGCGGTAATTGTGGCCTGGTACCTGATGCCGGGACAAGAAATTCCCGCCCATATCCATCCCCAAGGTCAGGATACTTGGACTGTTTTGAGCGGCCGTGGTAGCTATTATTTGGATGCTAGGGCCAGACAAAGGATTACGGTGGGAGATATTGTAATTGCACCGGTGCGATCGATTCACGGTGTTTTGAATGATGGTGATGAACCTTTGGTGTTTATTTCGGTGGTTGCGCCGGGGAATGCTGGCTATGAGCTGGCTGTTTTGGATGCCAGGGAATCTGGAGCTGGGAGTTGACTATATCTCGCGTTGAAGTCCATGGGTCAGAGGAACGATCATGAGTCTCAATGATTTACCAGGAGCCGAGATAATATTACCTGGATTAAGTGACCTTCGTAATGGTGATTCCAATACAATTGGGGCTTTATTAGTTGCGATCGCAGCAACACGCTTAACCGAGGCAGGTTTGGATATTCAAAATTATCGCTTGGCACCACAGCCAGAACTAACTTTGTATGCTCATCTCCAAAAGGAACGAGAGGATGCGTACCCTTACTATAATGCTTTGCTAAATCGCCTGAACAGTTTTTGCAACGCACTTGAACAAGACAGCGGCAGCTTGTCGGTGAGACAAGAAACTATCCAAGGCGATCGGCCTGCCAAGGTTTAGAGAGCATGTTACGATCGATGAAGCGGTGGTGGCTTGGCGGTCGATCGTGCGTTAAAATGGCTCCTGCGAAGTGTTGTACGATATCTATCGATGCACCTCGCCAGAACCTTGAAAACCGCATAACTTCGTCGAGGTGTGTCGATGCCTGATCTGGACTGGCTTTCAGCCGCTGATTTTGGCTCGATGCAAATAAGTTTCCTGCAAAGAAAATAGGTGCGTCGATTTGGCCGCTGAAACCTTTGCTGGGCAAGGCTCCCTGAGCGAGGAGTCTGGGATCGGTCTTCCCCGAGAGGGGATGGAAACTTCTTCTGCAAGTCCCTTTCCCGCCCCATTTTTAGTCTGGGATCGGTCTTCCCCGAGAGGGGATGGAAACTAGCCTTTTTAAAGCCAAGATAGCAGCCGAGGATTGTCTGGGATCGGTCTTCCCCGAGAGGGGATGGAAACCATAGGAACTGTCAACAGGGGTTATTTTCCCTGTGTCTAGTCTGGGATCGGTCTTCCCCGAGAGGGGATGGAAACAACCAAGCAATGCACAAACAGCGGCAAGCTCCGCTGACCCAAGGTAGTCTGGGATCGGTCTTCCCCGAGAGGGGATGGAAACCAGCTTTCCTGCTGATTCTGGTATGGTGGCATATGGTCTGGGATCGGTCTTCCCCGAGAGGGGATGGAAACGTTACAGTCGTGCCCTGTTGGACAGACTGCAGAGTCTGGGATCGGTCTTCCCCGAGAGGGGATGGAAACCATTCGTGCACAGCACATAAATAGTCTGGCTTTTTTGGGGGGTCTGGGATCGGTCTTCCCCGAGAGGGGATGGAAACGATGTTGAGCTCGCGCAGTTTCCTGGCTGTCTCAACGTTTCTAGTCTGGGATCGGTCTTCCCCGAGAGGGGATGGAAACAATATTGCGCCTTCATCATTAGCACCGAACAAGCGTGCCGTCTGGGATCGGTCTTCCCCGAGAGGGGATGGAAACAGTACTCTGAATAGCAGGATGCATATTCTGCGCCTGTTGTCTGGGATCGGTCTTCCCCGAGAGGGGATGGAAACACCAAGTCATCGCCTTGGGCGATTAAAACGGGATTAAGTCTGGGATCGGTCTTCCCCGAGAGGGGATGGAAACCACCAGATGCAAAACTTACCACGTACAGGTTGACTGGTCTGGGATCGGTCTTCCCCGAGAGGGGATGGAAACAATATTGTCAACGCTTCCATCCAAGTGGTGGATAATAGCAGTCTGGGATCGGTCTTCCCCGAGAGGGGATGGAAACACCAGTGCCCGAGGACTAGAGCGCCCTCCCATGGCTGTCTGGGATCGGTCTTCCCCGAGAGGGGATGGAAACCATCGTCCAGTCAGCGGGCGTATCCAACGCCGCTACGTCTGGGATCGGTCTTCCCCGAGAGGGGATGGAAACTTCAAGTGGAGTGGGCTCATCAAACTGACCGAAGGAAGTTTGAATCGTCTGGGATCGGTCTTCCCCGAGAGGGGATGGAAACTCTTTACCCTTTGCATGAACAATTCCGGAAAGTCTGGGATCGGTCTTCCCCGAGAGGGGATGGAAACCAGCCATTTCATCGCCTTTAATTTCAACAATGTCTGGGATCGGTCTTCCCCGAGAGGGGATGGAAACGATATTGTGAACAGTGTACCTGTGGTAAACTGTTCAATAGTCTGGGATCGGTCTTCCCCGAGAGGGGATGGAAACCATAAACACATCCACATTATAACCACCCAGCATCGTGTCTGGGATCGGTCTTCCCCGAGAGGGGATGGAAACGATAGATACCAGTCGATGGTGCTGGTGTGGCGATGAAGTCTGGGATCGGTCTTCCCCGAGAGGGGATGGAAACTTGACATACTGTGTGGTGGTGTTAGTGTTTGCACCGGTCTGGGATCGGTCTTCCCCGAGAGGGGATGGAAACCTCGGGCATACTCAACCGTCATCTCGGCTAATTGTCTGGGATCGGTCTTCCCCGAGAGGGGATGGAAACAAATAGACCTGCTTGACCTGATTCAACCACTTTGTTTGTCTGGGATCGGTCTTCCCCGAGAGGGGATGGAAACCAGAAGCAAACTTTGATTGAACACCTACATTAAAAGGTGGTCTGGGATCGGTCTTCCCCGAGAGGGGATGGAAACACCTGAGTTCCATCTTCTTCCAAAGATCTGATAAAAGCTTGTCTGGGATCGGTCTTCCCCGAGAGGGGATGGAAACTGTCTTGCTGACCTGCAAAACTTGCATCGGGTAAATCTTGTCTGGGATCGGTCTTCCCCGAGAGGGGATGGAAACCAGAAAGTCCACCATAATTTACGGACTGACTAGTGGGTCTGGGATCGGTCTTCCCCGAGAGGGGATGGAAACATTAACGTAATACTCTAAATGAATTGCGCCCATAAAAAATAGTCTGGGATCGGTCTTCCCCGAGAGGGGATGGAAACTGCCTACCCAATCCCAAAGCGTAACTGCTGTGGTCTGGGATCGGTCTTCCCCGAGATGAGAACTCGATGGTCCATTAATCGCGTTTACAACAATTGATCACTGTGGTGTGCACCAGCATTCGTGGATAAAGTGAACAACTCAGATCACTGGGTCAGTGGAGTGTAATGTGAAACAACATGCTACATCCCCAGAACTGAAGGCGTAAGAATACCTATAGAAATTTCAAAATTCATTAATCAAAAAAACGTTACAATCATTCATAAATATTCAACTAAATCAATAGACAATATGTTACTGTTCAGCTAATATGCATCTAATAATTCGAGATTGTTGCATTCATCATATGTTGTTGCAACTGATAGTCGTCGGAATTGAGTAAATGCTGAAGTAATCGAATCAACTAGATTTCGCCGGGACAACAATTCGTTCTTTCCCTCTGGTCTCTTATGTCATCGAAACCACCCCAAGTAGAGAATCTAATTCTCCTGATTGGTGAAAATCCCTTACCAAACTATGTAGCAGCTAATCTATTATTGTCAGCAAGAGGAACTGTTCATCTTGCTCATACGGATGGAACTGAGCGTCAAGCCAAGCAGCTCTATGAGGTGCTGAAGACAAAAAATATTTCCTGTAAATATTTGCCATTAGGAGATTCTGAGTCCGATGCAGCTGCAATCCAGAAGAAAATTCATGAGCGCATCGTAAGTTTATCAAGTAGCATTGGGCTTCATTATACAGGCGGCACAAAAGCGATGGCTGTTCATGCTTATCGAACCCTAAAAAAGTGCAGACCAGATGCTTGTTTTAGTTACTTAGACTCTCGCCATTTAAAGATGTGCATTGATCAAGAAGATGGTGATCCGCAAAGATTCAAAATAACACCTGAGATGATTAGTGTAAGTATCCCTGAATTGCTTAAACTACATGGTTGGGAGCAAAAAGATAAATCCATCGAACACCCCATACATCCACTTGCAGCAAAAGCGTTTCAGGAATTCCATGCAGGCAAAGAGGCTTCCACTGAATGGCGTAAATGGTGTGATTACACTAAGAAACAATACTATCACCAGCAGGGGAGAGAAGACTGGAAATTAAAGATCAACATCCTAGGAAATAGTAGTTGCAGCCCAGACGGTATTTCAGACAATCCCAATAACATCAGTCAGTATAATAAAATCACAGAAGCACTTACTCTTTTGAGTTCTTCCAAAGGTTTTCTTTGCATCAAAGATATTAAAACAGAAGATGGAAGTGACCATGGCGGTAAACATTTCAAGAGTGATCAAGATGTATGGGAATGGCTCGATGGTAAATGGTTAGAGCATTACACCTTACATGAAGTCCAGAAGATTCCATCCACACAAAAAATCAGTAACAGCTTGAATTCTGTTAACATCGAGGATCCACAGCGGAAGGGGCACGCATTCTTCGGTAAAAAATTTGAGCTGGATGTGCTTTTCACTCGTGGTTATCAGCTTTTCGCGATTTCATGTACCACTGGTCATAGCAAGAGTTCATGTAAAAGTAAACTTTTTGAGGCTTATGTGCGTGCTCAACAATTAGGGGGAATAGAAGCTAGAGTTGCTCTTGTCTGTTGCGCAGATTCTGGTACTACAAAAGCTTTGAAAACAGAAATTCTAAATGCATTTACACCAATTCAGTCAGAAGTAAAAGATCATAGAGTCGAAGTTTTTGGGCGTGAAGACTTGCCTGATTTATCGAATAAAATTTCCGCCTGGATTAGAAATGTAGACCGAGATGCAAAATGACACAATACACATTCACGGTACTTGATACCACCGGGATTCAAAATTATATTTTTGGTAGTAATCGTCTACGGGAAAACATTGGTGCTTCTCAGTTAGTTAAAGAAGCAACCGGAGAATGGGTCAAACAAATATTGCAAGATTTAGGCGTGCCTTTAGAGCGCCAGTCTGAGCCGATCGAAAGCAGCAAATTACCAGCAGAGCTAATTTATGCCAGTGGTGGCAATGCTCAGATCATCTTCAAAGACAAAAATACTGCCATCGAATTCACCCGCCGCATTAGCCGAAAAGTCCTAAAGAAAGCTTGTGGCATCCAGCTTTTGGCAGTACATAAACAATTTGAGTGGGGCAAGTCCCTCTGTGAAGTAGTCGATGAAGTCATGAAAAAAGACCTGGAGTGCTATAAGCAAAATCGGGTTCCGTCCTCTCCATTATTGGGATTAAGTGTAACAGTAAACTGCAACTCAACTCAACTTCCTGCCACCGGAATGAGTACCAAAGATAGCAAAACTGATGATGATCCCTATCCAATTTCCAAAGAAATATTCTTGAAACGACAGGCATCTGAGCGTGCTCATCAGGGTTTATTTGATGCAGAAATGCCAGAACATTTAGTTTTCCCTCGACAAATTGATCACATTGGACGAACAAAACATGAATCCAGCTATATTGCAATTATTCATGCCGATGGTAACAATATGGGAAAGCGATTTCAAGAGCATGGGAAAGACGCAAAAGATGATCGCGAATATATCAATCGAATGCGTGATTTCTCTCGGAAACTTGACGTGGCTGGAGAGGTTGCGATAAAAAGTATTTTAAAGAAGTTAGTCAGTGCTATCGATCCCAATACTGGCAAATTAAAAGGGAAGTTTAATGAATTCGAACTTTCTAGAACCAATGAGCATTCATCAACTTATTATTTACCATTTCGTCCACTTGTCTATGGTGGTGATGACATCACCTTTATTTGCGATGGTCGATTAGGGATTGAGCTAGCCACGATTTATCTTCAAGAATTTGAGAATCAATCAGCACATATGCCCGACGGCAAAAAGCTAACGGCTTCAGCTGGAGTCTGTTTGGTTAAAACTCACTACCCTTTCGCTCGTGCCTATAGCCTCAGTGAAAGACTCTGCAAAAATGGCAAGAAGCTATTGACAGACGGATATGAGGGTTCTATGATTGATTGGCATATTGCTAATACAGGGCTATTTGGAGACTTGAAAAGTATTCGTAAGCGTGAGTATCATGTTTCATCCGGTAATTTAACTGCCCGCCCATTAATGCTCCATAACCCCGATGAATGGCGAACCTGGGAGGCATTTAGAGCTGTCCTAAGAGCTTTTAACAGTGAGGTTTGGCAAGAAAAACACAATAAAATCATGGCCCTCCGCGAGGTCTTGCGCAAAGGGCCGGTAGCAACTCAGCAGTTTTTACATAACTATCAACAAGGCCAACTACCTAGATTTCAATCTACAACAGGCCAGGAAGATGCCTTATCTAGCGAAGGGTGGGTCAATAAAATCTGCGGCTATTTTGATGCGATCGAAGCTATGGATTTTTACATGGGGTTGGAGGAAGACTTATGATTCAGTACACAATAAAAATCCTCTTGCTCAGTGAAACAACCTTCAGTAGTGGCGACGGTGTTGCAGGCATCATTGATCGCGAGGTAGAAAAAGATGTGGATGGCATACCCTATTTACGAGGGCGTACTCTAAAGGGTCTGCTCAGTGAAGAAGTAGATAACCTGATTGCTACTATTACTGATTCAGCGACTAGAGAGAAATGGTTGGAGATTGCCGATCACCTTTTTGGACAACCCGGAAGTACATTAAATACACAATCCCTCATGCATGTGGGTGACGCCTGTCTATCCGAAAAATTCAGGCAAGCGATATCCATGGCAATCAAAGCCGAACAAATCACCCAAACGGAAACCCTCAACGCTTTGACTACAGTACGCCGACAAACTGCTATCGATGACAACACAGGAATTGCTGCAGAAGGTAGTTTGAGGTCATTCCGGGTTATTTTGAGACAGCAGACATTTTTAGCTAATCTACTGTTTCATCAAGAACCTACGCCGCCAATGCTTGCGCTGCTTCAGGTGAGTGTTTTAGCGCTACGGCGAGTTGGTAGCAGTCGGAATCGTGGATGGGGTCATATCAAATGCTCATTATGGCAAAATGACCAAGATGTGACAAGAAATCATATCGATATATTTGGAAAGGAAATTTCCTCATGAGTATTATTCAATTGACCATCAAAACGCTTCAGGCTGTCTTAGCCACTTCCTTTGCCGGTGATCCTAATAGTGATGTCTCATATCCCTATCTACCAGGTAGTGTTTTACGAGGTGCTTTGATTGGCCGCTATTTGCGTCAATCGAACCTGTCGGAACTAAATTTAGCGGATCCACTGGTTCAGGGCATGTTTTTTGATGATCGACAAACATATTATCTTAATGCTTATCCGGTCAGCCACTTTGGTCATCGGACTTTACCGACTTTCCGCTCTTGGATGCAAGAAAAGGGTGCGGATTTTCCGTTAATGGCCTATGATGCTAGTATCCTTAATGAGGGATCAGAAGATTCACCAGTATCTCCCAGGTCTCTAGATAGACCATTTTGGGGCTATGATGATGATGATGGTGAAGATAGAAATGTCAATCTTTATCAGCCCAGTAAACGTATTAATATTCATAATGCGCGAGATCGTTCTAGGGGGCGTGGCACTGAAACCGAAGGTGAGATTTTCTGCTATGAAGCGATCAATAGTAGTGAATTATTCGAGAGCATTATTATTTGTCCAGACAGTTATGTTGCAGAATTCGAGAAATTATTACAAAACCAAGATTTCTGGGTAGGCGGGTCTCAAAGTGCAGGATATGGTCATATTCAGGTCACCTACCAATTATGCAGTGAGCCTTGGCGAGAAGTAGGGAGAGTAAATGACCCGGAGTCTGATAAATGCCAGATTACATTATTGAGTGATGTAATTCTACGAGATGAGATGGGTCAAATAATTGCCAGTCCTGATTTATTAGTTCAGACGATTAATCAAACATTCGGCATAAAGTTGTGCATGCACTCTGCACAGCATAGCTATGTGGGGCACACAATAGTTGGTGGGTTTAATCGTAAATGGGGTTTGCCTCTCCCTCAGATGCCTGCTCTCGCCATGGGTAGCGTCTTGGTTTTGTCAGGAGAATTATTGACCTCACAACAAATCAAACAGATTGAATCTAGAGGGATAGGCGAACGTTGCATTGATGGTTTCGGAAGATTAGCAGTTAACTTGTGGAAACATAAAACATTTTGTGTTCAAGATCCTCCTGATGAATTGCCTCAAGATTTTCCAGAAATTCCTTTAACCGGAGAAGATCTAAACATGGCAGAAACTTTTGCTCACCGTATTTTACGGCAACGTCTGGAAGGACTGCTGCAAAAAAAAGCCTCGGAATTGACTATTCAAGGTGGCAAAATTAGTAATAGTCAGTTGTCGCGTCTGCAGTCAGTTGCCAGAGAGTCAATTAATGATTCAGACTGTACTGCAATCATAGCCTTGCTAAACAACTTGCCAAAGAATTCAATAGAACAGTTTGATCGCGCTAAAGTAGGAAGGGAATCACTGATGAACTGGATTAGAAAAAACATAGAGAAACCTGGGTCATGGATCATCAATCCTGATGAATCAATGCTCACAATTGGCAGTCAGTCTTATTCATTCAACGAATCTATGGAATTAGAGTATACTCTTCGCCTGATCATGGCTTTAGCTAAAAAAGCATCGAAATCGGAGACAATAATATAATGAAGCGTCTAAATCGTCGCCATCAGCGCAGGATAGAAAAACGTATTATTGTCCGAGGTATTTTGGAACTAGACACGCCAACCTCTCTGAGCAGTGGTGATGCTGAAGCAGATACTGACTTACCACTATTGAGAGATCTCGTTGAAAATAAAGCATTACTGTTAGGTAGCTCAATCGCCGGTGCACTGCGGAGCTATCTAGAGAGTATGATCTCTGGCGAATCTCAATTGTTTGGGGGAAAGTATCATGACATTGAAGGTAAGCAAAGTCCACTAATCGTGGAGAATGCCCTGAGTCGGAGTTTGATCGCAACAGAGTTGCGTGATGGGGTAAAAATCAATATAGAAACAGGAACAGCTATCGATAAAGCGAAGTACGATTTAGAATTACTCAAGGCTGGCACCCAATTTGACATAGGCTTTGAGTTACTGGTTGATCATTCAACAGAGACGGCACTAAAAGAGGAATTAGTGATCGCACTCAATGGATTAGAAAAAGGCCATATCTCTATCGGAATGAAAAAGCATCGAGGTTTTGGTCAATGTAGCATTAAGCAGTGGCAGTCCTGGGAATTTGATTTAACCAATACTAACGAGCGACAAGATTGGCTCATTTATGAACATCATCTGCTTTCTCTGCACAATCAAGTTTCAATCCATCAACATATTACTGAAGCCCTTCATTTTAAATTGCCAGATCAGCCTCTCGATGCAAGCTGCAAAATCGAGGCCACTTTCACCTTGGCCAGTCCAATGCTCATCCGATCTGGTCAGCATGATCAAAGTAAAGCTCCAGACGTAGTGCATCTCAAATCACATCGGATTGATGGTATCCAACCAATCATTTCTGGAACAAGCCTGGCAGGAGTGTTGAAGCACCGAGCTATAAGAATCATCAATACACTGAATCTAGATGCATCTATCATCGATAAAATCTTTGGCACAGAAAAGCAGGCTAGTCGTCTGACAGTGCAAGAGAGTGTGATTGAAAATACCCAAGACTTGGTTCAAAATCGTATTACGATTGATCGTTTCACTGGCGGGGTTTTAGACGGAGCATTATTTGCTGAACAACCTATTTTTCCAAATTCTGATACTCAAGTA
The DNA here is from genome assembly GCA_031375385.1 of Synechococcales cyanobacterium OTE_70_metabat_200. Classification (GTDB taxonomy): domain Bacteria; phylum Cyanobacteriota; class Cyanobacteriia; order Cyanobacteriales; family Chamaesiphonaceae; genus JAAFHZ01. Next base: position 37,145 of record JANMHS010000105.1, on the reverse strand, counting down.
ACCATCCACTTACAACTTAAGCAAGCTACATGTTCAGAAGTAGGTTTATTGCTATTACTACTGAAAGATCTTTGGACTGGAGATCTCACTATTGGTGGTGGTGGTAATATTGGGCGCGGACGATTACAAGGTAAATGCACAAATCTTTCTTACCAAGGACAACTCTATACCATTCGGCAGGAACAACCCAATCAGAAATTAACAATAAACAACCCTGGTACTTTAGAGGGTTTTGTCAAATCCTTGATGGAATCGCACCAAAAGGAGGTTGCAAGATGAATAGCTTATCTAAACCAGTCAGTACCAATAACGCTGTACTTGAGGTTCCCGATCTACCTAATCAACAAGCATTAAAACAATGGATAGAAGATCAGCACAAAGCCTATGAGCTTCAGTATCTGTTAGCTCATGCAGAAGATGGCGTGATCTGGGGTAGGTTTGAAAAAAGCCAACTCATAACAGCAGAGTGTCTGTGGCCTCAATCTCCTTTACTCCAGCCTAGTACCTTACAACAATGTCGGATCTTTGGAAAAAATGCTGAAGTCATGCTATGGCGCAAGGATAATGGTTGGCAAGCCAGGGTGATTCAAGATAAAAATATGAAGCAAGCCGATCACATAGTTGAAAAACAGATGCTATGGGGTAGCTGGATAAAGAAAACAGGTCAAGGCTTTACATTACTTGTAGACGGTCAACAAGGTCTAAAACATGCGGTGCCCATCACAGTCATTATCACCGATCAGAGTCAGAAAAAGACTACACCTCTGAAACTTGTTTGCCTAAATGTCAAACACTACATTAAATATGATGACGTTGGCATTGCTTTCATTTATCGAAGTCGTCTGTTGGACTTGACTTTATCATAAGTTAAAAACACGTTTCAGCATCAACTTACAGGAGATAATCATGACTTTACCCAAACAGATTCAGAGTCTTTCTGAAGATCGTTGCGCCGTTGCTCCTTACAACTTTGTCGAACTACCTGATCAAATCGTGGAAGTTTCGGCAAAAGATCTACCTACAAATGATCGATATCATATCGATGATCATTTAACGGGTAGAATCGAATGCACCTTGACCACAGAATCCCCCTTATACATTCGCTGTGGCATGACACCTGAGGATTATGCTGATTGGGGTGACCTCTCAAATGACAAACTAACCCCAGCACAAAGAGAGAGAAAAGCCGATTTTTTCTCTTTATCTGGGCAACCTGTGTTACCAGGAAGCAGTCTACGAGGCATGCTTCGCTCTGTCATAGAAATTATCACATGGAGTAAATTATCGAAAGTCAGCGGCCAATCATTGGTTTATCGGGCTATTGCTGATGGATCTATATTAAGAGACACTTATCATAAAAGCATTAATCAAGGTGGCAGTCGCCAAGCTGGCTTCATGATTTGCGATAAAGGCATCTGGAAGATCCAGCCTGCCTTACCAATTGCTGATTCCGAGGATATAACATTGGCTCGAATCAAGAAAACTGAAATCAAGGGGGAAAATCGGTCAAAAAGATGGCATAACTCCAAGAATTCTTACAAAATCAATGTAGAAATAAATTCTAATTCAATAGAAGATGACGACAATGGCTTCAAATACCCATTAGCAAATCAAACCCAAACTTTAGAAGATAGCTCCAAACCCATAAAAAGACCTCACAATGCTGTACTTGTCGAGTCTGGAAAAATTCCTGGGAAAGAGAAAGAACATATTTTTGGATTACCAGATCCCAATACAGACAATTGGTTGGAAATACCGAATGACTTGCTGCTGAGCTATAAAAATCAGATCACAAAAGAACAAATTAATCTTTTGGGAGAAAGTGGCTTGTTGCAAGACCACCAACCCGTATTTTACGCAATAGATAATAATCGAATAATCTTTTTTGGACATACCTTAATGTTTCGCTTGCCTTACGAGTTTTCCATCAAAGATTTTATACCGCAAAATTTACGCCAAGAAGAAAATCTAGATATATCCGAAGCATTATTCGGAACAGTGCTTAATCACAAATCCAATAATGGAGAACAGCAGTCAATACTAGGGCGTATTACTGTCAGTGATGCCTATTGCCAACAAAAGCATGATTTTTGGTTCGAAGATGGCAATCACATGATCACCCCACAAATTCTATCAGGCCCAAAACCTACAACCTTTCAACATTATCTAGTTCAGACTCATGAATCAGCTCAAAAACTCAAACACTATGGGAGTCAGCCAATCACAGAAACAGTAATAAGAGGTCACAAGCTATACTGGCACAAAGGAAATGTGGCCAAGAATGATATTTCCGCTCCAGAAGCAGGGAATCCCAATGACACACAACACACAAGAATCAAACCAATCAAGCCTAATGTCAGCTTTAAATTTAGCATCGATTTCCGGAATTTAAAAGACTACGAGCTGGGTGCATTAGCATGGGTCTTGAATATCGCCCAAGATCCTCAATACAGATTATCCCTTGGAATGGGCAAGCCTTTAGGCATGGGCGCTGTAAAAATCACGCATCAAATTCACATTAGCAATCGTAGTCAAAGATATCATTCACTGTTTGATAACAATGATCAGTGGGAGGTATCAGAGGAGATCTTAGACAGCGCTAATTACATCAACATTTTCGAGAAATACATAGTAGACAAAGTACAGACAAGCAACGATTTCAAGTCATTATCCAGAGTAAAGAACTTACTGAGACTTTTGACTTGGGAAGCGGATATTTCATTGCAAGACAAAAATCGAAGGAGGTACATGAGGCTTGAAGAATTCAGAAGCCGGAAAATCCTACCTCCGCCACAAAGGGTCAGTACTGAAGAGGTAAAACTATCAGATGGAGACATAATATCTGCAACTATTTCTTATATAGAAATTAAGCCTGGGACTAAATCAAAAATAACACTTAGATATATTCATGAAGGATCACAACTATCCGGAAAAGAAGAGATTTATAAATTCGAGGACAAAGGGATTGAATTAAAGGAAGGAAATAAAGTAAGCTTGCAAGGGACTGAGTTAAAGGAAGGAAGTAACATAAGCCTGCAAGTTATTACTATTAAAGACGGCGTCATAAAAAAGTACAAACTTGTACTAAAAGATCTTTAACAAATAAGGCAAAGAAGAAATTCCATAATACACGTAGTTATATTCGTGTATTCAATCAACTATTTTACAATCTCAGTACTGTTCCCCACAAGGGGACTGAACCGCGTTGGTTTAGGTTTCGATGTTAGCCGTTTTAACACAAGTTGCAAAGACCCATCCCCGCAAGGGGACTAAAATAAACTGATCGATCGGCTCTCACATTCCAAAACACCTATGGCTCCCAGACAACCAGACCTTCTCGGACTCCAGATCATCATTCAACCCCAACAAGATTGCACCCTGCCCAGTAACTACACCTACTGGCTCCATGCTTGGTTCCTAGATCAAATACGCCAGATCCATCCCCACCTTGCCGCCGAACTCCACAACAACCAAACCGAAAAAGCCTTCACCCTCTCCGGCCTCCTTGGCACCACCAACGCCAGTAATCGCACCATCACCTTCAGTGCCACCCACAACTACCATTGTCAAATCACCGCCCTCCACAAAGACCTCTGCACCACCCTCAAAAACTGGCAACCGCCCTCCACCATCACCCTGCAAAACAACACCTTCCACATCACCCAACACCAAATCACCCTCCCCGCCACCACCTACAAAACCCTGTGGGACAAAACCAACCTCGACGACGAGCTAAACCTTAACTTTCTTAGCCCCACCGCCTTCCACAAAAACGGCAACCACATGCCTTTACCAATTCCTGAGAATCTGTTTCATAGCTATCTGCGCCGCTGGAATATTTTTAGTGCCTATCAATTTGACCCCGAAGAATTTTTGCTCTGGGTACGCGAAGGCATAGTACTGCTACGACACAACATTCGATCGAGCAAAGTACAGCCAGGGAAGCAAGGCTCAGTCACCGGTTTTACCGGCAGCATTCAACTAGGAATCACCAACAAAGCCCTTGCTCAGGTTGAGTACAGCCACCTGGCCCACGCCCTAATTACCGCCGCTCCTTACTTTGGTACTGGGCATAAAGTTACCTTTGGTCTAGGCCAAACCCGCCTTGGTTGGGAAGCGGCAGCATCAAGAAAAAAACAGCCCCTCAACTCGACCACTGCTCCAGCACCAGAGGGAACTGCAGCCCGGATTGCCCAGCTTCAGCCAATTTTCTTGGCTAGCAAGAAGCGGCAGGGAGGCGATCGGGCAGCTAAGACAGCCTTACTGTGGGCAACTATTATTGCTCGTCAAGAAAACGGTGATACTCTACAGTCGATCTCGATCGATCTAGAGCTACCCTACGATAGTGTAAAGAAGTATGCACAGTTAGCTCGCAAGTATTTGATAACCATTAACCAAGGTTAATGATCAGTACTCCAGCAAAAAACAAAATAATCATATGGCAGCCTCTGAAGTACATATTTTTCCAACTAGCGATCGCCTCAAACATAGTAAAGAACTGAGTTACCCGATCGGAGCTGAAGCCTTGTCTCTACCCCTGAACGGAGTACCCCAGCAAGATTTGATCACTTGCAATTTCTGGACAGGGTATCCCCAATACGATGATGACAAACCTCAATTCCATGTGCTGCATGTGGTATACGAGAAACGAGCCCGGAGCTTTTATGATGGTAAATCAGCCTTCGAACGAGGTGCATTTGACCCCAGTTGGACAATTCGGGTCTTTACGGTGCCCCGGCAGCTGCGGGGCGCCATTAAATTGCTATTGATCGAGGCAGCTCTGCCGGAGGTAGTTCGTCCCTGGCTACTAGCCAAACATCATCTCACTGGTCAAACCGGCGAATCTGCTTTGATATTAGAATACGTCCGGGCTGAGAAAGTTTTCAAGTACAGTACTCGCGAAGATATTGCCCCAGAGCGCTCATAATAGTTATTGTTGAATTGACCCCAAAACTTCAGGATCATCCCTCTTTCGTGCCGGAATAAAAGGCAATCAACCCCGATCGAGGCTATGATCGACCTTGCCAAACAAGCAATCTGTGTTCATAGGTTTTGGGTCTTTGGTTTTAGTCAATCGATCGTTGACGAATGGCTAGATCCTGTTGTTACATATAGTTATTGACCACCCCGCCCCTACGGGGCACCCCTCCCTCGGAGGGGAATTTTCCCCAGTTCCCCTCCCGTGGAGGGGTGGCAGGCGCAGCCTGACGGGGTGGTCAAAAACACCCAGCGAAGTCTAACAACATAAAATAGTCCTATGCGTGACACCCAAAAATACATGTTACTCCCCTATAATCCAGCCCTAAAAGAACGGGCAAAGAGATTACGGAGGGCCGGAAACTTAGCTGAAGTTTTGCTGTGGAATCAACTTAAAAGGAAGCAGTTTTTAGGGCTAGATTTCGATCGCCAAAAAATCATCGGCAATTATATCGCTGATTTTTATTGTGCCGAGAAAGCTGTAGTCATTGAGGTAGATGGCAGTAGTCACGATAATAAAGTGGAATACGATGCACGGCGGGATGCTTTTTTAATGGGGCTGGGCTTAACGGTTATTCATCTGCGGGATAGTGATGTGAAGAAGAATATGGCAGGTGTTATGGATTTTCTGCTAGTTCATCCGGCTTTGATGGTTGTTCCGGAGACCACCCCGCCCCTACGGGGCACCCCTCTGGGGGAGGGGAATGAAGAGGCGGAGGAGTAGGCGCGGCTTGATGGGGTGTTGGTATCGATCGACAAGATCAATATATCTAAAATGGCCGAATAATTCCGCCACCCAAGACCACATCATCGTCATACCAAACCGCCGCTTGCCCCGGCGTGATGCCAAACTGCGGTTCATCAAACAGCAACCGAGCACCACCATCGGCCACAGGAATCACCGTCACCGGCACCGCTGCCGATCGATACCTGACTTGCACCGTAGCCTGAATCGGCCCGCTGGGTGGCTCGATCGACACCCAATTAATCCGATCCACCATACATTCCGAGCTATGGGTTTCCGCACGGGAACCTACCATTACCTGGTTCTTGCCCGCATCCAAAGCTACCACATAGAGTGGTTCCGGGGCCGCCAGGCCAATGCCGCGCCGTTGGCCGATCGTATAGTTATGGATGCCTTGGTGTTGACCAAGGACTTGGCCTTGGCAATTGACAATTTCACCGGGCTTCGGAGCTAGGTATTGCTCCAAGAAAGACTGCATGGAACCATGCTTTTCCACCAAACAAAGATCCATACTCTCCGGCTTATCGGCAGTAGACAGACCCATCGCCGCCGCAATCCGCCGCGTCTCAGTCTTGGGGGTTTCGCCCAAAGGAAAAAGACTGGAGGCCAGCATCGGCTGGGTCAAGGTATAGAGGAAATAAGATTGATCTTTAGTGAGGTCGATCGCCCGCTTCAATCTATATCGATCGCCCTGCCGATCGATCCGAGCATAGTGACCGGTAGCAATGTAATCCGCACCCCAAGTTTCTTTGGCGTAAGCCACCATCGGACCAAACTTAACTTCACTGTTGCATTGGGAGCAAGGCAGCGGCGTGACCCCCGCCTCGTAGCCAGTAACTAGGTAGTTGACGATGTATTCCTCAAAGGTCTCGCGGCTATCCACCACATGGTGATCGATGCCCAACTGGTCGCAGATCCGGGCCGCATCGGTCATCCCCTCAGAACAACACTGGCCTTTGCCCTTCATTAGCCAGAGCGTAAGTCCGATTACTTGATCTCCTCGATCGCAGAGGAGGGCAGCGGCTACGGAGCTGTCTACGCCACCAGACAGGCCAACGACGATTTTGGTCATGGGTTTTTACAAAAAACTCTCGGTCTTTAGCTTAGCTCAGTTATCGAGCTAGCATCATCAATTATGGTCACGGATTGACTACAATATTCTAATTGATCAGACTGGAGAGTCTGACACAATCATATTAAGGTTTGAAATCAAATACTGGGGTGCAAGGATTCGAACCTCGGAATGGCTGGACCAAAACCAGCTGCCTTACCACTTGGCGACACCCCAACGGAGTCAACGTTTCTCAATATAACAGAGACTACCGGGGGTTTGTCAACACCTTCAGGAATCTTTTTTGCAGAGATTGGTGGTTGGGGGGTGGGGAAACTCTAGGCGAGCCAGTTTCACACAAGGTTGTAAGGCCGCGAGGATCTGCTGACCATAGCTGCGATGGTTGAGCCGGTTGTCTAAAATCACCAACAAACCTTGACTACTGCGCAGCATCGAAATTGACCGCAGCAACATCCGCAGACCGATCGGCAACAAAAAAGCCCGGAACCAATCCCGGCGCTGCTGCTTGTAGATCTCCACCTGGGCGGCGATCAGCGGGTCTTCGAGGGAAGGAATAGGCAAAGTAGCCACAATGATCACTTCAGTTGCCGGGAAGCAATCCTGGTAACTGTTCCAGAATTCCCAGCCCGTGACTAGAATCTGGCCATGATCCAATCCCGTCTCTTCCATGCGTACCAAGGAGCCATATTCGGCAGCTAAGCGAGCCGCCGTCTGAGCCTTGAGCGGTGTATCACCCACAATCACCACCGCTAGTCCTCGGCCCGATCGACGACGCAACACATTAATGGTCTCGCGGGTAAACAGTTCCTGAAAATTCCGACTGTTGGGCATAGGCATCCAATTCGGCGTATAGAGCCGCAGGGGCCGAGCGCTAACGGCAAACTTGACCGAGGTGATATCGCCCAGACCCATTGCTTGACGGAAGCCACTGGCTGATCGATCCACATCCAGCACATTGCCAATCAATACATGGGATTGAGATGTCCAGAGTGCTGCGTAGAGGTTGCTGCAATCCTTGGGTTGAGTACAGATCGTGAAAGTCCCATCCTGTCGGTTAATTTCACCCCAGCAAATGCTTTGGGGATCGAGTAGTTGCGCTAGGAACTGCGACCAAGGAGCGGGTAATTCTGGGTATTTAGAAAGTTGGCTGAGGAGAGCGATTTCTGCTGTTGCAAGTAAATAGCAATTGTAAGGATTAGGAGTTCTCTGGAAGAGGCCGTGCTGGAGCTGCTGCATCCAATCTGCAATTTCTAGTTGCGCCGCTGGCAGTGCCCACAATAGAGATTGCCAATCCTCTGGCATCATCCGCATCTGCAAGTAATCCTGGAGCCACTCAGAAAGTCGATCAATGCCATCCATTAAGATTGGCATCTGGAGAGAGCTGCGCCGCTCCAACCAAGCGGCAGGGCTGAGCAGATTGAGTCCACCGAGCGCCAAGGAGTATTGATCGGTATTAACAGGTTTATTGGTACCCAGCGCTTGCTGAATTGGGGGAAGTTCCGACCGCACCTGTGTTTGCAGGCGATCGGGGAGGATGATGGCGATCGGGCCTGGATAGAGCAGAGCAGGCGCCAGGTAGCTGAGTCGATAGAGAAAGCGGTCGGAGCTAGCACCCCAGCTTAGGCCAACGGACCCAATGCCAGTCTGGATCACAACCGATTCTTGGCGACGCAGGGCCCTGGCGACAAGCCGACCCATGGCAAATTGGTGGGGCCAGGAGTCACGGCTGGTTGGCTCGCGCTGCAGGCGCAGCAGATGTTGGTGAACTTGAACTTCTAGCACGAAAGGATTCTTTAACTCTGATTGGGATCTGTGCTGGCAAAACTTACACCAGTCTACAAAGGAGACGAAAAAGTCACCGGGGTAGATGAGTTGAAATTTTCTGGGCACCAGCGAGCACCATAGCTCTCACTATCTATGCTATTGGCTATTGGCCGAAGGTGATAGACTTTTCTAGCAAACAACAAGTCCTCATCGGTTCGGAAATCCGTTAAAAACCATAGCATCGTGGCGGGTGGCATCAACAATCAACCCTAGAGTTAATTGCTGCTGGAATTCATAGCCAACCTATCCTTATTTTCTACAAATATGCTACAACTAACACGTGCCCAATGGAATGTTTTATTCGCTGCCTGGCTGGGTTGGGGATTTAATATTTTTGATAGCCTATTATTTAACTACGTCGCTGCCAACTGTATCCCCACTTTATTGGGCTTGCAAATCGGCTCTCCCGCAGCCAAGGCTGCCATCTTATTTTGGACAGGTATTTTAACTTCATTATTATTGATTGGTTGGGCGATCGGCGGAATTATCTTTGGGCAAATTGCCGATCGGATTGGCAGGCTCAAAACAATGCTGATTACGATGCTGCTTTATTCCCTCGGCACAGCTTTTTGTGCCTTTGCGCCCAATCTCTGGTTTTTGATAGCCTTTAGATTTCTGGCGAGCTTAGGAATTGGGGGAGAATGGGCTTCTGGAGCTACTTTGGTGGCCGAGACCGTACCCGACAAGCATCGGGTTGAAGCTGGAGCACTATTGTATACCTCCGCACCGATGGGATTATTTTTAGCTACCTTCGTTAACTGGGCGATCGCCGGTAACTTAATGAAAGGTCAACCAGAAGTATCCTGGCGATATGTCTTTGCCTGCGGCTTAATTCCAGCAGTAGCATCATTTATCGTGCGGGCCTTTGCCAAGGAGCCAGCCCGCTGGCAAGATAATTCCCATCAAGAAGCTGGTAAATTAGCAGAGATTTTCACCCCTAAATACCGCCGGGCAACAATTAGCGCAATTATTACAGCCACGACTGCATTAATTACCTGGTGGACTTGCAATGCTTTTATTTTGGTAATTTCCGGCGGTATTGCCCAAGCCAGTGCCACCGCCCAGGGTCTAGATAAAGCAGCTATTTCAGCAACTGTCGAACAGGCTAAAACCCTGGCGGCGAACTGTTACAACACAGGTGGATTGGTCGGGACATTATTAACTATTCCGATCGCCAAAACTTTCGGCCGAAAGAAAATGTTTTCGATCTATTTTCTCTTGTCATCCATCTTTATTTTCGTCACCTTTGGGATGAATTGGGAACCACAAGTTAGAACTTATTTATATTTCTTCGTCGGCTTGACTGTCTTCGGGATTTTTGGCAGTTTTACTTTCTATCTACCCGAACTATTTCCGACGAGATTACGAGCGACTGGCGCTGGTTTTTGTTACAACACCGGCCGAATTGTCGCATCAATTGGGCCATTCTGGGTGGGATCGGTCGCAGCGGCGGGCGGTGCGAATGCGGCAAATAGCGCGATCGCAGCCCTATTTTGGATCGGATTCATCCCCTTAATTGGCATTCTACTAATGCCTTGGGTGCTAGAAACAAAAGGCAAAGCTCTAGAAGATTAAGTCAAACACTCCAGCCACTGAACTTCGGCCCTCCGAAACTTTTTCGGTGGCTCCTTGGTCATTTGCCAAAATGACCGCTCTACCATCCTTCAAGCCCATGAAAATCTCTGCATCTGCCGTTTTCCTGACCCTCGCGATCCAGGTTGTTGCCCAAATCAGTGCCACCGCCGCCCAGGCTGGCCCTACCAGAACTTCGCTCCCCGAAACAACTCCTCAAAATCTGCCAACTCCCGCACCTAGCAGTCCATCGCCAGAAATAGCACCAATAACGATTCCCGTCCCAGCCCCGCGCCAGCCAGCAGTTCAACCGGCGATCGGGGGAGCGACTACGCCGACCAAGTCAGCGACGGAGATCGTCACCATGGCCAGGGCTTGGAAAGGCACCCCCTATAGCTATGCAGGCAAAAGCCGCAACGGCATCGACTGTTCCCATTTTGTCTTTGAGGTCTACAGCCAAGCCGTACCAGGCTTCGGCTATCGGATGGCCCGCGAGTATCTAAACGATGCGAAGTTTGTGGTGGTGACCGATCCGCAAATGGGCGACATCATTGTCTTCCCTGGCTATCGCGGCAGCTCCGATCATGTGGGCATTGTCACCGATGCCCAAACCAAAATGTTTATTGGCTCCCAAAGTAGCACTGGCGTAGCCGAAACCAGCTTTGGGCCGAATACTTACTACTGGGGCAAAAGACCTTACAAATTTGTGAGGTTGAGATAGTATCGATCAGGCAATTTCCCCGGACTAGCCTAGATTAATATCTTAGCCACCCACCACAACAGAAGCACCAACCCAGCCTAGAATAGAGGCTCGTTCGCGTCGTTCGCCATGCCCTCTTATTTCAGCAAACAGCTCCCCGAATTTCTCAGCGGCTGGCGGGGAGCGATCATTGCCCTCGGTAGCGGCCTCCTGATGGGCCTGAGCGTTTCCCCCACCGATGCCTGGTACCTGGGCTGGATTGCCCTCGCGCCGCTCTGGGCGATCGTTGCCCGCAACCGCCCCACCAATGTGGCCCGCTATGGGCTTTGCTGGGGCATCGGTTACCACGGCGTAGTAATTTCCTGGATTCTCGGCGTCCATCCCATGACCTGGATGGGCGTGCCCTGGGCCACTAGCTTGGCGATCGCCATCGTTTGTCTGGTGATTCTCACCCTCTGGGGTGCAGTCCTGGTCACCATCTGGGCCAGCCTCCTGGGACTTTTGCAGCGATATTTCCAGCCCCAACCTTGGCTGCGCGTCCTCTGGGGCACCGCCCTCTGGTGCGGCCTAGAATACCTTTGGAGCCAAGGCGATCTCTGGTGGTCTACCCTCGCCTTGGGCCAGAGCCCCAACAACCTGCCAATCTTGCACCTGGGCCAACTCTCCGGCGGCACCACGGTCACTGCCCTACTGGTGGCTGTCAACGGCTCGATCGGCGAAGCCTGCCTAGCCTACAGCCAGCAAAAATCCTGGAAAGCCCCAGCCCTTTCGGCCCTCGGCTTACTGCTCAGCGGCCACCTGATTGGCTACGGACTCTATCAAACTGCCCTGACCACCAATTCCGCCGATGCCCTGCAAGTGGGCATCATCCAAGGCAACATCCCCAACGAAATCAAGCTCTATCCTGCCGGTCGGCAACAGGCGATCGAAGGTTACACCACTGGCTACCTAACACTGGCCAGCCAAGGAGTCCAAGCCATCCTCACCCCCGAAGGAGCCTTGCCCTACTACCCGGACGAAATCCGGCAGAGCTCCCTCTATGCGGCCGTCCAAGCCCAAGGTGTGCCGATCTGGCTAGGAGCATTTGGTCGCGCTGGCGAAAACTATACCAACAGCCTCCATGCGATCGATGGCAGCGGTAATTTCCTGACCCATTACGACAAGTACAAGCTGGTTCCCCTCGGTGAATACGTGCCCTTCAAAGCAATTATCGGCCAGTGGGTCAGTCGTCTCTCCCCCCTAAAAGCCGAGCTGCAAGCGGGCAAGTCCGATCAGGAATTCGATGCCCTCCCCGGCATTCGGGCGATCGTCGGCATTTGCTACGAATCCGCCTTTGGCGAACATTTCCGCCAGCAGGCCCCCCGTGGAGAGTTCATTCTCACCGCCTCGAACAATGCCCACTACGCCGCCAATATGCCCGCCCAACACCATGCCCAAGACGTCATGCGGGCGATCGAAACCAGTCGCTGGGCAGTGCGGGCTACCAATACGGGCTACTCGGCAATTGTGGATCCCCATGGTCATACCCTGTGGCGATCGAACTTGCACCAATTTGCCACCCACAGCCACCAAATCTATCGCCAGCGCCAGCAAACTCTCTATGTAAGATGGGGCGACTGGCTCACTCCCACACTAGCCGGGGCCTCCTTGGGGCTGGGTCTGATTGCTCCTCGCCGTCGCTCCTAGATTTTTAATGGCCGTCCCGCAGTCCGAGCGATACAATACTTAACTTTAGCGCAACACCAACACAGATCATGGCAGACAAACTTATCCGGGCCACAGCCGCCGACGGTGGTATTCGAGTGGTCGGCGCGATTACTACGAACCTGACCGAAGAAGCGCGCAGTAGGCATGGCCTTTCCTACGTAGCTACGGCCGCCCTGGGCCGCACCATGACTGCCGGCCTGCTGTTTGCCTCCAGTATGAAAAAGCCCGAATCGCGGGTGAATATCCGCATCAAAGGCCAAGGCCCCCTGAATGGCATTTTGGTAGATGCAGGATTGGATGGCACCGTGCGCGGCTATGTGGGCAATCCCACCGTCGAATTGCCCCCGAACGATCGAGGCAAACTAGATGTGGGTGGAGCAGTGGGCAAACGAGGCTACCTATATGTGGTGCGAGACCAAGGTTCCGGCTATCCCTACACTGGCACAGTAGAACTAACTTCCGGCGAAATTGGCGATGACTTGGCCCATTACCTGGTCACCTCCGAGCAGACACCTTCGGCCTTGATTGTGGGGGTATTTGTGGGAGCCAATGGCGTGGAAGCCGCTGGCGGGCTGCTGATTCAGGTCTTGCCCAAAGCCGCTCGTGATGAGGATTTAGTAGACCTCTTACAAAGCAGACTGGAATCGATCCAAGGTTTTACACCACTGCTCCAGGCTGGCCTGACTCTCCCCCAAATGATGGAAAATATCTTGGGCGACCTGGGCCTGGCAGTTTTTCCTGGCGTGCAAATGCTGCGCTATAACTGTGGCTGCTCTTTCGATCGGATGGCCGATGCCCTGAAGATGCTCGGGCACCAAGAACTCCAAGATATGCTGGCCCAAGACCAGGGGGCAGAAGTGACCTGCGATTTTTGTGGGGATGTCTATCGCTTAGACGATCAACAACTCACGGATCTGATCGCGGAATTAGCCATCAGCTAAATTTTAGCTAAATTGCTGATTCTATCCATGGCAAGCCATTCTTTGGCCAATTTGGGTATCCTGGATACATAGCCTCAGCATTTCTCATCAAAGCTAAATGGCCAATCCGCTAATGTTCTCTTGACAGGGTTCTAATGGGGAATCACAATTGTTTTCAACAAAATTCTTGTAGCTCTAGGAAGAGTAGCGTTGCCAAAAACAGATTTACGCTTTAACTTCGATCAAGCTTCCACCATGACTAGGCAAATGCTCACCCAAATGCCCCAATGGTTGAAGCTTCCCTTCCTGCGTAGCTGGGTTTTTTGGGCACTGATTACCTGCGGGATCTGTGGGGGAATGGGTTACGTGGCCTTGGGTATGCTGCTGAATCCCAAATCGGCTCCCAATTGCCCGGAAATGTTTTTACCCATGGCTACCGCTTCCATGCGAGTGCAATGTGGCAACATAGCGGCTAGCAAACAAACAGTCAAAGATTTGTCTACTGCCTTCAACTACGTCAAAGACATCCCGAAGGATGACCCATTGCGCAGCTTTATCGATGAAAATCTTCAGCGCTGGTCGATCGATCTACTGCGCCTCACGGAAATTGAGTACCAAAAAGGGGACATCGAAGGGGCGATCGCCTCGGCCAAACTAGTTCCCAGCAATGTTCCGGCCTATGGCGCAGTCAAAAAACGGATTGAAGGCTGGCAAAAAACCTGGAAAGAAGCCCAAGAAATTTACGCCAAAACCGAAAAACTCCTGCGCAGTTCTAACTGGATCGAAGCTTATCAAGTAGCCGTCAAGCTCACCAAACTGAATAATAAGTACTGGGGTACCACCAAGTACCAAGAATTGGCCGATAAGGTGCAGATTGCCAAAGAAGATAGTGCTAAGTTAGACAGTGCCCACCGGTTAGTGAAAAGTGCCAAGGTAGAAGATCTGCAAAAGGCGATCGAAATTGCCCGCAAAATCGACAAGAGTAGCTATGCCTATAAAGAAGCCCAGGAACTGATTAGCAAAGCAGCCAAACAGATGCTTGATTTAGCCAAGGCCCAGCTGAATAGAGGTAATTGGCAAGGAGCCTTAGAAATTACTCGCAATACACCTTCCACTCCAGAAATCCAGGTGGAATTGAAGGATATCAACGATATCGCTGAGGCCCAGTCTTTTGCGAATAACGGCACAATTAGCGACTTAGAGCGGGCGATCGGCACGGCTCAAGGCATCAAGCCAGATAGCACAGTCTATGCCCGCGCCCAGCAACTCCTCACGGGCTGGCAACTAGAGGTTTCTGATGTGGCCTATCTGCAAAGAGCTAAGGCCCTGGCGGCCGCTGGTCAACCCAAGGATCTGGAAGCAGCAATTAGGGAAGCTAGCCAAATCCCAACCAATAACCCACGGGGCAAAGAAGCCGCTAATACAATTAACGACTGGCGGAGACAAATTCAAACAGCCCAAGATCAGCCCTATCTCCAAGCCGCCGAAACCTCCGCAGCTCCCGGCACAGTCGCCGGTCTCCAACAGGCGATCGCCCAAGCCCAACAAATTCCGGCGGGTCGTGCTCTCCATAGCAACGCTCAACAGAAAATTCAACAGTGGACTGGCCAGATTCAGCGCCTCCAAGATGCCCCAATTCTGGAAAGTGCGGAAAATCAAGCCCGCAATGGCAATACAGCGGCAGCAGTGGCTACGGCCAAGCAAATTGCGCCGGGGCGCGCTCTATATAGCCAAGCCCAGCAGCGAATTGCCAACTGGACTGGAGAAACTCAGTCTGGCGATATTCTGAGTGCGGCCCAGCAGTTAGCTAACCAAGGTAGCGCCGAGGATTTATTGGGGGCGATCGAGGAAGTCCGCAAGATTCCCAAAAGCTCTAGTTCCTATACAGCAGCTCGGGCTTCGATTAATAAATGGAGCGGCCTGATGTATCAACAAGCCCAAAATGCCGCAGCTAACAATGATCTGAATCGGGCGATCGCGATCGCCAAGGTCATTCCCCAAGATTCTTCGGCCTATGCATCTGCCCAACAGGCCATCCAGCGCTGGGAAAGCTCTGGCAACTAGTTCGAGGAACCAGGAAAGACCACAAATATGAGCTAAACTGAGGTTCTCATCGGTTCTGGCAGGGAACAGCTGCCAGAGGAAAGGGGGAAAGATTGGTGTAAGACCAACGCTGTCCCGCAGCTGTAATTCGATTAGATTCGATTAGCCAGAATGCCCGCCGGTGGAATTCCCCTATCGTGCGAGGCACACAGCTATGACGGGCAAAATCCCCGTGACCGTGATCACCGGATTCTTAGGCAGTGGCAAAACCACCCTGATCCGAAATCTACTCCTGAACAACCAGGGCAAGAAAATTGCCGTGCTGGTAAACGAGTTTGGCGAATTGGGTATCGATGGTGACCTATTGAGCAACTGTGGAATCTGTCCCGCAGACGAGGCTCCGAATAACATTGTGGAGCTGACCAACGGTTGCCTTTGTTGTACAGTTCAAGAAGAATTCTTTCCGGCCATGCAGCAACTGCTGGAACGGCGGGATACCCTGGACTGGATTGTGATTGAAACCTCCGGTCTGGCCCTGCCGAAACCCTTGGTAACTGCTTTCCGCTGGCCCGAAATCCGCAATGGCGCTACGGTAGATGCGGTGATTACGCTGGTGGATGGAGCAGCCACGATAGCCGGTCGCTTTGCCGAGGACCCAAATACCGCATCCGATCACGAAACTCCCTTGGCCGAGCTATTCGAAGACCAACTAGCCTGTGCCGATCTGGTGGTAATCAACAAAACTGACCTGATCGAGGATGGGGATTTGGCTAAAATCCAAGCGATCATTGCCCAACATACCAGCGCTGGAGTCAAAACCATCGTGAGCGATCGAGGCCAAGTAGACCCCAACAAACTCTTGGGCTGGGGAGCCGCAGTAGAAGACTGTTTGGCCGATCGGCCCAGCCATCATGATGGCGAAGCAGAGCACGAACACGATGATGGCATTGGCTCGATCGTCATCACCTTGGGGGAATGCGCACCACCACGCTTACAAAGCGCTCTGAGCGAACTGATGGCGACCCAAGAAATATATCGGGTCAAGGGCTTTGTGGCGGTCCCCCAAAAGGCGATGCGGATGGTGTGGCAGGGGGTAGGCAATCGCCAGGAACAGTTCTTCGATCGCCCCTGGCAGCAGAATGAACCTCGCCTGACCCGATTGGTAGTGATCGGGGCAGACCTGGATGAAGGAGCAATTCGGGCTAAACTAGAAACCGCCCAAGTAACTTTGCAAGCTTAGCTTTAGATTCATGGATCAGACTTCTCTTTTGCCCATTTTGGGTACGGCGGCCTTTGGCCTATTGGTAGTAGTGACCGGTGGCATTGCCTACCTAACTCTGTCGGGCTGGCGCGATCGGCGTCGCCAAGAAAAAGAGCGCCGCCGCTGAGTTGTTAGCATATTTGGCGGCATTAAAATTTACGGCGATCGATGCTCACGGTAATTTTTCTGAATTGATCGGGAGATAGCTGGGTGGAAGAACACCCAGCCTTGTCGTTGTATAGTATTTTCTTGACAATGCTTAGGGTTAATCTCTAAAATCCACATAGTAGATAAAGCTATTTATTTAGGGGATTTTTTGTGCAAGACGACCATAGCAAGCAAGAAAATCCTTCATCAGCTCCTAATTATACTACTCAGGTTCCAGTTCGCCCTCCCAACCCCCTGAGAGGCATTCCTGGCGGGCGTAATACTCAGCCCTTAGAAGTTATTCGTGGCGGTAGCAATCCTGCTAAGCCCCCTACTTCTACTTCAGTCCCCGATGCTATTTTCAACACTCTTGGCATCGCTGTCCTAGAAACACTATTTCCACCTGTAGAAGATCCCTATCATATTCTTAACACTCCCATCGGTGACCCGATAGTTATCCATGAGCCGAGAGAACCCATAACACCTCTGGAAATAGATCCGCCGCCTAACCAAACTCCCGCATCTCCAATCAAGACAGAACCCGATCCTGTACCAAACTATCCGCGACATCCTGTAGATCAAGCCGTCCAGGATCGGGTTAATGATGTGATGAGAGATCCCCGTGGTAATACGAATGGCAAGCCCAGTTCACCACAAGGGGTTGCTGATAATAACCAACAACCAACCGCTACTCCTCTGGAACCTCTCATCTTGTATCCACCGGGGCAAAGTCCGATCAATACAGACATCAGGAACCGGGTAGAGCAAGCGGACAGGAATCAGCAGCTGGACAGCATTGTAGATCAGGATGGAAATGTATGGTCAAAACCAAAGCCTGAACGACCCTCGCAAATACCGCCAAACTCTGTCCCTAATGATAATGATGATTGGATGAGGCCAGCAGAAAAGCCGAACAGTCCTCTGGATTTTCCTGAGATTACCACTCCCATTCCCGGTTTGAATCTCAACGAACCGCATCGGCACCCTCGGATTTCAGGTGGACGCAGTACCTGGCAACCTAGGGCTAGCCAAGAAGAGAACCCCGAACCCACCCCAGCCCCCACCGGAAACTCTGACCAAGCAGAGGAGACACCGGCAGCAGAGGGGAACTCTGATGCGCCAGCTACCAGGCAGACAGGCATAAGAGCACAGGAAGCTAAAAAACGAGAGGTTGAGGAAGAGGTTGCTAGACTCAGTGATGCCGATCGCAACATTCGGAATCTTCCGGATGGCTTGGAAGAAAGGCTCAATGAAGTTGGATACCGGATCAATCGGGGTGACAATCCTTCGATTAGCTATCGCGGCAAGTTGCCTAGTAAATCCCAGTTGCACCTTGATGCAAATGGCAATATTGAGCCAGGCCCTTCTGCTACCAGTAATCGGATTTCTAATCAGAACACCATGAGGAAGAATGTTCTGGAGGGCACTGGCGTGCAGAAAGTACCCGAAGGTTACCAAGTCAACCACAATACGCCAGATGCTGTATGGCAGAAAAGCCCTTTGTTACAGCGGGCTGATCAGCTAGGAGTTGGTGGCGGCGTAGATGGTCAAAACAACTTGACGATCATGCCCAAGAACAAAGCTGCTGCCGAAAGTACCAATCCTGACGTAGAAACGCTGAGGCAAGAAGGGCGGCTATTGAAAAATATTAACCATAATGGTTCCCATAGTAAGTGGAATGACCATGCAACGAAAGCTTATAGAGATGAGGAAGAAAGATTAAAGTTTGAATATGACAGTCTTGAAAATGTACCGCCGGAAGAAATAAAGAAAAGTGTCGAAAAAGTGCAAAATCAATTAAGAAACGAGCTGAGAGAGGTAGACCAAAAAATAGAAAAAGGAGAGGTTGATAACCTGCCAAACTGGGCACAGCCTGATAAAAAAGACCCCGGTAGACAGAAATTATCTGACCGACCAGCGAAACCACAAAATATTCTTGCGGATAATCCGCAACTTGCAGCTCGCCTCGGGCAAGCTGTCAGGAACAAAACAAAGGCGATCATCGCGGCTCATACCTACGACCTGAATTTCAGTGCTATCCCCGCAAAGGTACTCACGGGGCAAACACCAAAGGATTTAGCGCAGTTCCTGGGCATTTCGGCATTAAGCAGCTTTAATGGCACTAATACAAACCTAATGCAGAACAAATATTACAAAATGGAGCACTCTGGCTCAAACATTGTGATTAGCAACCTTCCTGGTGGCGAAAAGCTATCCGTAATTGACATGGACAAAAATACGATCGCGATGCACCGGCCACTATCGCCAATGCAAATAGAATTCTTGCAGGAAAAGCAGGAACAGGCTAGGAGTGCACTCGAAGCATCGGCGGCCCAAAGAACTCTTGCCCAAAGCCGTTCTAGCCAAAAACAAATGGAAATGTGAGGTTAAAAACAATGACTGATAAATTTTATGAACTGTCTCATAATCTTGATAGGTTTGAAGACTGTGAAGATGAAGATTGTCAAGATGGGTATTTGACAGAGTTTGAAGGCTATGATAAGGTAGACCGTGCTTTTATGGATTGTGCAACGATTACCGTGGGTGGCAAGAAAGGAATTGCTGAGACTGCGGTCACTGAAGATGGCATTTGGAATGTTCTAAATGCCCAGATACCAAGCTGGATAGAGTTTATAGGGAAAACAGAGACGATTGATGCAATTGACTACCCTTGTATCGAAAACGCAGATTATTGGCCGATCATGTCAAAAAAGATGGTGGAAGTTCTTTTGTCAGTCGGGGATTTTCCACACCAAGTAATCCCCATTACTTTCTGCCATTACTCCGGTACACCTATGAATTATGACTATGTGATTTTAAACTTGCTGAGTCTTTCGGATTTTATGGATTTTGATGAATCTCTATATACTCTAAAGCCAACAATTGTTGACCCAAATAAGTTAATGGTTCGGGATATCCAAAAGTTGGTACTAAAAGAACCCGAAAGTGGATTTCCACCGATCTTTCGAGTTAAATGGCATACGGTTCGTCTATATGTATCTGCGGAAGCCAGAGCCGCTTTGGAAGCAGCAGATATTAAAGGACTAGATTTCTCCAGGATTTGGCCATGACTTACGACAAATGAAAATGTGAGGTTGAAAACAATGACTGATAAATTTTACGGACTGTCTCATAACCTTGATAGGTTCGAAGACTATGAAGATGAAGATTGGCAAGATGGATATTTGACGGAGTTTGACGGTTATGATAAGATAAAGCGTGCTTTTATAGATTGTGCGACAATCACAGTAGCTGGTAAAAAAGGAATTGCTGAGCCGGAGATCACTGAAGATGGCATTTGGAATGTTAGAAATGCCCAGATCCCAGAATGGATGGAATTTATAGGGGAAATAGGAAAGACTGATGCGATTGACTACCCTTATATCGAAAACGCAGATTTCTGGCCGATTATGTCCAAGAAGATGGTGGAAGTTCTTTTATCAGTCGGGGATTTCCCACACCAAATACTCCCCATTACTATCTGCGACTACTCCGGCAAACCTATAAATTACGACTATGTGATTTTAAACTTGCTGAGTGTTTCGGACTTTATGGATTTTGATAAATCCCTATACACTCTAGAGCCAACAATTGTTGACCCGAATAAGTTAATGGTTCGGGATATCCAAAAGTTGGTGCTAAAAGAACCGGAGAGTGGATTTCCACCGATCTTTAGAGTTAAATGGAGTAGGGTTTCTTTATATGTATCGGCGGAAGCCAGAGCCGCTTTGGAAGCAGCAGATATTAAAGGCTTAAATTTTTCTAGGATTTGGCCATGACTTACGACAACTCAAACCAACCAAGCGACAATCTGGCATCTGCCGAGCTAGGCGATCGGCTAATTTCTGAAGAGGATGTGGAGGCCCTAATCGGATCACTGGGACATCTTTCAGTCAACAATCAGGCTGCCCTCCAGCCGATCATAAAAGCACTGGAGAAGCTGATGCTCGCCCAGGCCCCACTGAAGAAAGAAGTGCAAGCCAGCAACGAAAAAATGATCCAACAGATCGCTCAACAGCAACAAAAGCTCGATACGGGAGTACCCGTCCTGCGGGATCGACAAAGTAAAGAGATCGAAAAGCTCCACCAGCAGCTTGATCGACAGGATAGCTGGCTCAGATCTCTTGTTCACTGGCGGACGATCGTCGCCTGCACCATACTCTCTGGCACAGTGATTGCTGGCTGCTTAGCCCTGCTCCAAAAATTCCTACCACCTCAGCTAGACAACACCACGCTGGAAAAGATCGATTTTCTTTACATCCAAGAAGCTAAAAGACTACCCAAGAAAAAGAGCTAGGGACATTGGGATTGGCCTAGGGATAGGTGAAAAGCTTGTTGTACCAACGTAATTAATGTAAAGAATTGCAGAAAGCCGATCGAATCTAAGAGCGTAGTGACCAAAGGCCCGCTGATCAGGGCGGGGTCTACCTTGAAGCGCTCGAAGGTAATCGGTAATACGGTGCCCAGCACCACCGCCATAATTGTATTAGTCGCCATGACCAGCCCAGCGACCAAAGCGACCCAGATTGGAGCATTGAATAGCGCCACCGCTAACAATAACATCGTCGTGCCCAGAGCCAAAGAAACGCCACAGGCTGCCAATAGCTCCCGTCGAATCACCCGGAGAATATCGATTGGCGTGATTTCTCCCACACTTAGGGAGCGGATAGTGACCGTCAATGCTTGAATACCCACCGTACCGCTGGTATTAGAAAAAAGCGGCATAATTACAGCTAGCACCGGCATCTTAGAAATGGTGTCAGTGAAAGGCTGAATCGATTTAGAAGCTCCAATATAGAGAATCATCGTAAACATCAGCCAAGGCAAGCGACTTTTGATTTTCGTCCAAGGATTCGAGAGCGAAGATTCATCACCACTGCCGACCCCGGCCAGTTTTTGGATATCCTCCGTGGCCTCTTCTTCCAAAATATCCACCACGTCATCGATGGTGATCAGGCCCACCAGCCGCTCCTCTCGATCGACCACTGGCATCGCAATCAGGTCATAGCGCTGCATCAGGCGAGCCATTTCGGCCTGTGTGGTTTCGGTAGTGACCTTAATGACTCGATCGCTGGCTATATCTTTGATCGGCGTCTCCGGCACCGTAAACAGCAACTGCCGCAAGGAAACCACCTGCAATAGCTTCCGGTTGTCATCGGTCACATAGGCATAGTAAATCGACTCCTTATCCTGGTCGCTCTGCTTCATCTTGGCTAGAGCTTCCTCCGCCGTCAAACCCTGGCGCAGGCGAACATACTGAGTGGTCATCAGTCGCCCCGCCGTCCCCTCTGCATAGCCCAGAATGGTAGCAGTGGCCTGCCTTTCTTCGGGGCTGAGTTGTTGGAGCAGTCTTTTGACCAAGCCAGCCGGTAGTTCGTCGAACAGGGCCACCCGTTCATCGGGGCGCATGTCTTCGATGATCTGATGCACTTGAGCGCTGTGCAAGTCGTCCAGGAGCTGCTCCTGAATATCCGGTGGCAGGTACTCAAACACATCGATCGCCTGATCCTTGTTGAGCAAACGAAAGGCGATCGCTCGCTCCTCCGGCGATCGCTCGGCGATATAGTCCCCCACATCCACCGCAGGCAAATGATTCAACTCCACCTTCAACAGGTTCAAGTCGTTAATTTGGGCCAAGCCCAAGCTGTTTTCTTGCGTCAACATGGCTCTCTCCGGATCTCTGCTACCCGGCGAGAATCATCTCGCGCGGAGTCAGCAGAGCTGTGTACTGTGGCTAGGTGGACAGTAGTCCATGATTTTTTGCGCTAGCAGGAGCGCTAACTCCCACGAATGGTGAATGAGATGATCGATGCCGAACGCACCGTTCCCTATCATAATGCCCATCAGGGTAGATCCACAATCTCTTTAGACCAGCAATACCCCGGATTCCGTACAAATTGCACCTAGTGGATAGTCCCAGTGATCAATTTCCAACCGATCGACCAATAAGGCAGAAAAAGTTATCCCCACAGTCAACCCGATCTTCTGAGTAGCTAAGAGTCGATCGAAATAGCCGCCCCCATAGCCTAGTCGATAGCCTTGTGGATCCATGGCCAAAGCAGGAATTAGCAGGGCACTGCCGGCAGTCACTAGGGGCAGCTCGGGGTCTGGTTCTGGAATTCCATAGGAGCCGATTAATAAAGGATCGCCGGCTTGCCAATAATGCCAAGCCAGTTGGCGATCGGGTAAACAGCGGGGCAAAGCCCAACGAAAATCTGCAGAGGCCAGGAGCGATCGAATATCTGGCTCTTGGCGATGGGGATAGTAAGCCAGCACCGGCGCGCCCATGGGCAAGTGCTGGGGCAGAAAAGTCCGGAGATGCTGGCAAATGCGATCGCTAAGCTGGAGATGAGTCTCCGCCGGCAGAGCGGCCCGCCACTGTAAGGATTGCTGCCGTCGCGCCCGCTTGTCCATGGGGCTTACTTAATTAAATGCTAAAGGTTTGTTTATGCATAGCTTGCACCCGGTCATGCTCTTCCATCAAGCCATCTCGGCGCAAAAGCCGCAGACGATTGTCCACCATCATGCGGGCTTCGACTCGCGAAACGGACTGAAAGGCAACACCTTCGGACTGGTTGGCAACCAGAAAAAACATCCGCTGAGCGTAGAGTGTCGTGAACAGTTCTTGACTGTCCTCTAGGTCGCAAATCCGGTACAACAAACCGAAGGTGGGATGGTTGAGATAGCTTTCTGCGGTCATGAATTATGGCGGGATCTTCCTTGCAATTATCGGATGATTTGGGACATTTCGAACAAATTGTTCTAGACCAATTGGAGTTGCAATAGCGATCGTACCGTATCGATCAGTTCGTTGGTCGTAAAGCCCTTGTTCAGGTACCGGTTAGCACCAAGCCGCTTGGCTTCCCGGCTCCATTCCTCCGAGAGCCGGGAGGAAACCACCACGATCGGTATCTGGAGTCCCTGCTGACGACAGCGATCCACTAGGGTAAAGCCATCCATTTGGGGCATTTCAATATCCGTAATCAGTAGGGTAGGTGCGCCATGAGCTTCGATCCATTGCAGTGCTTCCAGACCATCGCCACAGCAGTGGGTCGCAAAACCATGGTTATTCAAGCTACTTTCAATGCGGCGACGCATCAAGGCGGCATCATCCACTACCAAAATTTGGGTGGCCTTAGAAGGGGCGTTCTTTTCAACCTGAATATTTTTAGGAACAGCGACTTGGAAACGCAGCTGATTCAGCACCGCACCGGGATCAAACACTGAAATCAAACTACCATCGGGTTGGAGACTGACTCCCAGCATCCCCGTGGGGGATACAATCGGGTGGGGCAAAGGAGATAGTAATAAATCTACTTGACCGATCAGATCATCCGCAATTAACCACTCAGCCTGTTGCTGGAAACTATTCCAGCGGCTCCGGATCCCAATGGCCGTTTCGCCCAGAGTCGCTACCGGCTGCTGCCAGTAACTATTCATATCCCAGGCCGTTACGGAGCTATTCCCTACGGGAATTTGCCACCAGGCCCCAGTCTTGGTCGCCCGATTGTCGATCAGCATGGTTTCCAATACTTCTTCGGTGGGAATGGCGATCGTGCGATCGCCAACCTTGACCAGTACACAGGAGACCAAGAGCTGTGGTGCAGGCACCTCGACGAAGAAGGTAGTGCCTTGACCCAAGACGGTTTGGAGAGTGAGCTTGCCGCCCATGGCTTCCACTTGGTTGGAAACCACATCCATCCCTACGCCTCTGCCCGAAACCTCGCTGACCATATCTTTGGAACTGAGGCCAGGCTGACAGAGCACCGCCAGCAGACCGGCGGCTGTGCCGGTGTTGGTGAGGCCGAAGCCCTTGGCTTGGGCTTTGCGGGCAATTTCCGAAGCATTAATGCCAGCACCATCATCACCGATTTCTAGAATATAGGCATTGCCTCGGCGCTTGAGGGAGACCCGAATTTTGCCATTGACGGGCTTGCCATTGGCCTGCCGGATGGCTGGAGATTCCAAGCCATGATCGTAGGCGTTGCGGAGCAGGTGCAGCAGCACTGGTTCAAGCTGTTGAACTACGCCCGCATCCAGTTCGATAGATTCGTTCTCGATCGCGAGTTCTGCTGGTTTGTCATAGCGATTAGTCAGATCTCTCAGGATCGCTCTGGCCCGCATAATCAAGTTGCGGAAAGGTACTAGGCGGCTAGATTCTATCCGGTCTTTGAGACTTAGAATATTCCGATCGAGGCCAACCAAACTGTTGGTAGTTTGCTGGGTAGATATTTCAATTTCCCGGCCCAGCTCCGACATCCGCAGGATATTCTCCAATAGGCGATTGATCGAGGTGTAGCCCTGACGATAGCGCTCTACGGATACATTGCTGGATGGCTCGTTGCTGTACTGGCGGAGCAGTGCATAATCATCTTGAAGCTGGCGCAGATGGGTAATAAATTGGGTACTATCATTAGTCAATTCGGCCAACTGCACTAGCTGGGCCTGGAGCTGTTGGGAGAGATTCATCACGCCCCGTGCACTCAGGAGGGTATCTGCTACCTGCTGGGCTGCTCGGTCTAAGCGTTCTAGGGGCACCGGTACTTGAATTTGGCGGCGAGCTTCCAAGTTTACGGCCTTGGCTGGAGGCGCTGGCACGAACAGTTCATCATTAACCAGAATCTCGTCCAGGATGGTAAAGTCTTCGGCCTCTTCAGTAGCCGGTAATTCGGTGAGTTCGAGATTTAGTTCATCTGCCGAGAAGAAGTCTAATTCGAAGCCATCGGCTTGAGAGATGGTGGCATCTTCATCATCCCAATCACCTAATAGGCCTGAGAAATCTCCCGAGAATTCTTCCGGAAATTCCTCTAGATCGCTGGCGGAAACCAGTGACTCCGCTGTTGCAGCCAGTAGCTGCTGGTGCTCTAGATCCTCGCCAGCAGTTTCATCGGCACGATCGCCAGTTTCCAGATCGTCAGCTAGCAATGCCAAAGGTTCATCGAACAGATCGAAATCAGCTAGGCTATCTAAATCTTCCTCTAATTCTGCTATTCCAGCATCGAATGGATCCAGGTGCTGTAGATTCTCCGATTCCAATGGGTCATCGAACAGCGCGAAAGTCTCAAAATCTAGATCGATCAACTGATCATCGGCCACCCAGTCCTCAGGCTGTGCATCCGCATTGGTAGGCCGATCCTCCGGCAAATAGGAGCCATAGAGAGCCGCTAAACTGGCTTGCAGCCGATCGTCCAAGACTCCACTATTCCGTACACATTCCTTCAGAATTCCTAAATAGCTCAATAGCTGCGATCGCCAAGCGGTTTCATCGGCCTGTAGGAGCCAGCTCTGAAAATCTGCTAAGACCAAATCCCAGCTATTTTCCAGCTCGATATCTTGGCCAATTTGCAGTAGTTGGGCGAGGGTCGAAATTGCTCCTTGGCGCATCTTTTCGGATATGCCATCGGTCATTCGCTCCAGAGATATTTCCAGCTCTAGCACCACCAAATCAAAACCTTCATCGGCAAATTCTTGGTGGAGCTGCTTTTGTTCATTCCATTCCGGCAAATAGTGCTGCTTAATTTGCGCTTGCATGGCCTGGAGCCGAGCGGTAGTGGGGGCCACCTGCTGGGCAGCTAACTCGCCAGTGACGCTCACTTCCATGGTACTAGTCAGGAGCTCTCCAGCTTCCAGGAGCATTCTGACCAACATGCCATCGGTCAGATCGGGAGCCACTTCCAGATAACGCAGATCCGAGAGTAAATCCTCCAACACCGTAGCACCATAGAGCATGCCATCGGCCTCAACAGTTACGGCTCCACCCTTAATGGTATGAATGGCCCGATAAATATGCTGAATATCCGTCGTCCAACTAGCGGCGTTGAGCTGCTTGACTGTGCCGAAATAGCTGGCCAGATGCTGCTGGGTATCCACCACAAACATCTCACGCAGCTCAGCTTGCAACTGTTCTTCCGCGAAATCTACGGGCGAAAAAGAAGATGGATTTTGGGGAGAATTCATGGCAGACACGGATTTTTAGGGGCGAATTAGTTTAACAAAGCAGCTTGAGCTGATAAGGCCAGGGTCTTGCCCAGCACTGGTAATTCAGCTTGGGTAACAGTACGGAGCTGGAAGAATTCCATGATTTTCAGCAGGCTACCGGCCAGTTGGCGCATTTCTTCCACCTGTTGGCGAGTCATGGTGGCTTTATTTTCGGTGTTTTGGGCAATGGCGGCGATCGATTGCATAGCCTTCAGGGTATCGGCTACGGCTTTGGCAATTTCTTGGCTAGACAGATTTACTTGGTTGCCCATGGCGGCAACGCGTTCCGTCACCGTCTGAATATTGTCAAAAGCTTGGCGCGATAGATCCACCTCGTTCGTGAATTTCTGTACCAGTTGATTGATTTCCGAGACATCTTGGTTGAGACCAGAAGTCACCGTTTGAATCTGGGTAGTACGCTGTTGGAGCAGACCCAAACTGAGATTGGTTTCACCGGCCAAGTTATTAACTTGGGTAGCGATCGTCTCGAATTCTCGGGCGATACTGGTGAATTGTTCCGGATCTTGCTCTTCGATTGCCCGGCCGGAAAGCAGGGAAGCGTTCAAGGCCAAAACCTTGGTCAGTGCGGCTACGCGCTTTTGATCCTTGGAAAACTGGGTGGCCAATTCCACGAAGTCGTTCAAGGATTCCGTGCGCTTAATAATTTGCTCCGTGCCCTGTTGGAGGGTAACGATCCCTTCGACCATGGCAGTCATTCCTTTCTGACCGTTGGATACAGCCGATTTAGCTAAATCCACAGCAATAGATGTATCGGCGGCCTGTTGGCGGGAGCTGGCCGTTAACCCATTCACCAATTCAATCAGGTGCTTAACTTCCTCGATCGAGAGGGTTTGCTTTTGGGCCTGACCAGCGGTTTCGATCGCCATCGATTCCAGCTGTACAGCGCTATCAGTTACCTGAGTAGCGGTAGAAGTTACCACACTCACGGTGCGATTCAGGGATTCAATCAGGCGATTGAGCGTATCAGAAATCAATCCCGTAGCTCGTTCGTTCACATCAGCTTCGGTGGTTAAGTTACCTTCTTCTAGATCGCAAACCACATCGAGAATATGAGCAATGTCTTCTTGGAGTAAGCGGCTTTCATTGACAATTTGTTGCTGCTGATCGGCTTTCTGAGAAACTTCTTGACCCAGCTTTTCGTTGAGCTTTAACAGATCACCTTGAAAATCTGATAGATCGACTTGAGATTGGCGCTGATCTTTGATATAGCCGCGTACGGCCAGCACCACCACCGAGCTAGTCAGGGCGAGGAGCAGCAGGCTGAGTCCCGCTAGGGCGATCGAGCCGTTCAGAGCCTGCTGCTGCTCCGCTAGTTGCCGATCTACAATTGTTTTGATATTACCGATCGTGCCATCAATGCCAGCTTTATAGATCTGTTTCTGCTGGGAATATTCCTCGCCCATCAAAATATTCAGGGCATCGAGTAGCTTGCCAGCTTTCACCAGTTGAAAAGCTCTGGTTTCTAGATCTACCAACTTCTTGTTAGCCGTATCGGTTTTTTCTGGATCGGCTTGGGCAGATTTGGGTATTCCGGCCAGGAGTTCTAGAATGGCTTTATCTAGTTTCGGTACATGGTCGTTATAGCGCTTTTCCCATACAGATTGGCCCGTACTAGCGGACATCCGGGCCGACATGGTCAGCACTTCATCTAGGTAGATGACATCACCACTCAAGGTGCGCAACTGGGTAGCTTTTCGGACTGTATTCTGCAAATTTTGGGAGGTATGCCAAACCTGCCAAGTGGAAAAACTAGTGAGGCCAAAGTTGAGACCGGCAGAAACGATCACCGTCGCGACCAGCCGGTTTTTAGCTAGCACTTGGAATCGTGCATGCCAGGTTAGCGGTTGCTCCAGAGAAGTCTTACTATCCAAGAGATTAGAGTATTTTCCAGATTCCATGATGGCTTTTGATTAAAAAATTACGGCAAGATTGAGCAGGAAAAGCAATTAGGCTTTGGTCACTAAGACTGGGGGGATTTCCAGGACTCCAGTTCTATTTAGCAGCTTGAAAATGCGAATACTTTGCAGCAGGTTATGGGAGAGGTCGCCCATCTGATCGCCCATTTGTTGGGCTTCCTGAGCTTCGCCGGAGATTTTGCCAGATAGTTCCAGCAAAGAATCCATGGTAGTAACGGTCAAACCAGTGGATTTCAGAATTTGTTGGTTAGTTTGGGTCACCACTTCGCCAGCAGCTACCACCTGCTGGGTAACCGATTGCACCGTAGCAAAGGTGTCGCTGGCTCCTTTTACGACCGTAATAAAGCTCTTTACTAGTTCGCCTAGTTGCTGAACTTCTCCATCCACGGTGGTTACTACCATACTAATTTGGGAGCTACGTTGCTCCAGTTCGGTCAGGCCATCATTAGTTTTTTGGGCTAGCTGGCTGACTTGGTCGGCGATCGATTCAAATTCACGGGCTACGGCGGTAAACTTTTGGGGATCGCGCTGTTCGGCGGCTCTGGCCGCTACCAGTGAGGCATTCAAGGCCAGAATTTGGGTCTGAATGGAGATTTCACTCTGATCTTGAACGAATCGATCGGCTAGGCCCACAAATTCGCTCAGGGTTTTAATCTGCTGCACAATCCGCTCGCTGCCATCCTGCAACACTACGGAGTTCTGGTCGAGAATTTGGACGGAATTTTGACTGGCGACGATCGTATTTTGCAGCGTCAGCAGCGATTTGTTGGTTTCGGCCAACTGCTGCACAGCGGTCTTGGCCGAATTTCGCACGCTTTGAGTTAAGTACAGCACCGATCCGATGGATTTGGATTGATCACCAGTACTGGCAGCTACCTGGGAAGCGATCGCCTTTTGCTGACTACTATTGGCAGATACCTGTTCGGCCGCCATAGAAAACTGATTCATCACCCGGCTCAGCTCTTCGGCCAAGCGGTTAAGGGTATCACCGACCAAACCAGTTACTCGATCATTTACCGGAGCCATGGTGGTCAGGTCGCCATCTTCCATCGCTGCTACCACATCGAGTAGATCGCCGATATCCCCTTGGAGCAGTTGGCTTTCTTGTTGCACTGCTGCCTGTTCTTGCTGGCGTTGTTGAGCCGTGATTTGGAGCTGTTCGTTAATTTGCATCGCTTCATTTTGAGATGCTTCCAACTCGGCCAGAGCTAATTGGCGTTCGGCGATATAGCTGCGTACCGCAGCCAGCACTAAGAGCCAGCTCCCCACTAGGACTGGCAGAATTGCCAACGCAAAGCCGATCGACAGTAATAATCCCTGCCGATAACTTTGGATTTCTGTTTTAACTAGGTTGTCAATATTTTGCAGGACTTGATCGTTTCCCTTAGTATAAATAGCCTTTTGTTTTTCGTACTCACTGCCAAAGAGTGCCCCTTGAGCACTAGCCAAATTGCCTTTATGGACTAATTCAAATGCTGCTGCCTCAATCTTAATCAGAGTTTGGTTGGCTTCGTCGGTTGCTTTAGCTTCTTCTCGAATTTTTTCATTGGCACCATCCAAAGCAGCTTTAATGGAGGCATCTAGCTTTGGTACATATTCATTATATCTCTTCTCCCACTTTAAATCACCAGTTTGAGCTGCCATCCGGGCTGACATCGTGAGTAATTCATCATAATAGCGAATTGCATCACTCTGCTTTTGCAGTTCAAACTGCTTGGTGACAGTAGTTTGGAACCCTTGATAAGTCTTCCAAATATTCCAGGTAGAAACGCCTGTCAATAGTAAGCTGGTTGTAATAGTAACAGTGATAGTTTCTACTAAGTGCGATTGCACGTATTGCTGTAAACGACGGACTGGAGAAGAGGAATTACTGTTCATGGTAGTTGCACAAAAAATATTTAGCTATTGCTGGGGGTGCCAAATCTTAGTAGGAAGCAGTTGGGAGGTCATTAAGACTAGAGAATCGACCTTGCGGTCTGTAAACAGTGGTGGTGGCAACTGTTTTTTGGTAGTGCTCCCGATCGCCCGATCGACCACGATGCCAATATTGCCGTCATCTGATTGGAGCCGGATCACCGTCCAGATTTCCTGATTTCTGGTAGGAACTTGCTGTAACAAAGAGTGGGCCGATATGAGAGGGATGAGTTGACCATTGTGGTTGACAACTCCAGCTACCTGTACGCTATAGAAAGGTAGGGTTAAGATTTTGCTCTTTTCTACCCGAATAATTTCGGCAACGGTGGCAGCCGCAAAGACCAGAGTTAGATCGGCAACTTGAGTGAGTAGGTAGCGATCCCGTAGGACGGGTACTCCCGTATCGGCGAGACTAGTAGCAGTGATAGTCATAGTAGCTAGGCGGGAATTCGTTCCAGAATTTGGGCTAGGGCTTCTTTGGTAGCGGGCTTGGGCAGGTAATCATTAGCTCCGGCACGGTTGATGCCATAGTTAATTTCGATCGGGGTCTTTTTGCTGGAGCAAAACACCACATACTGGTTCGCCGTATTCGGGTTGAGTCGAACGGCCCGCAGGAATTTATAGCCATCCAGTTCGGGCATCACTACATCTAGAAACACTAGGTCGTAATTACCCTGTTCGATCATATTGAGTGCCAGATTGGGATCTTCGCATTGCTCCACTCCATGGCCTAAGCCTTTGAGGAGAGATGCTAGGGAATGGCGGTCAACGGAGCTGTCATCGATTACTAAAAAATGCATAATTCACCTCTAAAATTTACAAAATAAACATTCCTACGTAGGGGATATTTCTGCCCCAGTTGCAGTTGCATTTTTTAATATGCGCGGAATCAGTTCCTGCAACACCCCCTGAAAACTCTTGTATTCCTCGGATGAAGCGGGCTTATTCAAGAACTCGCAGCCACTCCACTGAGCGCGCCATTTATTGGAGAGCTTTTGCTCGCCAGTGAGGATGACGATCGGAATGTCAGCAAATTCAGGCTGGGATCGAATCTTTTTCACCAGATCAAATCCAGAAATCACCGGCATGTTGATATCCAGGAAAATTGCGGCTGGATGATACTGCTTGATCGACTTAATTGCTTGGGTAGCATGTTGGCAAGGCACACAGTCGTAGCCCAGATTAGTCAGCAAGCGATCAAATTGGCTCAGAATAATCGGTGAGTCATCTACGGTTAGAATAGTCGGCCGGCTAGATTGAGGCGCTTTCAGTTCAACGGCACCAGCCCGTACTAACTTGGCAAACATCTGAGCAATTTCCAAGCTGTCCTTAGCCATATTCTGGGCAATCTGATTGAGACTGACTTGCTTCTGAATTATGCTCTCTATTTTATCTCGCTGGGCCTGGTTGAAACTGGTCTTTTCCCAACCACCAGATCCTAGCCTGGGGATTAATTTGAGTGAAGGCACATCCTGAGTTAGCTGCTTCCAGAGCTGGCGGCGCTGGGTTGACAAGGATAGGATGTCCGCAGCATTGTGACCGGAGCTGAGGATTTTCTGGCCTAGATTGGGTACTGAAATGAATTCGGCCCAACCACTGCCTAAAGTGACGTAGCTATCTAAGTCATTCAGAATTTTTAGCTTAATTGCCCGATCAATCTCTTCGATGGATAAAAGTTTTTCCTGCTGCACATACTGCCACAGCTCCACCTCAGAAAGTTCTCGGCGCTGGGCTTTTTGCTGTAGCAAGCGCCATTGGGGCTTGGTAGCATGGCGCTGAGCCTGGGGGGCATACCGCAGCAAAATCTTGAGCAGCCCATAGGCCGAAAGACTGCTGCTGCTAGAATAAATTAGCTTTCCTTGATGAATGCCCAGATACCAGACAAATTCCTTGCCCCGCTCGGCCATTCGATCGAAATGATGTTGCCAATAGCCAGTCTCCCCCACCCATTCATAGTTGGAGAGTCCGCTCAAAAGTTGTCCTTCTGAGAAGTTGAACCGATCGCGTTGGGTAATTAAGCCAGTCATAGTCTTGATTTGTAGTCCCAAGCTTAGACTACCCAAAAAAACCATGGGACTCACTTTCCAAACCTAAATTGGCAAGCCAATTTGCTCTCGAACCGATCGCAGCGGTGCATCTCGCCACTTCACCAAAACACCTTGGTTGAGATTTTTGACTTTAGTTTGACGACCCAAAGCCACACCTTGATCAAAAATAGCTAGTTCATCTCTAGTTAAACGATACTTTGGTGGATATATAAATAGGGCCGCAATTCTAAAAATTAGGAGGTGGAACCAAGTAGTACGATCATCATTACCCATCGTAAAGCCCACCACATAGGCTTCATTAGCAGCAGCAAATCCTTGCTTTAATAATAAATGAATACAATCATGACCTACCAAGTCAATATTACCAGGCATCGCCAGCGGGCTAGCCGGATTTTCCAACAGCCAGACCATAAAAGGAATTTTATCTGGCGGATCTCCTTGTAAGCTCTGGTAAGCTGTGTCTAAAGTCCATTCGTCTAAATGTTTCGGATAGGTCTGCCACAGCATAGAAAATTATCTTTAATTGATCTCGATTGCTAAAGCACCCATTGAAAATTTTGCGTTACTTACAATTCAGAAGAATTATTTAACTAGCCACCGAAACATTCCCAGACAATCGACAAACACGAACAACGAGCCGGCATAGACCATCAAGCTTTGATTCTTGGTGAGCATACTAGATGCCAGCAATTGACTGGAACTGAGTGCCAGAAAAATGAATCCGTAGCCACTGATGTTGGTATTAGAAGCTAAAATGACCCCACCAGCTACGGCACAAGCACTACTGGATAACTGTAGTTTCTTGGCCAAACCATGTTGGTTTTCAATCACAGGTGTAGCAGTCAGCACTTTAGGAGTTTCGATGCGCATAAGAAAGTCTAGCTTCGATTAAATTAGTGGAATTTGGTTATTGATTCTGTAATTTAAGAACTGCAATGATTCTTGAAATTCCAGAGTTCCACCTTCCATCAATCTACTTTCCAATCTCGACAAAGGATAACCGTGAAAGCGCGGAAGCCTTACCCTGAGGAAACTGAAGAAGATCGATGGCGGTGTTTATATCTATTATTTTCATGATCTTCCACAACTTTCCGGGCGATCTGCATCACCACAAAAATTGATTTGCGGTAAATCCCTGAAATCCGCTACAGCTAAAACACCGATGCCCACAAGACTTTTATCAAACCCTGCGTATTTCTACGGAGCCGGCACGCCCAATGCCCGAATTTGAGCTAGGGCTTTTTGTAAAGATTCCTGCCATTCTCGCTCCGGATCGCTATCGGCCACAATTCCGGCACCGACCTGCCCCCAAACTACTCCCTGACTGCAAAGTAGAGTGCGAATTAAAATGTTCAAATCCAAATGGCCCCGCCGATCGAGGTAGCCACAAGAGCCGTAGAACAAATTGCGGGGATAGGGTTCCAGCTCCGCAATAATTTCCATGCAGCGCACTTTTGGGCAGCCCGTAATAGTACCACCCGGAAAAGTGGCTCGTAATAGATCGATCGGGTCACAGTCGCCGCTCAACTCACCACACACATTGCTGACTAAATGCATCACATGGCTGTAGCGCTCGATCGAAAGCAATTCATCGACCGCTATGCTGCCCCAGCGACAGACCTTGCCCAGATCGTTCCGCTCCAGATCCACTAACATAATGTGCTCGGCAATTTCTTTCTGGTTGCCCAGCAGTTCTGCGGCTAACTGACGGTCTTGCTCAGGATCCTGGCCTCTGGGACGGGTACCAGCGATCGGGCGCGATTCGGCTATGCCCTGTCGGTAGCAGACCAACCTTTCTGGCGAACAGCTAGCTATCTCTCCCCAAGGGGTCTTCCAATAGCTAGCAAAAGGCGAGGGGTTAATTTCTTGCATCTGGCGATAAATCTGCCAACTGTCGATACGGGAGTACCCGTCCTGCGGGATCGCGATCTCTGCCTGGAAGCGCACCGATAAATTGGCCTGGTAGATGTCACCGGCTTGAATATAAGCCTGGGCTTGCCGCACCGCTGATTGGTAGCTAGCACCATCAGTCAAGAAAGAAATCTGGGGAATCTGGGGAATAGGGTAGCGAGGTGAACTGCTGGGCTGTTGCAATCCACTGACCATTTGCGCCAACTCTGGTGGATCCGTAGCTGCTAAGTACAGGCGCTGTCCAACGTGATCGAGCACTGCAAAGTTAGCTGGCTGGTACCAATAGGCGGTGGGAAAAGGCAATGTTTCCGGCGCTAGCGGGGGCAATTTTTCAATTTCCCAGGCGGTCTCATAGCCCAACCAACCCAGCCAACCGCCGATAAAAGGCAAGTCCTGAATTTCTGCGGTCTCGGCAGTTTGATCGGCGCTAGCTAGGAAGCCGCGCAGACAAGCAAAAATTTCGCCCACTGGGGGTGTCCAAATCTGAGCTTGACCAGCCACTTGCCGTGGCCCACCGGCACAAATCGAGTAGCGAGCCAATGGAGACCCTGCACCGGGGCTTTCCAAAAGAGTCCCGATCGGTTCGGTCCCAAACAGGGCTGCGAAAATTTCCGATCCGGAACGTTGCTCTAGGGGCAGGGATTGCCAATGCCAAGGCTGCATATCTTTACTAAAAATATCGAGTAGACCAACACCATTGTCTTACAGTCGAGCTAACTGCGGGAATTTCTGGCGGAGACGGTTGAGAGTCTCGGCTGCTTGGGTCTGAACATCTTCTTCTTGGTTACGCCGGGCGCGATTGATGGCTTGCTCTAGGCGGACTACACCATCGATCGCGTTGCCGGTTTCCAAGAGCAGCATGGCGTATTGATAGTAAATTTCTGCACTACAGACTTCTTCGGCGATCGCTAGCTCAAAGTCGCTCATGGCTCCGGCCTGGTTGCCCTGTTCCCAGCGCTGACGGGCTCGTCGATAGTAAACCTGGGCGGCCGCTAGTTCCTGTCCGTCCACATCTACTGGTGACTGTTTTTGCTTGGTCATCCGGCGGTAGATGGTCTGCATAAAAAATAAATAAAGAATCACTGTTGCCAACAGAGCTAAGCCCCCAAACAGCGGCTTGATCGCAAAACAACCGGCGAGGATGATGCCAACTAGGGCGAATAGTAAAAATCTGAAGAATTTTGAGTTCATGGACTATCGATCGGCAGGATTCTAGACAACCGGAGCGGTTTTCTTTGTGTTTATTGTGCCCGGAGGAAGTGGCGAATCGATCTCTCAGCTGAATTCTTCATTAGTCCCAGCGATCACCACTAGCTGATCCATCTACAAAAACCTTAAGAAAAAATAAAATTATGAGAACCCCAAAATGGCCTCAAATAGGAATTTTAGGGATTTATGGGATTTTGGGGATCGCATTTTAAAGAATTACATTAAACTAAGTTAAGAAACGTGGAGTTAAACCTTGCTCCAACTGTGTAGTGACCCGTCTCAATAGGATGTAATCCTTGCACAGCATAGGTTGGCAATCATAAAATAACATTACTGGAGCTGCTGGAAAATGACTATCGCCTTAGATAGAGGCCAGGAAAGAGGATTTTTTGACGTCCTCGATGACTGGCTCAAGAAAGACCGCTTCGTATTCGTCGGCTGGTCTGGAATTCTGCTTTTCCCCACAGCCTTTTTGGCTCTGGGCGGCTGGATGACCGGTACCACCTTCGTGACCTCTTGGTATACCCATGGTTTGGCTTCTAGCTACTTGGAAGGTGCTAACTTCCTGACCGTGGCTGTTTCCACTCCTCCCAACAGCTTGGGCCACTCCCTGCTGTTTTTGTGGGGCCCCGAAGCCCAAGGTGACTTCACTCGCTGGTGTCAGCTCGGTGGTCTGTGGGCCTTCGTGGCTCTGCACGGTGCCTTCGGCCTGATTGGCTTCATGCTCCGCCAGTTTGAAATTGCTCGCCTAGTCGGCATTCGTCCTTACAACGCTTTGGCGTTCTCTGGCCCGATCGCCGTCTTTGTCAGCGTCTTCTTGCTGTACCCCTTGGGTCAGTCCGGCTGGTTCTTTGCACCTTCCTTCGGGGTGGCAGCAATCTTCCGCTTTATTCTGTTCCTCCAAGGCTTCCATAACTGGACGCTGAACCCCTTCCACATGATGGGCGTGGCCGGTATCCTGGGTGGTGCTTTGCTCTGTGCGATCCACGGTGCAACCGTAGAAAACACTTTGTTTGAAGATGGCGAAAACGCCAACACTTTCCGGGCCTTTGAACCTACCCAAGCTGAAGAAACCTACTCGATGGTAACTGCTAACCGTTTTTGGTCGCAGATTTTCGGGATTGCTTTCTCCAACAAACGGTGGTTGCACTTCTTCATGCTGTTCGTACCGGTCACCGGT
>JANMHS010000103.1:0-90513 GCA_031375385.1 Synechococcales cyanobacterium OTE_70_metabat_200 | reverse complement strand
CTCCCAGGAAAAGTCGGCCAAGGGTGGGACTCATGCCAAGCGACTTAAAGCAGGTTGGGATGATCAGTATTTACTTAAAATCTTGGTTCAACCTTCCCGCTCTGCTCCCAAAGTATGAAGAAACGTGTGCGTTTACCCTAGGATTGATCGGGAAGAAAAAGAAACTCTCCAACTCCCCAGCAAACTAGCAGCCTTGCCTTTATTGCGTCCAATGGATGCTATCAATGCCACTCAACCGCGTCCTGTGGAACTTTCGCTTCAGGAGATGAAATGGGTGATCAATGGGAAATCCTTTGAAATGGATGTGGCAGAACCAGAGGAAACAGTGAAGTTCAACTCGATCGAACAGTGGGAAATCATTAATAAACTTAATCCTGGAGCTATGATGGATGCTAAGGGCATGGCACATCCCATCCATTTCCACGGTGTACATTTTCAAGTTATTAGCCGTCAAGTACTGCCAGAGCTTGCCGCTGGCTGGCAAACGGTCAAGGATGGCTACATAGACGAGGGTTTCAAAGATACGGTGCTGGTAATGCCGGGTGAGCGGGTCAAGCTGCTAATGAAGTTTGATAAATACAGCGGTTTGTATGCTTACCACTGCCATACGTTGGAGCATGAAGATGCTGGCATGATGAGAAATTACCTAATCAGGAGCTGAAAGGATATGGAAGACATAAATCTGAAACTGAAGGGTATGAGCTGTGCTTCCTGCGCTCACAGCATTGAGCAAGCAATTCTCAGCGTCAAAGGGGTAGTGAAATGCAACATCAATTTCAGCGCCAATCGAGCGACTGTGCAATATGATCCCAAGCAAACTGACAGTAATTATATCTGTCAGGCCGTGGCTGGAATTGGCTATGAGGCTCAAGCGATTCTAGCAGACCCCACTTTTGACAATGATCCCAAAACCAGAGCAGAACAGCTACAAGAGCGGAATCTCCAGCAGCAGGTGATGATTGGTGCTGTTCTCAGTTTTTTGTTAGTAATGGGCACTCTGAGTCATTTCAATCTAAAACTTCCAGCTTTTCTTTCTGGGTTAGAAAACTCCTGGGTACAATTGGCTCTGGCAGCACCTGTACAGTTTTGGGTGGGTAGAGAATTTCATCGATCAGCCTGGAAAGCTTTTCGTCACCGGACTGCCGATATGAATACTCTCATTTCGCTCGGTACTAGCATCGCTTTTTTCTATTCGCTTTGGGTAACTATTAACCCTAATTATTTTCAAGCTCAAGGACTATCGGCAGAAGTTTACTATGAAGCATCTGCAATGATTATAACTTTGACACTACTGGGTCGCTGGTTGGAAAATCGCGCTAAGGGAGCAACATCTACGGCAATTCGAGAACTGATGGGGCTACAGGCTAAAACAGCAAGGGTAATCCGCAATAAGCAGGAAATCGACATCCCCATTACCGAAGTAGTACTCGCTGATATTGTAATAGTTCGCCCTGGAGAAAAAATTCCGGTAGATGGTGAAGTTGTATTGGGATACTCTACCGTTGATGAATCTATGCTCACGGGTGAAAGCTTCCCCGCCACCAAACAAGTGGGAGATCAAGTGGTCGGTGCTACCCTTAACAAGACAGGCAGCTTGCAGTTTCGGGCTACTAAAATTGGCAAAGATACTGCCTTGGCACAGATTATCAAGTTAGTGCAGCAAGCTCAAAATTCTAAAGCTCCCATCCAAAAGCTGGCAGACAATATTACTGGCTGGTTCGTGCCGGTAATTATCTTGATCGCTGTGGCAACTTTTGTAGTTTGGTTTCTGGCGATCGGTAATTTCACTTTGGCCACTGTCACGATGGTCAGCGTTTTGATTATTGCTTGCCCCTGCGCCTTGGGTTTAGCTACACCCACCTCGGTTACTGTAGGCATCGGGAAAGGAGCTGAAAACGGCATTTTGATCAAAGGGGCCGAGAGCCTAGAACTTGCTCGGCAAATTCAGACGATCTTGATGGATAAGACCGGCACTATCACCCAGGGTAAACCTGTAGTGACAGACACAGCTTCAATTCTCGATTTTGTCCCTGACAGTCCTAACATTTTGGATGCTCTGACTTTGTGGCGATCGATCGGTGCTTTAGAAAATAATTCGGAACACCCTTTAGCTGAAGCCCTGTTTCAATATGCTCGCACTCAAAGCAAAGACCCTCAATTACCAGCAGTAGAAAGCTTTGAAGCAGTGGCAGGCAGCGGTGTATGCGGTAACATCGATGGGCAAAAGGTTTATATTGGCACCCAGAGATGGTTCAACGAGCTGGGGATCAGTTCAGCGGCGTTTCAATCTCAAAAGGAAAACTGGGAAAATGATGGGAAAACCGTAGTTTTTGTAGCTGTTGCCGGAAGTTTACAGGGAATGATTGCAGTGGCTGACACCGTTAAACCCAGTTCAGCTAAAGCGATTAATACTCTGCAAAAAATGGGCATAGAAGTAGTGATGCTCACTGGCGATAATCAGCGTACCGCCCAGGCGATCGCTAACCAAGTAGGCATCAAGAGAGTTTTAGCCGAGGTGCGCCCCGACCAAAAAGCTAATACTATTCGCACTTTGCAAATGCAATCAAAGAAAGTTGTGGCAATGGTTGGGGATGGCATCAATGATGCTCCAGCTCTAGCCCAGGCTGATGTAGGCATGGCGATCGGTACGGGCACCGATGTGGCGATCGCGGCTTCTGATATCACTCTGATTTCAGGAGATTTACAGGGCATCGTTACTGCGATTCAGCTCAGTCGTGCCACCATGCAAAATATTCAGCAGAACCTCTTTTGGGCGCTGGGCTATAACGTGTTGGGTATTCCGATTGCGGCTGGAATTTTCTTTCCTGTTACTGGCTGGCTGCTTAACCCGGCGATCGCTGGGGGTGCAATGGCTTTTAGCTCGATTTCGGTTGTTCTAAACGCTTTGAGATTAAAAGGATTAAAAATATGAATTTTATTGTAGCTTTAATCGGGGCAATGCTCTTCATCGCCCAAGTAGATGGAGAATCTTCAATGCTGATGCAACCATCTACTACAAACCGCTCTTTTCAAACTATCGAACAGCCATTACCAGTCAAAATAGGTGTAGTTCTCGGTGGGCTGACCCTAATTGGTGTTGAACTCTGGTGGTTTTTGGGACGTAAACAACAGAAACGACAAGCTACCCAAACTAATGGGGTACAAGAGGTGACTATCACAGTTGATGGCGGATACCGTCCTGATCGAGTTGTAGTAGTTGCTGGACAGCCGGTAAAGCTTTTATTTGATCGGCATGACAGCAATGCTTGTCTCGATGAGCTATTGATTCCTGATTTTGGGATTAGTGCTCATTTGCCAATGGATCGAACAACAACTGTTGAATTCTCTCCAACTAAGACAGGTGAATATGCTTTTACTTGTGGAATGCGCATGTTTCGGGGGGTAATTGAAGTACAAAAAAACGATGCTACATCAAAGGTTTAGAGGGGAAGTTTGATAGTGAAAATACTTCCATGTTGTAATTCACTCTTCACATTCACTGTGCCACCATAATTGCTCGCAATTGATTTCACAATTGCTAAACCCAATCCAGTGCCACCGGATTGCCGCCCCCGATCATGATTTGCGCGATAAAATCTGTCAAAAATCCGCTCTAGCACTTCTGGTGACATCCCCAAGCCAGTATCACTCACTCGTAAAAGGGCGTGTTCACCTAATCGCTCCAGTACAACCGTTACACAGCCATTTTCTGGTGTGTGTTCGATTGCATTGACTACCAAATTAGTCAGTAACCGCTCTAAATGAATTTGATCAATTTTGATCAGTAGAGGAACTGATGTCATCAAATGTGTTTTGAGGGTTATATTTGCCTTTTTACTCAAGGATTGAAGATTTTCTACTATTTTCGGCACCACTTGATTTAGATTGCATGGGTCAAGTTGTAATTGCTCAAATGGAGAATCTAACCGAGACAGCATCAGTAAATCCTGGGCAAGCTGGATCAGGCGATCAGTCTGTCGATCGAGTGCTGTTAGTGATTGCTGTTGCTGAAAATACTCGCTGGGTGCATAATATTTCATTAAATCCACGGTGGTTTGAATGGCTGCCAGTGGTGTACGTAACTCATGGGCCGCATCAGCCGTGAACTGTTGCATTTTGGTATAAGAGTTATAGATTGGTTTCATGGTTCGACCAGCTACCCACCAGCTCACCAAAATGATAAATAGCATTAAAATCGGGATGATCAGCAACATGCGTAGCCGTAGGTTAGCCAAACGTTCATCAAATTCCTCCATTGATCGACCAACCTGTAAAAATCCCCAGGGACGGCCATTAGCAGTAGTTAGGCCAGTGGAATAGCGGTGGTAATGTCGACCAGCAGCATCATCGAAAGAATATAACGATTCACCAAGATTTGCTGGAAT
The DNA here is from genome assembly GCA_031375385.1 of Synechococcales cyanobacterium OTE_70_metabat_200. Classification (GTDB taxonomy): domain Bacteria; phylum Cyanobacteriota; class Cyanobacteriia; order Cyanobacteriales; family Chamaesiphonaceae; genus JAAFHZ01. The sequence continues at coordinate 86,128 of JANMHS010000103.1, read as the reverse complement.
TTCTCCTGCTGGCTGATTACCTGACTGGGCAACCAGTTGGCCTTGTAAACTATAAAAGCGCAGATAGTACACTTCTTGCTGAGTAATGCCTAGTACATGACGCTGTGAATTACTGATAGTGCGACAGTTTTTGCCTGCTACACAAAGGTTGGGTAAAACTTCTCGATTGATACGTTCACTGATTATTCCTGGCTCTTGTAACTTTGGCTCTAAAGCATCGTGGAGCGTGCCGCCTAGAGATGAAATTTCACGGCTAACTGCGGCCCAATAGTTATCTCTAACTGTGAAGTACAAATAAAAACTCGTCAGCAGCAAAATCATAGCTGTGCCAGCAGCATGCCAAGCTGCAATCTGGAACCTAGTTTTGTTAAAGAGAGAGTTCTTCAGCATAGCTATTGATGATTTAACGCCTCAAAAACCAAGCGATATCCTAAACCATAGACGCTTTCGATCGCATCAGCAAAGCCGATCCCCGCTAACTTTTGGCGGAGTTTTTTTACCCGCACAGTAATTAGGTTCTGATTGGTTTCGTTATGGTCTAGAGCTAGAGCCTCCGCTATTTGGTCACGAGTTACTATAATATTAGCGTGACACATTAAGTATTCTATTAGCAAGAAATCTTTAGTTTGGAGTTCAACTGATGCGCTTGGATTAAGCACCGAACAAATAGTGAAATAGTCTTGACTAAGTGCCAAATTGCCGACCTTGATAATTTTTGGCGGAGTCTGGCTGCTTAAACGTCTTTGGATAGAGCGAATTCTGGCCAGTAGCTCGGGCATTCTAAAGGGCTTAACTATATAGTCATCGGCTCCGGCATCTAGTCCTTGTACTCGATCGCTAATCGTATCTTTGGCAGTCAGCATCAAAACCCTGACTGGGTGATGGCTTTGGTGTAGCTTTTGACATAGCTCAATGCCAGAGATCCCAGGCATCATCCAATCTAATATGGCTAGTTCATAGCTTGCAAAATCAGACCGCAGGAATTCCCAAGCTTCGGTACCATCCATGACCCAATCAGTAACATGACCTTCTCGGTTCAGAATTCGGTGAACCGCATTGCCAATATCTGGCTCATCTTCAGCTAGTAAAATTCTCATATTGACTAATAACTGCGGAAGTAGGCTGCTCCAACATACTGCTCTTGATCATTACCAATCAGTTTAGCAGACAACGAGTAGGTAGCAGGCTGAGAAATCAAAGCTTTTTTCACGTTACTGACGCGAATGTCAAACTGTTTGCCACTGGTAATAGGAGAAGCAAAGGTGAGATGAATTGATCTCTCCAGCAGATCATTCCCAGTATAAGCTGTCTCTATTGTAACTACTACGGGCACTTTCTGACCAGCCAGATCAAAAACTTGGACTTGGTTGATGTCAAATTTGAGGTTTCCTGTGACTTGTAACCGTAATGCTGTTAGTGCTCTGCTATTTTGTGGTACGTGCACTCGAATGTAATGATCGGCATTAGCCCAGCGGGTTTCAGGAAATTGACGACTTTGCTCAATGTGGATGGTATTACCAGCATTGCTTTTGGCTAGGGTTGAATTTGCTGATATCAATAATCCAGCTAAACTCAGTCCATAGGCTATTGATAAGGAGAAGTTCTTCATAAAAGTGTTAGCAACTGACCAACAAAAGTGGTTTGTATTTTCAAGATATTCAGCAAAAGTGAATCCTACGTGAAATGCTCTAACTTTCTCAAAGGTCGCAAAGTGCTTTGGTTCATGAGTACTGTAGTCGAAATTGACTCCACCCAGTTTTTTCATCCTCAATTCACAATTGGGTGACATGCTGGGTTGACAACACTGAAAACTTCTAAACTACGTCATGAAAATTACCGGCTTAAGTCTTTTAATCGGCGGAGCTGCAATCCTACTAGCCTCTTGCAGCAGTGGAGAAAAAGCAGCTCAAGCCCCAGCTAGCAATCCAGCGACTGGACAAGGATCTCCAGCAGTCTCTACCTCCCCAGATGCCAAGTTAGCTATGAAAGACCACGGCGGTAAGGGTGGCCAGGTCGTAGAGTCTGGAAAGTATCATTTAGAGCTGGTTCCCGAGAAATCGGCCAATGAAACTCACTTAGATTTATATGTCCAAAAAGGTGGCGACCATCAAGCCATCAGCGATGCCAAAGTATCTGGAGAAATTCAGTCCCCAGATGGTCAATCAAAATCAATTACCTTTGCCTACGATACTGCGGGCAAGCATTATGCTGGGGTTGTTCCAGGAAAGACTGCGGGTGTATATCAACTCAAAGTTAATGCTAATATTGGCGGTGACATAGCAGATGGTCGATTTAGTTTTAATCGTTAATATTTATAGCTCAACAAATCTCCAAGCTCTAAATAAATAGCCATGAAAAAGTCAATTGCTTCAATCATTATCGGTAGTGGATTACTTCTAACCACTGTGGCCTGTAGCATGAATAAAGCAGCTACTATAAATAACGCCAATGAAACTCCAGTCAGAGACATGAAAATGGCAGAGGATAATAATAGTCACGGTGGACATGGTGATCATGGAGGAATGACCATGCCAGCCGTTGAAGGTGCTGAAACCACTACGGCCAAATTGACTGCTGCAAATATCCAGGCCGGTGCTGAAACCAAGTTGGTTATTGATGTCAGAGCTAAAAGCGGTCAAGCTGTCGACAAGTTTGAGACTTTTCAAACCAAGCTAATGCATCTCATCGTAGTTAGTGATGATCTGCAAACTTTTAGTCACATTCACCCTGTCTATAAACAAAAAGGGCGTTTTGAAGTTCAGGCTAACTTCCCCCAAGGTGGCAATTACACCCTAGTTAGTGATTACAAGCCAGCCGGTCAGGCCGAACAAGTATCGTTAATGCAAGTCAAGGTAGCTGGTAAGCCAGGATCAGCACCTAAATTGGATTTTACTAAAGCCAAATCGATCGGTGACACCAAGGTACAGTTGACTGCCGACAACCTCAAGGCCGGAAAGGAAACAATGCTGATCTTCAAAATGCAGCAAGCTAATGGCCAGCCAGTGGCAGACTTGCAGCCATACTTAGGTGAACGGGGACATTTAGTAGTTATGAAGAATTCAACTCCCCTCACGCGCGCTGATTACATCCATGCTCATGCCGCCCAACATGGCACAGGTGGAGAAGTTCACTTTATGACTACTTTCCCTAAAGCCGGCAAATATAAGCTGTGGGGGCAGTTCAACCGCAATGGCAAAATTGTAACTGCCGACTTCTGGGTAAATGTCTCCTAGAAAATCATCAATTTATATCAATTAATGATCGGTTGCTAAAATTATGCACTTCTCCTCTCGCCCTAAAGCCTTTGCCCTACTGAGCTTAATGAATTGCTGGATCTTTTTAGCTCCAGCAGCGTTGAGTCATGGTGGTCATGGCAACGAGTTTAGTGAAAAAGAAAAAACTAGCGGTAGTGAAGTGAAAATTGAGGCTGAAACTGCTCAACGGATCGGAGTTAAAGTTTCTCCTGTCCAGAAGCAAAGCCTGAAAGTAGAGATTGTAGCGACTGGCCAAATTGAGCTGCTACCCAATCAAAAAGTTGAAGTTACTGCACCCATTAAAGGCAAGATTCTGCGGCTGCTGGTGCAGCCCGGAGCCAGAGTTAGAGCTGGTCAGGCCGTAGCTACTATGACCAGCCCAGAGTTAGGAGATCTGCGGGTAGCAGCTCAGGAGAAAAAAAGTGAGGCGGTGGCGAGTTTACAGCAAGCTCAAGCCGACCTGCAACTAGCTCAAGACAGCTATGGTAAAATTCGGCAAATTGCTAAAGCTGAACAAGAGCAAGCTCTCAGTCAACTGGCCGCTGCCCAGTCTCGGTTAACTAGAGAGCAGCAGTTGGTGAATAAAGGCTCGATCATCCAGGTGGCGAAAACTAACTATCAGCGACAGCAGCAAGTTTCTAAGGCCGAGATTACTGCGGCTCAAATCGAAGTCAAGGTAGCGCTCGATCGCTACCAAAAAGATACAGAATTAGCGGCTGGTGGTGCCCTACCCCGTCGGCAAGTATTAGAATCTCAGGCCAAACTAGCTGAAGCGCGGACTGCCCTGGCCAAAGCCCAAAGTCAGCCTGGATTACTCCAAGCCGAAACCGAACTGCGTAAAGCTGAAACCGACTTGCCATTAAGGGAATTACGCGATGCCGAAAAGCAAGTAGCCGAAGCCAAAGGTCAACTTTCCAAAGCTGTCAACCAAAAATCTTTGGTAGAAGCCGATGCCCAACTGCGCAAATCTCAAGCTGCCGTTACCGCCGCCCAAAACCGCCAAAACCTGAGTGCTGCTAACTATAACACCCGCCTTGGTCAACTCGGCAATATTGATAATCAGAATGGCATCATCACTATCAAATCAGCGCTCAATGGTATCGTAGCCGATCAAGATATCACCACCGGCCAATCTGTTGCCGATGCCGGTGCCAAGCTGATGACTATCATTAATGATCAGCAAGTGCTGGCCACTGCCAACATCTATGAGAAAGATTTAGGCAAAATCAAACTCGGGCAAAATGCCAGTGTGAAAGTCGGTACCGAAATTTTTGAGGGCACCATTAACCGGATTGGAACTGCTGTAGAAGGTCAAAGCCGGGTAGTGCCTGTCCAAGTTGCCCTGAATAATAGTGGGGGCTCTCTCAAACCGGGCATGTTTGCTGAACTGCGCCTAGGGATCGATGAAAGTACGGCTTCCTTATTGGCAGTTCCTACTGCCGCCATAGTTGAGGCCGATGGTAAAAAAATAGTTTATGTCCAAAATGGCAATGCCTATCAACCAATCACTGTCACACTTGGCCAAACTGTGGGCGATTTGGTAGAAGTGAAATCGGGATTATTTGCTGGAGATCAGGTAGTAACCCAACGTGCTCCCCAGCTCTATGCTCAGTCACTCAAAGCTCCGGCCAAAGCCGATGAACATGCGGCAGGTGGTGAAAGCAAAGCAGGATCAGGGTTGTCGATCGCCGGATTTAAAATTCCATTTAACCCTGTGTGGCTGGCTGTTCCCGGAGTCTTAGCATCAGGTGGTGGAGCTTGGTGGTTAGTCAGAAGAACTAAACGAAATGAGCTTGATGGCAACGAGATGGAAGTGATGATCGTAGAGCATGGTGCTGATTTGAAAAATCCCAATACAAACGAGCCAGTACCAAACATTCCTGATCCCACGATCGAAGTCATAGCTATAGCCCAAAATCGTCATGATGCTTCAGACCCAAATATTCCAGCTGATAATATCGAAACCGAAGCAAATCCCAAAGGTCATTCCGCTACCTCCAACGATTCTGTACTCCCTATTCCAACTAATAACTAACTGCCGTGCTGAACAACATTGTGAGATGGTCGATCGAGCGTCGCTGGTTAGTTGTGCTCATTTCTCTAGCCCTCAGTATTTGGGGTTTTCGGGTGTTGGGGCAAATGCCCTTAGATGTCTTTCCTAACTTTGCCCCGCCCCAAGTGGAAATCCAGGTAGATGCGGAAGGGCTAGCCCCTGAAGAAGTAGAATCTTTGGTCACTAGGCCGATCGAGAGTGCCATCAATGGTACCCCAGGCTTAACCTCTCTGCGGTCTTCTTCGGCCGTAGGAATTGCTTCGGTCAAAGCCGTATTTGGTTGGGATATTGATGTTTATCGGGCCCGTCAGCTTGTCACTGAGCGTCTGCAGCGGGTGAATAGTTTATTGCCTAAGGGCGTTAAACAGCCTGAAATACTACCGGTTAACTCCCCGCTCGGCTGGACTATCAAATACGCTTTTACCAGCAAAGATGGCGACATGATGGAACTGTGGCGCACGATCAATTGGGATGTCCGCAATCGCCTGCTGAGTGTGCCAGGGGTCAGTAATGTGTTTCTGTATGGTGGCGATGAGCGCCAGTATCAGGTATTAGTCGATCCCGATCGGCTAAAATCTTACAATATTTCTTTGGCTGATTTAAATAAGGCAGTCCAAGGTACTAACTCTAATGCTCCTGGAGGGTTTGCTACTACGCCCGATCAAGAATTTCTGATCAAGGGTTTAGGGCGTTTGGAGTCGATTGAGCAACTGAAAAAGTCGGTAATTAAAGCTGACAAAGGTGCGCCGGTACTATTGGAGCAAGTCGCGACAGTCCAAATTGGGCCAGGGCTACGCCGGGGTGATGGCATCTTTCAAGGTAAGCGAGCAGTGATTTTGACTGTCACCAAGCAGCCAACTGGTGATACTCCCACTGTGGTAAAGGCGATCGAGGCGGCGATGGCCGAACTTAAGCCCGGTTTACCTGCTGGCGTAAGCTTCACTAAAACCTTCGATCAAAATTTGTTCATTGAAGCTTCGGTCAAAAACGTTGAAGAAGCACTGCGGGATGGAGCGATCATTGTTTCAGTGATTTTGATTGCTTTTTTGCTGAACTGGCGAACTGTAGTGATTAGTCTCAGCGCTTTGCCGGTGTCATTATTACTAGGAATGTTGATTATGAGTTGGACAGGTCAGGGCATTAATACTATGACTTTGGGTGGATTGGTAGTGGCGATCGGTTCAGTAGTAGATGATGCGATCGTCGATATGGAAAATGTTTATCGGCGATTACGCGAAAATCAAGTGGCCATAAATCCTAAGTCACCTTTAGAAGTGGTGTTTTCTGGATCGGTGGAAGTTCGAGTCAGCGTGTTATTTTCCACGATTATTATCGCAGTAGTCTTTGCCCCAATCTTTGCACTGTCTGGAGTGGAAGGCCGAATTTTTACACCGATGGGTCTGACTTATTTGCTCTCTATTTTGGCTTCGACCCTGGTGGCCTTAACACTCACCCCTGCTCTTTGTGCATTGCTGCTAGTCGGTCGTCCATTACCAAGCGCCGAAACACCGATCGAACGTTGGGCACATCAAGTATACCAACCACTATTGAATTTGGCGATGCAAACACCCAAGCTAATTCTGGGTATATCTCTGGCCGGTTTTATTGCAGCGATGTTGATGTTACCGGGGCTAGGCAAAGTTTTTCTACCAGAGTTTCAAGATCGCGCTCTAGTTAACGCTGTAACACTGTTTCCAGGGCAATCTTTAGAAGCGACCAACCAATCAGCGATTGCAGTGATGGATGTGCTGAAAAATGACAAGCGTTTCGACAGCCTACAGTTTCGATCGGGCTTTGCTTCCGGCGATCCAGATGTGGGTGGGGTGAACTTCGGTGAATTGGATGTCCAGATTAGTGAAGAAGGCTCAATTGATCGAGAAAAAACTGTGGCAGTATTACGCCAGGAGTTGGAAAAATTACCAGGTGTGGCCAGTAGCGTCGGCGGGTTTATTTCCCATCGCATGGATGAAATTTTGTCTGGGGTGCGGAGTGCGATCGCCGTCAAAATTTATGGGCCAGAGTTAGATCAACTAAGGACTTTGGGCAAACAGGTTCAAACTACTATGGCCAGTATCCCTGGCATTACGGATTTGCAGCTAGAACCCCAAGTGCCCGTTAAGCAGGTACAGGTGAAGTTCGATCGAGATGCCGCTGCCCGCTATGGTCTAACTATTGGAGACTTGGCGGAGACCATCGAAACTGGTTTTAGTGGTCGCACGGTTTCTCAGATCTTAGAAAAACAGCAGACTTTTAACTTGGTGGTACGGTTGCCAGACAGTTTTCGTCAGAACCCGGAATCGATCGGGAATTTCTTAATTGACACTCCTGCCGGTCAAAAGATTCCTTTGTCTCAAGTCGCCAAAATCGAATATGGCTCTGGCCCTAGCACCATTAACCGCGATAATGTCTCACGCTTGATTGTGGTTTCTGCCAACACCAGTGGTCGCGATCTGGGGGCGATTATTGCCGATGTGCGTGCCAATGTCCAAAAAATTGCTTTGCCGCCTGGTTATTATGTGCAGTTTGGTGGTCAGTTTCAGGCCCAAGAGCAGGCTACTCAAACACTTTTGTTTTCTGGTGCTGCGGCTTTGGTGGTGATTGCAGTTTTGATTTACTTTGCAGTTAAGTCGATCGGTGGCACCATCATGATTTTGCTGAATTTGCCGCTGGCTCTGATTGGGGGCGTAATTTCCGTAGCTGTGAGCGGTGGGATTATTTCAGTGGCTTCAATGGTTGGGTTCATTACTCTGTTTGGGGTAGCTACCCGGAATGGGCTGCTGCTAGTAGAAAACTATAATCAACGCTTGGCGGCAGGTATTCCCTTGAAAGAAACGGTTGTGGAGGGTTCAATGGAGCGGCTGGTGGCTATTCTACTGACAGCGCTGTCTTCAGCATTGGGAATGGTGCCGATCGTGATTGGGTCTGGAGCAGGTAAGGAAATCTTACAGCCTTTGGCTATAGTCGTCTTGGGCGGACTGTTTACTTCTACGGCCTTAACTTTGTTGGTGTTGCCAGCTTTGTATTCACAATTTGGTCGATGGATGGTAACAAAACCAAAGCCAGCCAGCACCGTAACAATTCAGTCAACCCCTCTAGACTAAATCTTGGAATCGTTAAACAACCGATCGAGCAACTCTCTGGGATACCAGAAACACGGCTCTAAAAAAAGCAGCCTCCCATTGTGGGAGGCTGCTGCTAGTTCTAAGTTTTTACACTAAGCCGGCCAGTGTAACTGGCACGAAGATATCAGTGCGAGTCAGAGCAGGCTTGTTATCCAAGGTGGCAAACTGGCCACCAGTGCCAAAGCCTGCTGTAGCACCATTTTCGTTGTAGAAGAGATTACCAGAGCCGGAGCTGTAGATAATCTTGGCAGCAACGGTGTCATTAATGTCAGCATCATTAGCTACCACCAACAGGTCGCTGCTGGCAATGAAGCCATCAGTACTAGGCGCAAGTGCCGAGAAGGTGCTGTTGCTAAAGAAGAGATGGTCTCCTTCAGCTTGACTGAAGTCCAGAACGTCGTCGATACCAATTTGGCTGACGGTAGTGAGGTCAGTCCCACCGAAAGCAAAGGTATCGGCACCAGCTGCACCAAGCAGCGTATCGTCGCCACCAAGGCCATTGATGAGGTTGTTACCGTTGCCATAACCAACGATCGCGTTATCACCAGAGTTACCGGTACCGTTGACCGAGTCGATTAGATAGAGAGTTTCAACGTTATCGGCTAGGGCGTAGTCGGTATAGGTCACAACTGCGTCATAACCTTCGCCACTCAATTCAGTAATGGTGCTGCCGCTGTTGTAAACAACATAAAGATCATCACCAGTACCACCAGCCATAACATCTAAGCCATCAGCTAAGTTGACAAAGGTATCATTGCCAGAGCCACCGTTGAGAGTGTTGTTGCCAGAACCCCCATTGAAGTAGTCGTTACCAGCACCACCGTTGATATAGTCGTTACCTTCGTCACCATAAAGGATGTCATCGCCATCGCCACCATCAACGTAGTCATTACCAGCACCCGCTTCAATAACATTGTTGCCAGTACCATAACCAACGATCGCGTTATCACCAGAGTTGCCGGTGCCATTGGCTGAGTCAATCAGATAGAGGGTTTCAACGTTGTCGGCTAGAGCGTGATCGGTATAGGCCACGACTGTGTCATAACCTTCGCCACTCAATTCAGTAATGGTGCTGCCGCTGTTGTAAACAACATAAAGATCGTCACCGGTACCACCAGCCATGACATCTAGAGCGTTAGCCGAACTAATGAAGGTATCATTGCCAGCTCCACCATTGAGAATGTTATTGCCAGACCCGCCATCTAAGTAGTCGTTGCCATCACCACCATCAACGGTATCATTGCCATCGCCACCATAAAGGAGATCGTTGCCAGTACCACCATCGAGGGAATCGTTACCGCCCAAAGCACTGAGGTAATCGTCGCTACCCAGACCTAGGAGGGTTTCGTTACCGGAGGTACCAGAAAGGGTGTCGTTGTTAGGAGTACCAATAAAGTCTAGGACATTTAAGGCAAAGGTGCTGCTCGCTTGCAGTCCTCCAAGATCTGTCGCTATTACTTGGATGTTGAAGTTGCCCGATGCATCGGCGGTGGGTGTACCACTGACGACACCAGTAGCACTGATGCTCAGCCAGCTTGGTGCCGGTTGACCATTTTCTAGAGCCAGGCTGTATGTGAGGTTGTCTCCGGCATCTACGTCAGTAAATGTGTTGGCAGGAATTGTGAAGCTTAGGAATTGACCTTCTCCGATGGTTTGTTGCGCAACTATTGGGTTAGCAACGGTTGGGGCATCGTTGGTGTTGGTGACCGTAAGGTCGAAGGTGTCGGAGACCGACAGACCGATGGTGGCCGAATCGGTAGCAGTGACCTTAACGCTGATGATGCCAACATCACCGTTGAGAGGAGTGCCGCTAAAGGTGCGAGTATCGGCATTAAAGGTGAGCCAGGGGGGCAGAGCTGCACCGTTAGCTAGAGTCGCAACATAGGTCAGATTGTCACCGTTATCTATATCAGAGAAGGTGCCAATGGGGAGCTGGAAGCTAAATGCATCATCTTCTGCAGTTGTTTTATCGGCGATCGCACTAGCAAGAGTAGGTCCATCATTGGTGCCATTGATAGTGACCGTCACCAGCTGAGTGGTACCATCGATGCTCTTGAAGGTGTAGCTATCGGAGAGAGAGCTACCTTCCTTGATGCCTTGAACTGCAGCTAGCGTATTGTTCAGGTTGTACTGCCAGGTGCCATTAGCCACGATCGAGAAGCTACCGTAGCCATTGTCGCTGGGTTGATTGCTGACAACTTGGAAGCTAGATTCGTTCAGATCCACATCGGTAACCGTAAGGAGACCGATGGTAGACAGCCGCGTATCTTCAATGACGCTGCTGGCGGTTTGGCCACCGATCGTAGCCACGTCGTTAACGGGAGTGATGAAGGTGTTGAGAGTAACGGTGTTGGCGCTATCGCTGAAGCGAGTGCTGCCACCACTGCGAATACCACTCAGATTCACCACATCGCCAGCCACAATGGGTTCACCAGTTTCGATCAGACGAGCTACCAAGCTACCGGGCGCACCGTTGTAGTTGGGAGCGGGCACAAACCGAACTTGGGTGGTGCTTTCCAAGACCAGAGCTACGCTGGTGCTGTAGGTGTTATTAGGGATGGGTGTCCACTTGTTCTGAGCTAGATCTAGCCACTGCCACTTGCCTTGGGCCACGGTCGCGTCTGCCGCAATGATGGCAATACCAGCAAAACCGTTGGCACTGGAACCACCATGCACCGTTTGATTGTCTTTGGCATCGCTGAAGGCGCTAGCAAAGAGATTGGCTACGGTGTTGCCAGTGGGGTTCAGGGTGTCTTCGTCGATCGCGGCGAGGCTCACGTTAGCCGCCAGACTAGTGGGCGCATCGTTGACCGCTTGGATGCTGAAAGTATTACTAGCAGCAACACTGCCTCCATGCACGTCCACCACATCGTAGGTGAGATTGACTGCACCGTTGAAGTTGGCTCCAGGAGTGAAGGTGTAGGTGAGACCGCCATCGGTAGTCACAAAGGCACTATCTACAGAAGCCAAGTTGGCGATATTGAGGGTGGCTGTTTCGCCAGCATCAATATCTGTAAAGCCTTGGAGCAATTGCGCCTTGGTAACGGTGTAGGTGGTAGCTACATCCTCGATGCCGCCATTGAGGCGAGCCGCCAATCCAGTCAAAACTGGGGCATCATTGGTACCGGTGATGGTCACAGTGATTTCTTGGTCGATCGCCCCACCATTGCCATCATCCACAGTAATGATGAAGGATTCCGTAGCAGTTACGCCAACCGCGAGGTATTGGGTAGCGCTGTTATTAACGCTGTATTCCCAAGTAACGAGTCCAGTACCAAATTCATTGGAATCGATAGTAACAGAAGCAGAGAGGTTTCCACCCAGAGTATTGCCCGCACTAGCCACCACGGAGGTGGTGTGGGTATCAATGGAATCCACATCGCCGAAGAGCACGATACCAGAGGTATTCAGGGTCGGCAGAGTATCATCTTCGGTCACGGAGCCGGTGATGTCGCCTGCAAGAATTTCCACTCCATCATTGTTACCGGTGATGGTAACAGTGACCGATTGGTCGATCGAGCCGCCATTGCCATCGTCCACAGTCACGGTGAAGGATTCCGTAGCAGTTTCACCAACAGCTAGGTATTGAGTAGCAGCATTATCAACGCTGTATTCCCAAGTCACTTCACCCAGGTTGCCACCGGTGGCATCGGTAGTCACCGACGCGGTCAGGCTACCACCAAAAGTATTAGCTTCGCTAGCTGCCACGGATGTGCTGTGAGTGTCGATGAGGTCTATATCGCTAAAGAAGATGGTGCCAGCAGAGGTCAGAGCCGGGTTAGTGGCATCTTCGGTCACGGCTCCAGTGGTATCAGATTCCCACAGAACGACTCCATCGTTGGTACCGGTGATGGTGACGGTGACCGTTTGGTCGATCGCGCCGCCATGGCCATCATCCACAGTAACGGTGAAGGATTCAGTGGTGGTTTCACCAACAGCTAGGTATTGAGTAGCAGCATTACTGACGCTGTAGTTCCAAGCAATTTCGCCGGTGTTGCCGCCAGTCGCATCCGTAACTAGTGATGTGGTTAGGATGCCACCGAGGGTATTGCCTTCGCTAACTGTGACCGATCGGGTGTGGGTATCAATGAGATCCACATCGCTGAACAAGATCGTGCCATTGGTGACCAGAGAAAGTTCTGCATCATCTTCGGTCACGGCTCCGGTGCTATCGGCAGACTCAATTACCACTCCATCGTTAGTACCGGTGATGGTGACGGTGACTGTTTGGTCGATCGCGCCACCATTTTCATCATTTACAGTAACGATGAAGGATTCCGTCGCGGTTTCACCAACAGCTAGGTATTGAGTAGCAGCATTACTGACGCTGTAGTTCCAAGTCACTTCACCCAAGTTGCCATCGGTAGTATCAGTAACTAATGATGCAGTCAGGCTGCCACCAAAAGTGTTGGTTTCGCTAGCCATCACGGATGTGATGTGAGTATCGATGAGGTCTACATCGCTAAAGAGGATGTTGCCGGTAGCCAGCAGAGAAAGTTCTGCATCATCTTCGGTTACAGCGCCAGTGTGATCTGTAGACTCAATTACCACTCCATCATTGGTACCTGTGATGGTAACAACTACTTCTTGGTCGATCGCGCCACCATTGCCATCATCCACAGTAACGATGAAGGATTCGGTGATAGTTTCACCAACAGCTAGGTACTGAGTATTATCATTATTGACGTTGTAGCTCCACATAACCGCACCAGGGTCGCCATTAGCGGCATCGGCCATGACCGATGCTCTGAGGCTACCACCCAGAGTGTTGGCGGGATTAATTGCCACCGATGTGCTATGAACATCAGTGAAATCCAGATCGCTGAAGACAATCATGCCACCGGCAGTCAGGATGTTTACGGTACTTAGGGCGAAATCATCTTCAGTCACTGCGCCAGTGCTATCGGCATAATCAATGACTACGCCATCGTTGGTGCCATTGATCACAAAGACAACATCTTGAATGGTGGTGTTAGCCAGATCGTCGCTGACTTGAATGCTGTATTTCACAGTCAATTGATCACCAGCAGCCAAGTAGTCGAGGTTAACGGCACCGGGGTCATAGGTGTAGCCCAAGGATTGCATTAAACCATTAGCGGTGATTGGTGCCGCCAAGGTCAGAACACCGTCAGCCGTCAGACCTGCGGGGAAGCCTGTAGTGACCACCTCACCATTCCAGGCAACCACTGGGGTGCCAACGATCGAGGCTGTCAGGGTATCACCCAAATCAACGTCTCGAATAGCGAGGGAACCCGTTAGGGGAGCAATGTTTTGGCCTGAGGCATCAAGGTCTTCTTCAACGCTAGTAAACTGAGCAGGGATTTGTGGTCTTTCGACAGACACCTGTAGGGTATAAGTCGAGCCAGCACTCATGGCTCTGGGCGCGCTGTTGACCACATTGGGGTGGCGGCCAATAGCCACGTAGTATGTCCCAGCAGCTAAAGTGGCTGTTAGGTAGCTGTCTCGCGTACTAACAGAGCCGGGGTCAAGACTAGCGTCATCGTTACTAGCTAACCGATTGCCCATGGAGTCGTAGATGGCCACCATAGAATCCATCACTGCACCGTTGAATCTAGCGCCATCAACGTCGATGATCACATCCGAGCCACCTTCGGCAACTGTGAATGAGTAGTAGTCCACGCTGCCGCTGGAAGTGCCCTTGATGGTCACATGAGGAATGGTCAAGACGTTATCAACATTTGCGTTGGGGGCAAACCCAAAGAGCTTATCTAGATTCAGCGCCCGGTTGCGGTTGTTGTTAATCGTTGTACGAGGTTTCACCAGCATCGATGAGGCATTATTAGCCAACAAGGTAGGTGCATCGTTGGTACCTGTCACAGTGACGGTCACTGCTTGGGTAGCTGCGCCACCATGACCATCATCGATCGTGATGTTGAAGGTTTCCGTAATGGTAATGCCCTCGGCCAAGTATTGGGTAGCATCGTTGGACAATGTGTAGTTCCACTCCACTCCACCAAATCCTCTGTTGGTCGAATCGGTAATGAGGGTAGCGGTGAGTTGGCCACCAAGGGTGTTTTCCTCATCGTTAACTACGGATACTTCGTGGGTATCGATCAAGTCCACATCACCGAAGCCGATGAAGCCGATGGCGTTCAGATCGGGGGCTGCGGAATCTTCCGTTAGACTTGCGCTAATATCAGATTCGCCGTCGATTACAACTCCATCATTCGTACCAGTCAGCGTGACCGTTACATCTTGAGTAGCTATGCCGCCATTCTGGTCATCAACGGTGATGGTGTAGGTCTGGGTCTTGGTTTGACCGGCTGCTAGGTAATCGATCGCACTGTCAGCAACGGAGAAAGACCAAGCAATTTGACCGCTGCCATCACCAGTGGTTTCATCGGAGAATGTGGGGGTAAAGGTGCCTAAGTAACCATCATCTGCGGGTGTAGCAAAGATTTCTGGCTCATCCCTCAGATCCACATCAGCTAGGCTGAGAGTACCGCTGGTAGACAAGAAATCTACATTTTCACCCTCTAGGCCATCGGCAATTTCCGTCACACTACCGGTATCGAGATCGCCTTCATTGATCGAGATGATAGGCTTGTCATTTGTACCAGTCAGGGTGACCGTTACATTTTGAGTAGCTGTGCCGCCATTCTGGTCATCAACTTTGATGGTGTAAGTCTGGGTGAGGGTTTGACCGGCTGCTAGATAATCGATCGCGCTGTCATCCACGGAGAATGACCAAGCAATTTGACCGATGCCATCGCCAGTGGTGTTATTGGAAACTGTAGGGGTGAAGGTGCCCAAATAACCAGTAGCTGCGTCAGTGGCAGAGATGCCTTGAATATCAGTCAGATCCACATCAGCCAGGCTGAAAGTACCACTGGCGGACAAGACATCTACATTTTCACCCTCCAGACCATCGGCAATTTCTGTCACACTGCCGGTGTCGAGATCGCCTGCATCGATCGAGATGATGGGCTTGTCATTAGTACCAGTCAGAGTGACCGTTACATCCTGCGTAGCTGTGCCGCCATTCTGGTCATCAACTTTGATGGTGTAGGTCTGGGTGAGGGTTTGACCGGCTGCTAGATAATCGATCGCGCTGTCATCAACGGAGAAAGACCAATTGATTTGACCGATACCATCGCCAGTGGTGTTATCAAAAACTGTAGGGGTAAAGGTGCCCAAATAACCAGTAGCTGCAGCAGTGGCAGAGACGGTTTGAATATCTCTCAGATCCACATCAGTCACACTGATTGTGCCATTAGTAGACAATACATCCACATTTTCACCCACTACACCATCGCCAATCTCGGTGATAGAACCAGCGAAGGTACCTGTGCCAATCACTGGAACATCATTAGTACCAGTAATCGTGACAGTGACCAAGCCAGGAATCGAATCGGGCGCAAAGAGCTGAGACTGGGGAATGATTTGCAGGGCTTGACTAGTACTCGACCAAGCCAACTGTGCAACTGCATAGCCTTCGTTTTCGTAGTATTCTAGGCGGATATCATACAGTTGACCCGCAACCAAGTTGATCGTGCCACTATCTACGGTACCAGGGTGATCAGTATAGTTTTCGATGATGAGTTGGTTGTTCACATAAAGGCGCACACCATCATCCGACCCCGTATAGAAAGTGTAAGTTTCGCTATGGAGAGCCTGAACTAATCCCGTCCAGCGGACTGAAAATGTATCAGATTCAACTGCAGGATCAGGAGAGCCAAGATCCCAATTGAAATTGACAGTGGCATCAGTGCGAGTGAACGCAAGGTTGGTGAAATCAATATTGTCAAAATATTCACCTCGCAATCCATTACCAGATGGCAAGCTCAAGCTAGTCCCGCCTTGGTCATCCTTAGCAACCACCAGGTAATGTTGGGTGAGGATTTGACCAGCCGCGAGGTAATCGACAGCGCTATCATTTACACTGAACGACCAGCCAATTTGACCGATGCCATCGTCGGTAGTATTGTCCGTAGCTTCGGAAGTGAAGGTGCCTAAATAACCGGTACCCAGTGGCTGATAGGAGACCGATTGAACATCTCTCAGATCCACATCAGCTAGGCTGAGAGTGCCGGTGGTGGATAAGTCATCCACATTTTCACCTACAAAGCCATCGGCAATTTCCGTGACGCTGCCAGTGTTGCGATCTCCTTCACCGATCGAGATAACTGGCTTATCGTTGGTACCAGTGACAACAATTTTCACTAACTGGTCGATCGTGCCACCGTTACCATCATCAATAGTGATAGTAAATGTTTCGGTGATAGTCTGACCTACTGCTAAATATTGAGTAGCGCTATTAGCTACGCTGTAATTCCATTGAATTTCACCAACAGGTAATCCAGTTGAATCTGTAGTAATTATTGGAGTAAGCGTACCACCGAGCGGATTGACGGAGCTGGACACTACAGCAGTATGGGTATCGATCAAGTCCACATCACTAAAGAAGATGGTGCCAGTAGTGGTGAGATCTGAATTTTGTGCATCTTCAGTAACAGCACCACTAGATTCCAGGCCAAGAGTATCAAAATTCAGACTCCAACCACCAGCAATACTACCAGTGTCATACATGAAATCATCCACAACATACAACTGCCAAAGACCGTTAGGATTGGTACCGTTGAATACAGATAGGGCAGAGCCGGGTGTATCCGTTGGGGCTGGTGCGGGGAAAACATCAGCATTATCGTCCACAAAATTGTAGTTGGTTGGGCGGTAAATACCTGAAACTATTTGGGAGCTACCAGGCAAGTTGTTGATCGCCGCATCAGAGAAGGTCAGAGTGGTGTTAACGATATCTGCACTACCACCAGCATCAGACATAAGGATAATCCGCTGTCCTTGAGGCCCAACTAGGAGGATGTCAATATCAGATGGAAAGGTATGGCTTAATCCATTGAGCGTAACAGTTAAGTTATGAATATTGCCATTAAGACCAGAAACACTGATCGGAGCACCATAGGCAGTAGCTATGCCACTATCAGGGATAATGATTGGGTCTGGGTTGCTGCGGTTATTTTGGGTAATGATGACAGGCGCATCATTACTGCCGGTGATGTTGATGGCCAGGGTGGAAGTGGAGGTCACACCTTCTTTGTCTACCATCGTATAGCTAAAGGTATCGGTGAGAGTTGCACCGCCAGCCTGTAAAGCTTCAACGTTTGTATTGGCATTATTAACGGCGTAGGTGTAGGTGCCATCGGCGTTTAATGTGAGGCTACCGTAGGTTCCTGCCAGAGCTGAGCCGATCGTCCCGTTGTTAGCTCCAGAAGAGAAGGCCGAAACTGCTTTGGTTTCGCCGTTTGCCGCAGCATCCACATCGGTGTCGTTAGTTAACACATTACCAGTGGCATCAGAGCCAGCAGTGCCGTTGAGCAAGCCGCCAGCTTCCACAGCAGTGCCGATATCGGCTACGGCTACGGGAGCATCGTTAGTACCATTAATGGTGATCTTCAGAGTGGCAGTGGAAGTAGCACCACCATCGCTAACGGTGTAGGAGAAAGACTCCGTGAGTGTATTGGCCGAAGTGCGTAGGGCCTGGACGGCAGCGTTGCTGTCATTCAACTGATAGCTGTAGCTACCATTTTGATTGATGATGATGTTGCCATAGGTGCTATCGAAGGCAGTACCTACGGTGTGACCGGCGATCGCATTCACCACCAAGGAATAAGGGCTTGCTTGCAGGTAGTTGTTATCGGGGTCAACATCGTTGGCCAGAACATTGCCAGTGATCGCAGCGGCTGGTGACAGGAGAGTGCCTTCATTGACACTGTTAGTGTCGTTAGTAGCCACTACGGGGTCGTTAACATCGGCGATTGTGATAGTTACCGGAATATTCAAGTTGAGCGTATCAACACCAGGAGTGGTGCCACCAGCATCCTGAATCGAAGTGAGCGTAATGACCCGGTTGGGGTTTTGGCCGTAGTTAGTGGGGTTATCGCTATTGGTGAAATAAGCGAGATTGGTGAGCAGACTTTGCAGATCTACATCGGTGATGTTGTTAGTTCTGGTCAGAACTAGCGTGGCAGTGGTGCCCACCAGCGTGACAGCCACATTAAAGCCAGAGTTGGAAGCGGCAGGAATAGTACCAGCAGCATCGATCGGCACAAAGATATTCGTAGAGTTGCTGCTGAAGTTCAGCTTATCGCCAGCAAAAACGTTGGTGACAGTCAGCCGCACTTCTGTGAACCTTTGGCCTACTTCCAGCGCCCCAGGGCTAACAGCGTTGTTATAGAATAGTCCACCCACGGCCCCACCATTTTCGGTGAAAGCTTGGTTGGCAGTGTTATTGGTGAGCACGGGCACGTCGTTGACGGCACTAATGCTCGTGGTCAGGGTCACAGCGTTGGCTACTGAGCTAAAGCGGGTGGCACCACCGGTACCGGCAGTCAACAGATTGATGGGGTTACCCGAAATCAAGGTTTCAGGGCTAGGGATGGATTCAATCAGCCGCGCCGTCAGTTTGCTAGCAGGCCCAAAGTAGTCGGGGATGGGTACGAAGCGCAATTGAGCGGAGTTGTCCAGCACCAAGGCATTGTTGGAGAAGTTGCTGCCAATTTGCAGAGAGAACCAGTTAGCACCACTATCGGTGGAATATTGCCACTCACCATTGGCGGTGAAGGGATTGCTGGTAATTGCTACACCATAGAAGCTGCTGGCGTTGCTATCTTTGGCATCGCTGAAGGCTGGGCTAAAGAGGTGGGCTACGGTATCGCCAGCGATCGATGCCTCGGCAGTGTCTTCGGCAATGGTGGCCAAAGTGCGAGCTCCTTGACCGGCAACCACCGTCGGCGCATCATTAGTGCCGGTGATGGTGAAAGTAACATCTTGAATTGCAGAGTCACTATTACCATCATTGACTTTGACTTGATACGTGATAGTCAATACTTGACCGGCAGCTAAAAGGTCGAGGTTGACAGCACCAGGATTGTAGGTATATCCAATGGTTTGAGCCGCGCCATTAGCAGTAACCGCAGAACCCAAACTGAAAACACTATCAGCTATTAGCCCAGTCGGAAAACCAGTGCTGATAACGTTTCCATTCAATTTGACGACTGGAGGAGACACCACAGAAGCTGTTAGTACATCACCAACATCAAGATCTTGAACAGACAATATACCGGTAATGGCAGGGATATCTTGAGCCGTAGCATTTACGGCTTCCAGAACTGTAGGTACAGGAATCACTGCATTCAAAACTGGTGCATTATTGGGCACATTATTGATCTGAACATTATCAATTGCCCAGTGATCATAATCGACTCCACTGTTAGTAGGTTGAATCCAACGAAATTGAGTAGAAGAGGTTTGAGCACCGACAGGAATAGCGATGTTTACATTAGTCCAGACTGAAAAAGTAGAATCATTTTCTCCATAATAATTAATTCCGATCCAATTTACTCCGTTGTCTATGGAGTATTCAAGAGCAACACCTTCATTAGTAAAGTCAGCATCTTCCCATGGGAAGGAGGAACCATCAGCAATCCGCAAACTAAATTGAATGCTACCGCCATTTGATGCATCAACCGCTTTGGTAGTAGCACTCCGGACTCCGGCAGCCGTGCCAAACCAGAGTGAATTCCCATCACTATCTGGTGCATTAGTGTTACTAGAACCTAGATTAATCGAAGCCCATTGAGTATTATCAATGCCAGAATTAAAATTGTCAGAAATTGCTAAAGTTGAAGAGTAAAGATCTAGAGCTGATGCTAAAAAAGGGAATATGGGCATTTTCTCTGTAGTTGCAAGGGTTAATTCCCAGTCTCCACCCAATTTGGAGTTGCCTACCTTATTCGCTGAAGCCGCTATGGCAGAACCAGTTATCTTACCTAAAAGCTCAATGAAGTCCTCTCCGACATAGTTTTTGGCTACTTCACAACTATACAAAGCAATTTCATCAACATACCATTCCTGCAACAAACTAGCTCTGCGCTTAATCTGTGCCAAGTTCAACGGCTGTGCCCCAATATGTACTACGCCTGGCTCACCATGAGCCACGATCGCCAAGCGCCGCGCCCCCGTCTCTGCCAACAATCCAGTAATCGCCACCAACCCATCTACCGTGGGGGCGATCGTCCGGCCTACAGCTGACGGCAACAAAGCCCCATAGAGCGTAGCCAAATCTTCCAAGCGACCGTCAAAAACAACCAAAGTTTGAACCGCTGATTTCGCACCAAAAGCTTGGGCAGTAGTCGATGCAGAAACGAGAGATAGAGTAGCCATAAATCAAGTAATCCTGATGAAATTGAATGAGAGAAATTGGGAGAAGATAGAAAGAGCCTTGGTAACAACCGAGAATCGAGAATCGCACCAGAAATCGCCAATAGCAGCACTGTAGGATTTACCCCCAATGGAATCGGTCTGAATTCAAATGATTTCTGGCGGTATCGTCAATACCGGAAATCAACCTAGTAAAAACACGTAATCTACTAATTCGTTGGTCTTGTGGCCTTACCTAAAGCCAAACGTATCTAAATAGACAAGGTGCCCAGATTTTTGAGAGAAGTACCACATCTGCTACAAAATAATTTTCTGTAGTTGAAAAGTTCATGGGCGGCGGCAATTGCAACTACTTTTGGTTTTTGTCAAGGATCTTGGCAACCTCCACACCATCAGCCATACAGAGCACCAACTCCTTGCCAGCAAACCTTTTAGCGCTCATAAACAACAGATTCCAGCACCCAAAACAACCGTTTTAGGTGAATTTAAAAAAGATTTCTCAAAATACAACAAACCTAGTAAAGAAGAAAAAATCAACCAATTTTGTCGATCGAACCTAGTTTCGAGCGATCAACAAAAGAATCCCAATGAAATTATTTTTCATTGGGACGAGATCGGTAATTGCACTGCCGTAGATTCCGCTAAGGTATCAGGTACCTGTGATCAGCCTACTCTCTGTGACTCGGAAAACTATAGAAAGCGTAGGTATCGAACAGACCACCGACCAAACCACAAACCAAGGAAATTGTCAACAGTCCCTGTACTGGCGAACCATTGCCAAAATCCATCAAAAAAGTTCCAATGCCATGATTGAGCCAAGCACCCATCACCCCAATCCACGGAAAATAGGTGAAGAGCTGGAAACCCAAACAGACGATCGTCAACAACAACAGCGGTGCCGCCGAGCTAGCAGCGATCGCCAGCAACAGAGAATGAGCGAAGTTAGACTTACTTTTCATAGAAACCGGCTAGAAGTAGTAAACCAGAGCAGATTCAGATCAGCCCCAAGTTTTCGACCTTTTCAGCATAGGGGTGGATCGATCGACCGAGGCGATTTTGTGAGAAATCTTAAAATATGCTTAAGTTATTAAGAGACTTTACAAAACCATGTTGCGAAAGTTTAAGGAAAGCCAGCAAATGTTGAGGTAAGCTAAGAAAAGAACGGCTTCCAGATTTTTTCATCCCCAGCGCGAGGCCCAGATCCGCATGCTCGAAAGCTCCATCGCCCCATCCCCCGCCCAAGATCTAGACCTCTTGCGGCAAGTCTTCGGACAAGTAGATGCCCAAAGCTGCCCCGATCGCTACAACTTTCATAACCACACCAACTGCTCCGACGGCAAACTGACCCCCCAAGCATCCATGGCCCAGGCGATCGAGATTGGCCTAGAAGACATGGCCATCACCGACCACCACAGCGTGCGCGGCTACCAACAAGCCCAAGCTTGGCTAGCCCAGCAATCCAGCCACCTGCGCCTGTGGATCGGTACCGAAATCACTGCATATATAGATGGCGTAGATATCCACATCCTTGGCTTCGGCTTCGACCCCCACTGTTTGCAGCTCGCCCCCTACCTCCAGAGCCGCGAAGCCGATCGAGGCTATACCCCCGCCGAAAAAGTGATCGCCGCCATCCACGCCGCCAACGGTCTCGCCGTCCTAGCCCATCCCTCCCGCTATCGCCTCCCCACCGAACAAGTAGTAGCCACCGTCGTGGACTGCGGCATCGATGGACTTGAAGCCTACTATGCTTATAAACACACCAACCCCTGGGCTTTCACGGTCCCAGAAACCGAGCGAGTCTTGGGGTTGATCGATCGCTACGGACTCTTCGCCACCTGTGGCACCGATACCCACGGCACCAATTTGAGACTGCGGCTGTAGATTTTGCCCTCACCCCCAACCCCTCTCCCAAGCTTGGGAGAGGGGAGCCAGAGCCGAAGGATCTGGCGGGGTGAGGGCGAGCCAGCAACGCCGTCTATTCTTCGTCCCCTAGCCCATGGAATCGAACTCCCTACCAACCCTAATAGATCAATACGTTGACGTTGCCGGAGTAAGCACTCGTTACTGGCAGCTGGGCAATCAAGGGAATGCCCTGGTCTTGCTCCATGGCGGCAACGGATCGATCGAGTTTTGGTTGGCCAATATTGCGGCGCTGGCCGAGCACCATTGCGTCTACGCCTTCGATATGTTTGGCTGTGGCCTATCCAGCTTGCCCGACCACTCCGACTACTCCCTGGCCGCCCAAGCAGACTTCCTCGCCGCTTTCTTGCAAACCATGGACTTAGATAAAGTCAGCTTGGTCGGTAACTCCATGGGCGGCGGTGCAGCCCAATGCTTCGCCCAGCGTTACCCCGATCGGCTAGAGCGCCTCATTCTTTCGGCCCCCTTGGGTTGGGGTCGCCAGATTAACCTAGGATTGCGGATGCTCACAATTCCTGGCCTACTGCACTTCCTGCGTCCCAACCGCGCTATGATCCCAGCCATGCTGCGCTGGAACTTTGCCCATCCCGAAAATCTACCGGTGGGATGGATGGAGCGCCGCTACGAAATTTTTGCCCAGCCCAATCGCCAGCGGGCGATCGCCGCCCTGGCCCAGAGCAACCTCAATCTTTGGGGAGTCCAGCCCCAGGTCTACGCCCCACTCATTGCCGCCCTGCCCCAGCTCACCCATCCCACCCTCGTAATTTGGGGCGATCTTGATCGCGTCTTACCTGTCCGGCAGGCCCAACAAGCCCAACAGCTGCCCCATGGCCAGCTAGAAATTTGGCCAGACTGCGGTCATCATCCCTTTCTGGAGTTCCCCGAGCGATTCAACCACACAGTCCTAGAATTCTTAGCTGGTAAGTAATTTCAAATTCAGAAATGCTGTGGGATGACAGTATTGGGGTGAGGGCCAACCAATCGCCACATAGATAAGTCAATGTGCCGTAGCCATCGGCTAGAAGCCTTGGATATCATAGACATAATGCTGACCTGACAGTGCAAAAAAAATGGCCGATCGTTCTGAAGTCCAATCCTCCAAATTACCCCAACCCGATCTGGATTCGATCGAGCAGTTTGTGCGGGGCAAAAAAAAGTCCATTGCCGGATCTAGCCTGCGCATTGAATATATCGATAATGCGATCAAACTCTTCGATGCTCAAAAAGTGACCATTGCGATCAGCAAACAGGTCAGCGAATGGCAGCAAAAGGTATTACTCTATCGTCATGCGGGAGAATACTTTAATGTTTTGACCGATCGATTGACCCAGCAAGGTTTTCTGGCCTCCAAAAAATCTCGTCACCCGGACTTTGCCGAATATAGCAAATACCAAGTTCCCAGTGACTATCTACTGCAATATAAATCTGCCAGTCTCCTGGGCCAGACTTGGCTAGAGCGACAATCCCGCATGGGTGCTAGCCACAGCCAAGGGCCACTGGTTTTTCAGGGCAATAACTGGTATCCCATCCAAGAACTAAAGATCGAACGCAATACCATGCACCTGCGAACTTTGGTGGGGGAAATGTCGATCGATACCAATGATCTAATAGTATGGATCGAATCCACGGCTCCCCAGTCTCCACCATTGGTTGAACCAGCCCCTAACCCCAAAAAACAGGTGGCCTCCGCAGCCCCTTCCCCGACTCTATCTTCCACAGATTTTCCAGAAAAACCCAGCTCTGTCATGAAACAGAAAAACTTGCCCGAATTCGATGCCCCGCTGACTGCAGAACTAACCGCCGAACTGACAGCGGCTTGGAAAACGCCAATTCTTAGCACTCCGCCAGCGCCGAAAACCCCAGTTGTTCCTGACCCCTCCAGCCAGGCCGAGACCATTGCCAACCTGAAGCAGACCATCAAACTCAAGGCTCTAGCCCGGATGGTGGACTACCTCAACGACGGCGAAGTAATTGTCAGCACCGAAATTTTGAGAAATGGTCACGACCAAATCATTAGCACCAAAACCATCGAAGTGAAGCGGCGCTGCCCGCGTTGGGTGATCGAGCAAGTCCGCCAGTTCTAAACAAGCATCAAGTGGAGACCTGTTGGGAGATCCAGGCCACCGCCCCAGTCAGATCCGCCGCCAAAAAATCCGGCTGGGTCTGATGCTGATAGGTGCCACCGAGCACCTGGCTGCCAAAACCAGTTTCCACCAGAATGCCGCGACAGCCAGCATTGTGGGCCAAGTCCACATCCGTGGCTTTGTCGCCCACCATAAAACTTCGATCGATATCCAAGTCATGCTCCCAAGCCGCAGCCACCAGCATCCCTGGATTGGGTTTACGCCAACTGCTCCACTGGGTGTATTGAGCGTTGGTGCCCCCCTCCGGTGGACTGAGGTAGGGGCAAAAATAGCGGGCATCTAAATAGGCTCCGGCTTCTTGCTCTAGCAATAGAGCGAGTCGATCGTGCAGGGCTTCCACATGGCTGACCGGATAATAGTCGCGGGCTGGGCCAGATTGATTGGACACCAGACAGCAAAACAGCCCTAGCTCGTTGAGCTGGCGCACTGCCATTGCCACACCAGGCATTAGGTTGAGATTTTCTACTTCGGATATGTAGCCCGCTTCTACGTTGAGGACACCATCTCGATCGAGAAAAACTGCTTGCTTACCCATCGGATAAATACTCCAAAAATTAACATAAAACTCTTGACTTAGCTGTAGTATTCCGGTGAATATATCTGTAATTATTAATTGTAAATATTTTGATTAGGTGGGCCTCCCCGAATAAATTTTTACTACTCATTTGGAGTGTCCATGCTGGTCAGAATTTCTCTCGGCTGCCTCATTGCAATTTTTTCTTGGAGTAATTTGGCCCAAGCAGCGCCTCAGCCTTTGGAAATAGAAGGCAATAGTCGGCCCCTCGATCGGACCTGGAAAATGGATACTGGCCCGAGGAATTGGCAACGATCGGCAACGACTTCTGATCCTGCTGGACAGCCAGTGGCCAAAACATCTGCTCCCAATCGGCCAGCCACAGACCAGCAGATTGGTAGTATTCCTACCCAATCCCCCATTCAACCAGAATTTCGAGCAACCCAGCCGGCTGGTGGCAATGTGACTGTCCCGGATGTTAATAGCGATCGGTACAGCCAATCCATTCCAAATCCATCACCGCCCGCCCCCGCCCCAAATGTAGTACCGTCCAGCATTTTACCCCGTTCGCCGATCCAAGATGCCTCCTATGGATTGCAGGGCTTTGAAACGGCTACTCCGATCGGCAAAGACCGCCTATTGTTGCAATTCGGCGGGGCTTCTTTCAACAACCCCAACGACTTTCGCGGTACTGGCTCCAACCGCAGTAACGATGCTCACTTGGATTTTGTCTATGGCATTAGCAAAGATGTGCAGTTTAGTGTTGCTCTGTCTGGCAAAGACGACACCATTTTTCAAGGACTGGTCAACAGTGGCAGTCAATTGCAAATCATTAGTAATACTATTCCATTGCAAGCTAAGTGGCGTTTCCATGATGGCGAGCGGCTCCAAGCTTCGGCCATCCTGGGCCTTGAAGTCCGTAGTCCTTTTGCTGCTCTGTTTTTCCGTCAAGGCAAACAAGTTTCCTATCGGGCAGCTAATGGTCTAGATAGTATTACAGCCGAAGACTATTCCACAGTTTTGGGTTTGGGCTTACCGATTTCCTACCAAGCTACAGACAATCTGCGCCTCCATCTCAATCCGCGGGTGGGCTTTTTCCCCAGCCAGCTCGATATTACCAGTAGCACCGGGAATCCCGTGACGATTCAAAATGATCGAATTGGTTTCGATGGGCGCTCTCTACCGTACTACGGGACAGTTGTTGGGGTTGGTTTGGGAGCCAGCTACTCCTTCAGCCCCAGGTTGCAACTTGCCGCTGACTTTACGCCGATTTTGGCTGGGAATAATTCCTTCGATCGAGCCAATGGCAGTTCGGCCCTAACGGCGCGGCCGGTGTGGAATGTGGGCTTGCAATATACCCCCAATAATCGATCGGCTTGGGGACTCTATGCCACCAATCGCTACGGTAGCAGTAGCTCGGGCCCTTCTAATTTGTTGGTGCAGCCCGGTGGAGACTGGGCCGTGGGCATTAATGTGAGCTACTTACAGGGCAACATTCCCGAAGCAGATCTCAAACGAGATAGCTATCCAATGGCGGCAGCATTTTGGGGCGGATCGGCGGGCTATCCCAGCGCCACCCTGCCAGAGGGCAGCATTCTCTATCAGTTGGGCTTGGGTAGCTCCGGACAATTCAACCCCGTCGTTCGCTATGGATTGATGGATGACCTGGAGTTGGCAGTTGCTCATAATAATACTGGTCGAACTGAGTCGGCGATCGAAACCAGCATCATGGGTCGCTGGGGCCTACTGCCCGATCGGGGTCAGGCGGGGATCTCCGGTGCCCTCGGGCTGGGTCTAATCCGCATTGACGGGCCGGGCTTACTATTGGGCTATAGTATCTATGCAGAAACACCCCTGTCCTATCGCCTGCCTGGTGGTAAGTTGTCCTTTAGTGCCACCCCGAAGCTGATTATTCCGGCCCAGTTCCAAGGTGTACCGCGTACCCTAGCGGTGTCTCTAGGTGCCGATTTCCAGGTAGCTAACAATACCCAGATATTTGGCAGCGTTACGCCTAGTCTGGTTGGGGCTAACCAGTTGGTTGGGGGTAAGGCGCTGGCTTTCCAGGGTAGTACCCCTGTCTATAATATAGGCGTTCGCCAGCTGTTTCCCAGTGGCAACTCCACCTACGGAGTGGAATTGTATTATGGCAACGGCGCTGGGAGCACCGGCTATCAATCCACATCGGCGCTACCCGGTGGTGACACGCAGTTCGGTATCCGCTTTAGTGTGCTGAATGGTACGCCCTAGACGTTGCTGGATCTGAAAATTCAGCGATATTCATGAGCTGGATGTTGTTTGCGATCTACCTTCCATAAGTTGGAGTTAGCCTACAACAATTGGCGGATTTCCGTTCGTGGTGATAGCTTCTGGCGAGGCAGCGGCATACTAAGATGCAGAGAGCATTTGTCTACCAAGCGGAGAAGCTATATGTGTGGGATTGTCGGGTACATTGGAACTAAAGCAGCTCAAACCGTTTTGGTGAACGGCCTAGAGAAACTAGAATACCGGGGCTATGACTCCGCTGGTGTTGCCACCATTGAAGCCGGCCAGATCGATTGTATCCGGGCCAAGGGCAAGCTGCAAAACCTGCGCGAGAAACTAGACATTGCCCCCAGTAATGCGCCGATGGCCGAAGGCCGGTCGAAGACCATCGGCATCGGACATACCCGCTGGGCCACCCATGGCAAACCCGAAGAATACAACGCTCACCCCCATACGGACACCGCTCGCCGGATTGCCGTAGTCCAAAACGGCATCATTGAAAACTACCGAGAACTGCGCGAGTTCCTGAAGGCCCAAGGCCACGAGTTTCGATCGGATACGGATACGGAAGTCATTCCTCACCTCCTAGCCGAATGCTTTAAAAATGGGGCAAATTCGCTTTTAGAAGCCGTCCAACAGGCCGTCCAAAAACTAGAAGGAGCCTTCGCCATTGCCGTCATCTCCGCCGACTCTCCCGACGAACTGATCGTCGCTCGCCAGCAGGCTCCCCTGGTGATCGGACTGGGTGATGGCGAATTTTTCTGCGCTTCCGATACCCCGGCCCTCGTGCAATACACCCAGACCGTGGTGCAGCTAGAAAACGAAGAAATGGCCCGCTTGACCAGAGATGGTTACCAGGTCTATAACTTCCAGGGCGACAAAGTTCGCAAGACCCCGCGCACCCTGAACTGGAACCCGATCGCGATCGAAAAACAAGGCTTCAAGCATTTCATGGCCAAGGAAATCTATGAGCAGCCCTCCGTAGTCCGCACTTGCCTAGAAGCCTACCTAGATATGAACTGGACCGTAGATAGCGGTCATTCACCAATCAAGCTGGATCTGCCCGAATCCATTTACCAAGACCTAGAACATATCCAAATCGTCGCCTGCGGCACCAGCCTCCATGCTGGCATGGTCGGTCGGCACCTGCTCGAAAACCTCGCCCAAATTCCCACCTTTATTCAATACGCCTCCGAGTTCCGCTACGCACCGCCACCAGTCATGGCCAACACCCTGACCATTGGCATTACCCAGTCTGGTGAAACCGCCGATACCCTGGCTGCGATCGAAATCGAGCAACTGCGGCGGAGCAAACTGGAGCCTAAGTTCCAATCTCGCCTGCTGGCCGTCACTAACCGCACTGACAGCGCGATTGCCCGCCTAGTCGGCACGGTGATCGATACCCATGCGGGCATGGAGATCGGGGTGGCTGCCACCAAGACCTTTATGGGTCAACTGATGGCCTTCTACTTCCTGGCCTTGGAAATCGCCTATCGCCGCCAGACTATTTCCCTGGAGCGGATGCAGGAAATGGTGGATGGGCTGAAGAAGCTGCCTTCCCAGATCGAGATCATTCTGGAAACCCAGGAAAAATACATCGAAGAACTATCCCGCAGCTTCCTGGAAACCCAAGATGTGATCTTTCTTGGTCGGGGCATCAACTTCCCGATCGCCCTGGAAGGTGCTCTGAAGCTCAAGGAAATTAGCTATATTCATGCCGAAGGCTATCCTTCTGGCGAAATGAAGCACGGGCCGATCGCCTTGCTGGATGCCAAGGTGCCGGTGGTAGCGATCGCTATGCCCGGTAGCGTTTACGAAAAAGCGATCTCCAATGCCCAAGAAGCCAAGGCCCGAGATTCTCATCTATATGGCGTAGTGGCCGCTGGGGACAAGGATGCCTCGGAAATCTTCGATAAGGTGCTGCCCGTACCGAATGTGGACGAGTTGCTGTCACCGGTACTCACGGTTATTCCGATGCAACTGATCTCCTATCATATTGCTGCCATGCGCGGCTTGGATGTAGACCAGCCCCGCAACTTGGCCAAGTCCGTCACCGTCGAATAACAAATGAATTTAATGATACCAATGGTAGGGGCACGTTGCAACGTGCCCCTACCATTGATGCGCGGTGGGTTCACTGATATCTATGAATTGCAGGCCTCAGGTCTCAGGCAGATAGCGATTATTTTCCTAGGTTGCTGCTCAGTTGCTCGGCGGATATTCCGGCCAATCAATTTCTGGCATGGCAGTAAATGCCTTGCCCAGTTTTTCTTCCCAGTTCTTCCGAAATTCGATCAGATAGGGATCGCGACTTTCTAGACTTAGCCGGTACTGAACTACATAGGAATCAGCCAAATACATAATCAAATTGATCGGCGGCCCCACGGAAATATTCGATCGCATGGTGGAGTCGATCGAGAGCAGCGCACATTTGGCCGCCGCTCCTGGAGATGTATTGTAAGTCAGTGTCCGATCTAAGATTGGCTTGCCATACTTGGTTTCCCCAATCTGCAAAAACGGTGTTTCCTTGGTGGCTCGGATATAATTGCCCTGGGTATAAATCAGAAACAGCTCCGTAGGCTCACCAGGTAATTGACCGCCCAGCAAAAAATTGCAATTGTAATCGATTCCATCTTTCTCCAGGGCCGATCGATAACAATCCTGCACTACCCGCAGCAGTTTGCCGATATATTGAGCGACTTGAGCCATCGTTGGCAAGGTGTGGATATTGGGTTCTGTGCCGGTGCGAATATCCAAATTAATCCCATCGACTACCCGTTGGGTCATGGATAGATTGCCGGAAACACAGATGAAAATTGCCCGCTGATTGGGAATCGAGAAATCAAACAATTTTTGGTAGGTGGAAATATAATCCACTCCCGCATTGGTGCGAGAATCGGCGGCTATCACCAAGCCTTCCCGGAGGATAATGCCTAAACAATAGGTCATGAAAAAATGGCCCGATCGATTTGTTGAAGTGCGATTTCTAGGTCGCCGTTGACAATCTGCAAGTCAAATTCATCGGCAGCGGCGATTTCTGCCTGGGCTCGCTGGAGCCGTCGGGCGATCGCTTCTTCGGGATCTTGGCCCCGACTGCGCAACCGAGATTCTAGCTCCTCGAAGCTGGGCGGTAAGATGAAGATCTTGAGGGCTGCCGGGAAGCTTTTGGCTACCTGTCTGGCACCCAGTAGTTCGATTTCCAGGATGATCGAGTCACCTTGGGCGATCCGGTCTTGGACCGGCGGCAGGGGAGTGCCATAGTAGTTGCCAGCAAACTCTGCCCATTCCAATAGCTCTCCTTGGGCAATGGCCGTCTCGAATCGATCGCGACTGTAGAAGTAATAGTTCTTGCCATCTATTTCGCCCGGTCGGGGCGACCTGGTGGTGGCGGAAACCGAGAGGTACAGCTCGGGCCGTTTGGCCAGGAGCGCGGCAAGGAGCGTTCCTTTGCCAACGCCGCTAGGCCCAGTGAGGATGATGAGGCGACCAGAAGACATCGCAGGAAGGGCAACCCAAGGGCCGCAGTGAAATTCCCCCCAAACCTACCATATTCGATCGCCAAAGGGGAGTGGGTGGCCAGTGGCTATATGGTGATCGCAACTTCGCTTTCTACTTCGATCGGGATCTGAACCTTGGCAATTTCTGTGTAGATTGGGATGTCGGTATTGACTGCTTCAAAGCTGACTACTAAAGCGTAGGACGCGGTGGCATTTGGGTCATTGTTCCAGCCTTCATGGCCGATGACTGCTATGCAGAAGGATTCGCGGAGGTCGTAGGATTTGACGACTGCCCAGTCTTTTTGGATTGTCCCGGCTTGTCTGGAAACCCGACGAGTTTGCCCATGATTTTTTTGTTTGCCAATCACCCAGCCAAACATGCTTTCACCTTTTTCTGACTCGTCAGGAGCATCATGATTTTGGAGAACTCTTTCTAATAGTCGATCGGAATCTTCGCCTTTTTTGCTGCATTCCCAGTCGAGCCAGGTTGAGAGGTATTTGCGGTGGGCGCGACGGGTACGGCGCGGTTGGGCTTTGTAGGAGAGGGTGACTTCGATCCGAATGTCTTGGTCTTCTCCGGGCGAGCGGAGTTCGTTGGGTAGGCTGACTTCGTAGATGTGGGCTTGACGGGCAGCAATGTTGCGATCGCCTTGGGATGTGAGAGTGATTCTATGACTAGAGCCGCCGATGGCTCGATCGAGGTCGGGGATGCCATAGCCCATGAGGCGAATGGCTTTGTCCAGATCGAATCCTTCGGTTTCGACCCAGTTGGGGAATCGGGCAGATTGGACTATTAATGCTCGGTAGAGTAGGCAGCTTGCCTTGGGAAATTCAGCGGCTAGTCGAGCAGCAATGTGGGTAACTTTTGGGGTGGCATAGGAAGTACCAACCCGATCACGGGCGGTAGCTGGCCCGTTCCCAAGGGTAGAGAGGACTAGCTCAGGACATACTGCTGGAGGGGAGCTGAGGCTGGGTGGTGTGCCATCATCTGTGACCAGATCGCCTCCGTACTCTACGACTTCTGGTTTGATCGAGTCCCAGATGCCTAAGCCGGTGCAGGAAAAAGAGGAGGGATAGTCTTTCGGTGCTATGGATTTTTTGGACAGATCGTTCAGGGTGTGCAGGGAGACGGAGCCAACAGTGAGGGCTTGGAAGCTTTGGGCGGGATTGGCGACTCGGCAGGAGTTTTCCAGTAGGTAGTCTGGATAGGCCGTGGGCTTTTGGAGATGGTTTTGGATTGATTGTCGGGATTTGCCGATCGGTTCATTGATGGGGAGGTTTCCGGCAGCGACGATGAAAAGGATGTCTTGCTGGTAGCTTAGGTTGTCGATTTCAGCGGCCCAAGCACTCATATATTGGGTGCGACAGGGGGTGCTACCTGTAATCGAATGGTTGAAAATTCTGGTGTTTGTTTTGGTTTGGTAGAAGCTGACGATGTTGGCAATCAGGGTTGGGGGAAAGAGAGCTTCAGGCAAACGGTTGTTACGATCGAGGACTCGGGCGTTTTGTAGCCAGCAGAGAGCTGGGCTTTGGCCACTGGTGGGAATTTGTTGGGGATAGAGGACTGCTCCGGCTACGGGGGTACCGTGTCCACCATTCAGGACGGTATCGGCAGTGAGATCGAGTTCGTTAGGTACCCAGGATTTGGAGTCGGCAGTGGCAATCGCTGATCGGAGTAGTGGGTGCTTTTCTTGGATGCCGCTGTCAATGATGCAGACTTTGGGAGCATTGGAATCCGGTGGTTCAAGGGTGAATGTTATGTCTTGGTCGGTGGGGTCTGGCTCGATTGGGGCGTCAGTATTAATTTCATCGGGTAGGCTGACATCGAAGACGTAAGGAAAGTTGAATACTATGTCCTTCAATCCTTTGCCAGAAATGGAGATACGGCAGGAGAAACTATCGGGGAGTTTACTATAGGTTGGCAATTCGCCGTCAACATTATGCAGAATGTTGCCTTGATAGTTCCACACAAAAAGCTCGAATTCGTTTTCCCGTTGGAGTTTTAGGTCATCCCACTCTTGGAAGCTGATATCTCGATCGCCTATCCATTTGCGGATGCTTTCGATGAAGTTTTCATCGCTTTTGAAATTCTCACGTTTGGGATAATCTCTGAGTTTCGATTTTTCGCCAATGCAAGATACGCCAATGTCTACGGTGTAAATTACTGCGTCTTGAATATTGCTCCATTCGGCTTGTAGCTCGGGAGATAAGATGTATTCGGGTCGATTGAGATTATCAATAATGTCCCAGATCTCGGAGACTTTGCCGCCACCTCGTTCTGCTTTGATAAAATTCTCGATTTTCTTTTGGAGTTCCGTTAGTTGGAGATCGGCGGATGCGCCGAGGATGTATCCATTTTCTAGTTCGGCGATAACTTCGATGCCAAATTTGCGGAGGTTTTCGGCTTCAAAGGCAGTGGGGTCGATCTGTAAGATGAAAGGGACTGCGGCAGGGAGATCGGGCTGTTGTTGTTGCTGACGATCGACTAGATGCTGCTGCCAGTCGGAGATGATTCCTGAGATGGAGTTTTTGAGGGTGCTGCCGTGACCGAAGCGATCCCCCAGTTTTGCTTGGGTTGTCTGGGATTTTTCGCGGGGAAAGGATGTAGACCGGACTACTCCTTCAGCGGCGAATTTTAGCTCGATATGTGGAAATTGGTTGCTTTGTTGATTCATGTCACCGACAAATGCTGGTCTGGTTTAGTTGTAGGACATTTCTTGAATGACCGATTCGAGGTGTTCGGGGAGGACGAGTTCTTCCCTGTCAAGGATGGCTCTTTTTGCGGCATCTTGGGCGACTCGGACTGCTTGGGCGGCGGAGAAGCCTTGCATCTTCTGGACGATCATGTTCCAGTTGATCGAGCCTTTTTCCATGGCGCTCAGGGTTTGCTTGAGGAGGGCTGCTAGTTCAAGATCGGTGGGTTTGGGGATTTCGATTACGTCGTCAAATCTGCGCCAGAGAGCCATGTCTAGGGATTTATCTAGGTTGGTGGCGGCGACGAGAAGGCCAGCACGACTTTCGTATTCGTCGAGGATTTGCAGGAAGGTATTGACAACACGCTTGATCTCGCCGACTTCGTTGGTATCTTCACGAGATTTGGCAAGGGAGTCGCATTCGTCTAGGAAGAGCAGGCAGGGTTGCTGGGCGGCGGTGTTGAAGATTTCGCGGAGGTTGTTGGCGGTTTCGCCGAGGTAGGAGGAGACGATGGCATCGAAGCGGACTTTGAGGAGGGGGAGTCCTGTTGTCCATGCAAGTCTTTCGGCGCTCATGGTTTTGCCACAGCCCGGTTGTCCGTAGAGGAGGATTTTTTGTTTGTGTTGGAAGCCGTGGTGGGCTAGTCGATCGCGGGCAGCATATTCTTTTTCGATGCGGCGAAAGCGGTCTTCGACAGTGGGGGCAAGGATGGTGTGGTGGCGAAGTTTTTCGCGGGGGATGATGGTGAGGAGGGGGAGTTGGGATCTTTTGCTGGTG
Organism: Synechococcales cyanobacterium OTE_70_metabat_200; assembly: GCA_031375385.1. Taxonomy (GTDB): domain Bacteria; phylum Cyanobacteriota; class Cyanobacteriia; order Cyanobacteriales; family Chamaesiphonaceae; genus JAAFHZ01. The sequence goes on along the minus strand of JANMHS010000103.1, from coordinate 51,693 downwards.
GGGAGAAGTGGTTGGAGGGGTGGTTCTGTGCTGCTAGGTTTGGATTTGGTGATGTTTTCTAGTTGGTCGGCGAGGATGGTGTGGCCTTTTTGGCGTTCTTCACGAACGATGGTGTCCAATAGCTTTTCCACGGCCACTTCGTCTTCGGTGGCGATCGCTCGGAACATTCTTTTGAGGAGTTCAGCTTTCACGGCAAGGCAACCAACGCAACATTTGTTAATAATATTCTAACCGAGCCATGGTCTCCAGGTCTGGGCTAGTTCACAAAAGTCTATGTGAGTTCTAAACGCAGCTTGGCTTGATCTATCTAAATAACAACTTCGTCGGCACGCTACCAGCGGGCGAACATGCCTTTTTCAACGTTTCTACCCGCGAAGCCTGTCGAAATATCCAGGATTTTGTCTATCAAGAGCTACAGTTTGCCCTGCGTAGTATTGTGGGTGAGCGGACTCTGGATGCAATTCTGTAAGGCAAAGGCGCGAGCGATAGCCAAATCGCTATTTACATCAAGGAAAAAAGTAAAACAAAAAGGCGGGTTTTGTTCAAACCCGCCTGTCCTTTAGGCATTCGATAGCTTCATTTTTTGGTTCACTAGCACTTTTCTCTGGGCATTAATAACCTTTAAGCGATAGCTGTAGGTGTTATCTTTGCTCTTGATCGGGGTCATGCTATAGGTGGTGCCTTTGTTTTCCCAGATGTACTGGCCTTGGCTTTGGTAGGAATACTGATTGATTTCCAGGCATTGCTTTCTGGCATTACAGCCATAATAGTTGCCACCCTCTCCGATCGACACCGTATAGCCACCGCCCGTGTAAACACTGCTTTCCTCACAGGCCAGCGCAGCAAGAGGGGCCAGAAGGCCGATCGAGAGAACAGCGGAGCCTGCCAACAAAACGCGCGAGATATTCATTGCTCTATTTAGTAAAAATGATGGTCGTCGGCAGTTTTTGTGAACCATGGAAATCACGGCCTAATCCCCAGACCATTAACGAACTCACCGACTTAAGGAAAGCTACAACTCCCGATCGTCCATTTCGTAAGAATTACGAGATACTTTTGCAAAGTTTCTTTGCGCTATGGATCTGTTGGGTGCCATTTTAAGCTGGGACACATTGAAAGCCCTCACCCCAGCCCTCTCCCAAGCTTGGGAGAGGGAGCAAGAGACTCCGCTGTTGGCTCCGGCTCCCCTGCTCCCAAACTTGGGAGCAGGGGCTGGGGGATGAGGGCTTTCAATGGTTTTCGTTGTTTTTTGTCCCGCATTAAGTTCCTACCCGATCTGTTGATAGTTGGAGCTGGTGAACTCCTTGTGCGGACATAGGAAATGCGCCCTGACGATCTGGTTTGTTAGGGCTGCGCGACAGCTCTAATTTTGCCGTTATCATACGGGGAGATTTAAGCTGTTCCCTGATTTTGTCCTGTTGCTATGAGTAAAATCGCCTACTTTGAATGTCCTACTGGTATTGCTGGTGATATGTGTCTCGCGGCGCTGATCGACGCCGGGGTGCCCTTGGATTATTTGCTCGATCGCCTCGCTCAACTGGGGATCGCTGGGGAATATCGGATTACCACCAGTCGAGTACAGCATCATGGACAGACTGCGAACCATGTGGATGTGGAACTACTGGCTACCCCAACTGCCGAGGCTGGACATGGCAACAACCATAGTCACGAAGTTTCCGCCCACCAACATAGCCATGGAGCTACGGAGCACTCCCCTGAACATAGTCATGAAGCGCACGGACATCCACACGGGCTCCCCCAACGGGCGCACGATCATCACCACAGCCACCAGACCTTAGATAAAGAGCAGCACTACCACAGTCCCCAACGGAACTTGCCAGTCATCACCGAGCTGATTGATCGAGCTAACCTGCCGCTCCGTGCTGCCCAATGGAGCAAAGAAGTCTTCCGCCAATTGGCGATCGCCGAAGGTCTAGTCCATGGCATTGCCCCAGAGCTCGTTCATTTCCATGAAGTAGGAGCCGTGGACGCGATCGTCGATATTGTGGGCACCTGTTTGGCTCTGGACTATCTGGGGATCGAGGAAATTCACTGCTCCCCCCTGCCGACTGGCGGCGGCACCGTCCAAGCCGCCCATGGGATCATGCCCGTCCCCGTTCCCGCCGTGTTGCGACTTTGGCAATCTAGGCAGGTGCCGGTTTATAGCAATGGGATTGATCGAGAACTGGTCACCCCCACCGGCGCAGCGATCGCCGTGGCCCTAGCCAAATCCTTTGGCCCTGCTCCGGCCATGGCTCTCCACCAGATAGGTCTCGGTGCGGGCACCCTGCAACTGCCCTTGCCCAATATTTTGCGTTTGTGGATCGGCGAGGCTCCGCTGGCCGTCAACCTAGAAGAAATCTGGGTTCTGGCCACCCAAGTGGACGATCTGAATCCCCAAATTGTCGGCTACTTGTTCGATCGACTCCTCGCCGCTGGAGCCGTAGATGTTTTCAGTCAACCAGTGGCTATGAAAAAGTCCCGACCAGGTATCCTCTTAACTGTTATTTGTCATCCGGACAAAATCGGAATCTGCGAGCAAATTATTTTTAGAGAGACTACGACCCTCGGCATCCGGCGCTCTCGCCAAGACAGAGCCATTTTGCCCCGCCACATCCAGACCGTGGATACCCCCTATGGCCCAGTGCGGGTTAAGGTGGCCACCAGCAACCAACCCCAGCAATTGGAGATCTGGAATATCCAGCCAGAATATGCAGACTGCGCGGCTTTGGCCGATCGGCACCAAGTCTCTTGGCAAACCATTCACGATGCGGCTCGCCTAGCTCTACAGCAGCAGTGATTGAGTCTCTAACGCAAAAAGCGCAAATAGCTGGGCAAAAGAATCCTGAGCAGCTACACTGTATTGGTTGGGAAGGGTCAATGGCCCCAAACTGCTCTTATCCGCTTGCGGATAGGGCTTCAGGCTAGTTCTCTAGACCCCACCACCGTCGTTCTTCGCGGCCACGGTTTTCTCTAGCAAAATTTGTTAGACTCTGAATTACTGCGACTTTATCAGTAGCAAGCCACCAAGAGCAGCCACAACTTAGTGTAGTCCGCGCTCAGACCGGACGATTGGGTGATGCCAGTGGGTTACTAACCGTAAGTAGAGCAACTCAGAAAGCTCAACTGCTAATTTTATATTAGCGGTAGCAAAACATTCATCAACTATTGGTGCAGCCGCCATTAAATGGCTGCCAAAGTAAATATTTATCTCACTGATTTGTAAGGAGCACGAGGGACAACGCATGACCCAGGCTAATGATGTATTCGCAACTCTAATTGAGCCAGATAGTGACGTGGAGCTGTTAGTCGATGAAGACAGCGATCCAGATGACGTAGTAGACCCGGTGGCTGAGGGCGAGGAAGAAGAAAAGCCAGTCAAAGGTAAGGCTGCCGCCGCTGCCCGTCGTCGTACCCAAACGAAGAAAAAGCAGTACACCGAAGATTCCATTCGGTTGTATTTGCAAGAAATTGGTCGAATCCGTCTGCTCCGAGCCGATGAAGAGATCGAGCTAGCTCGGAAGATTGCCGACTTGCTGGAGCTGGAAAGGATTCGCGATAAATTATTGGGCGAACTGGAGCGAGAGCCGAAGGATTCCGAATGGGCAACCGCTGTGGAAATGAATCCCCAGCAGTTCCGCAATCGTCTGTATGTGGGTCGCCGGGCTAAGGACAAGATGGTGCAATCCAACTTGCGCTTGGTGGTGTCGATCGCCAAGAAGTATATGAATCGCGGTTTGTCTTTCCAGGATTTGATTCAAGAAGGCAGCTTGGGGCTGATTCGGGCGGCTGAGAAGTTCGACCATGAAAAGGGTTACAAGTTCTCCACCTATGCTACTTGGTGGATTCGCCAAGCGATTACGCGGGCGATCGCCGATCAATCTCGGACGATCCGGCTCCCCGTCCACTTGTACGAAACTATCTCGCGGATCAAGAAGACGACGAAGCTGCTATCCCAAAAGATGGGTCGGAAGCCGACAGAAGAAGAGATCGCCACTAAGATGGAAATGACGATCGAGAAGTTACGTTTTATTGCTAAGTCGGCGCAGTTGCCGATTTCGTTGGAGACACCGATCGGTAAGGAAGAAGATTCCCGCCTGGGTGACTTTATTGAGGCCGATGGCGAAATGCCAGAAGACCAAGTTTCTAAGAATCTGCTGCGGGAAGACCTGGAAAGCGTGCTGGATACTCTTAGCCCCCGCGAGCGCGATGTGCTAAGGCTGCGCTATGGTTTGGATGATGGTCGGATGAAGACTTTGGAAGAAATCGGCCAGATTTTCAACGTCACGCGTGAGCGCATTCGCCAGATTGAAGCCAAGGCTCTGCGCAAGCTCCGCCATCCTAACCGGAATAGTATTCTGAAGGAATATATTCGCTAGAAACTAGATAATTTTTAGGAAATCTAAGAGCTGTCACAACCGCCCCAATTTTGCCTCTGTTGCGAAGTTGGGGCGGTTGTGGTTTAGTTGTTGAACAGATAATTATGACGGTCTTTGAGCTTGGGGATGAGGAACAAAATGATATTGTTGGCAATCTATTGTGCCTAGAGGATGCGCTGGGTGCGGCCTGGTTCGCAGTAAAGTAATACATTGATTTGGGAATGGTTGCATGGGTTCTAGAAAATTTTTGTTCTGGCTATTACTATTTTGTTTGCAGCTAGCCCATAGCCCGATGGCCCAAGCGGTGAGTCAGACTAAGGATCCTTCCCAAACCCAAGGCGAACGCAGCGTTCCCTGCTCTACCTCAGAATTTCCATATTTCTTTCGGGTTTTTGTACGAGGCTTGGACGATATTACGCCGAGGAGCGCTGTGCGCGCGGCCCATGTTTGGACTCAAGTGGAAGTCCGCAATTATCAAAAGCCCAGCGAGCTGCTTGCCACGGTGCGGAAGGAAGACTACGACAGCTTCAAAATTGGCTTGATGCAAAACCTCTGGATCTACCTAGACCCCGCAGTTCCTAGCTACAGTGATAAATACCCAAGACTACAGGTTAAATTCAAAACCATCAACCGTCAAAAAATTCGAGTAGAATATCAGCCGGCCGAGTATGTCTCAGTTAAGAATGGTCAGACAACCCAAGAGCGGCTAGTGAAAACCTTTGGCAAACCGGGAGCTTACATTTTCGAGCATCGGAATGCCTGTTGGCGCTTGACCCAAGAGCTCCGTTGAGGAGGGGTAGTAATCATCGTGACAAGTCCTAGGTTCCCGCTAGCCCGGCCGTTTCATCCAAATTTCACGAATTTGTGATGAAATTGAGAACATCTGCCCGAAAAAGACTATTCTCAATCTTGTGCAAAAATCCATGGCTATCCGAGTGTATCAATGATTCCCAGTGAAAGTACGGGAGAGCTACCTGCTGACCCGGTCTCCAGCATTAACTGTCTCCACGAACTCTTTGAATTCCAGGCAGAACAACAGCCTCAGCATCCAGCCATTATTTACCAATCCCAAGTTATTAGTTATGGAGAGGTAGAAGCTCGATCGAACCAGTTAGCCCATTTTCTGAAGTCCCATGGTGTAGAGTGTGGTGCCAGAGTGGCTTTGCTTCTACCCCGATCGCCAGAGCTGTACATTAGCATTTTGGGGATCCTGAAGGCTGGTGCGGCTTATGTACCGTTAGATCCGGAATATCCCAGTGATCGGATCGAGTACATTTTGTCCGACTGTGCAACCCAGGCGATCATCACCACTTCCGACTTAGCCAGCAGCAAAGAGCTGGGTATGAATAATGTGGTTGCATTGGATCTTTGTCAGGAAAAGATCGCTCTGGAATCTACGGATCGACTGGCAGAGATCGGGGTGGGTGAGCGAGATCTGAGCTATGTAATTTATACTTCCGGCTCCACGGGCCGACCGAAAGGAGTAGAGATCGAGCATCGCAGCAGTCGTAATTATATTCAAGTAGTAAACGAAACGGTTTACCATATCACCCCCGCCGATCGGGTGTATCAGGGCTTCTCGATCGCCTTCGATGCTTCCGTGGAAGAAGTGTGGTGTACCTTGGCGGCGGGGGCTGCGCTGGTGGTGGGTTCGATCGAGCAGGTGCGATCGGGCGTAGATCTGGCTCATTTCTTGACGGCACAACGGGTGACGGTGCTGTCTTGTGTGCCGACTCTACTGGCCATGATGGAAAAGGAAGTGCCGACGATTCGATTGCTGATTTTAGGTGGAGAGCAATGTCCTCAAGAGCTAGCCTCGCGCTGGTGTAATGAACAGCGGCGGGTTGTGAATACCTATGGGCCGACAGAAGCGACGGTGGTGAGTACTTGGCATGAATGCCACCCCGATCGACCGATTACGATCGGTAAACCTTTGCCTACCTATCAAGTCTATATTCTGGATGAGGATCTGGAGCCGGTAGAGGGTAATGAGGAAGGCGAGATTTACATCGGTGGGATCTGTCTGGCCCGAGGCTATGTGAATCGTCCGGAGTTGACGGCGGAAAAGTTTATTCCCAATCCTTTGACTTTTGATCCGACCACTTCCGATCGACTCTATAAGAGCGGCGACCTAGGCTGCTGGATGGCTGATGGAGACATTCAGTTTCTGGGGCGAATCGATGGCCAAGTAAAGCTGCGGGGTTTCCGGATCGAGCTATCGGAAATCGAATCGGTGATCATGGAATGCTCGGGAGTTAGCGCGGCGGTAGTTGCGGTGAAATCGTTGGCGAAGCCTGCGCTTAGCGCAATCGTGGAAGTCGATCGCTTGATCGCCTATGTTGTCCCCAAGATCGGTGTGGAATTAGATCTGCCAGCCATTTGGGCGCTGCTACGCGATCGGCTGCCGATCTATATGGTGCCGGGGAGCATTGAGGTGCTGGCAGATTTGCCGACTTTGCCCAGTGGGAAGGTCGATCGCAAAAGTCTCCCGGACCCAATCAATTTTGGGGCTGGCCTGCCCCAGGAGAGCGCTACACCGCCCAGCAATCCGGTGGAGCAAGAAATTACGACGGCTTGGGAAGCGATTTTTGGCATCCCCAGTATTTCTATTCACAATGACTTTTTCAACGAGCTAGGCGGCCATTCTTTACTAGCGGCGGTGATGGTCTCGAAGCTGCGGGAAAATCCTCAGTTCCAAGATTTGGCGGTGCTGGATGTCTATGAGTATCCCACCGTAGCTAAATTGGCGGCAGCCCTCCAAGCCCGCTGGCAGCAACGTGGTGCGCTCCATGGAGAAGTTGTGCGATCGGTACCAGCCAAGTCTTTTGGCTCCAGAACTAAGGGATTTTGGGCCAGCATTGGGGTCTATCTGATGTATGTCATGTATAGTTTGCCCTTGCTGCTCCCGGGCTATTTTTATTACGACCTGACCGACGAGCAGGAGGAGTCGCGAATTTTTGCGGCGGCGGTTTCCAGCCTAATTATGATTGCCGTTTATCCAGGGCTGATTCTGCTGAGTATTCCGATTAAGTGGTTGGTCATTGGCCGTTTTAAGTCGGGTAAATATCCTTTGTGGAGCTTCTATTATTGGCGTTTTTGGTTTGTGCGCCAAGTCCAAGCTTTGATTCCGTTATGGTTATTGACAGGTTCACCTCTGATGAACTGGTACTGTCGCCTGATGGGAGCCAAGATTGGCCAGGATGTTTATTTGGGCAGTAGCGAATTTTTGGCTTTCGATTTGCTCTCGATCGGCAATGAGAGCAGTGTTGGCTCTGGTAGCGGTTTGGCTGGTTATGAAGTGATCGATGGCTGGCTGCACATTGGCACCATCACCCTCGGTGAAAACTGCTATGTGGGTATTAATACAGTGTTGGGATTGAATAGCCACTTGGCAGATAGTGCTGAAATTGGCGACCTGTCATATCTTCTAGAGCATCAAACGATCCCCACTGGTGAGCATTGGGCTGGTTCGCCCGCTCGCCCGCAGCCCAACTCTACAACTCTGCCACCCTCACTAGCACCCCGTTCTCATCCCCTACTGGGGCTAGGATATGTGCTGGGGTTGCTCAGCCAGTTAATAGTACCGGCAGTTTCTGCCCTGCCCGGTTTTCTGTTGTGGTGTTTCCTAATTAATAGTGAAGATTGGTATCTATGGCTGTTACCGGCTGCTGTACTAGGGAGCACCTGTTTTATTGGGGTATTTTGTTTGCAAGTAGTTGTATTAAAATATTTACTCCTGAGAAAAATTCGGCCTGGCACCTATGCTTTATGCAGTAATTTTGGTGTGCGCCACTGGTTTTTGTCGCGTTTGATGGAAATGAGTTTGGGTGTGATGCCAACCTTGTATTCTACGCTCTATCTTTTGCCTTGGCTGCGGTTGTTGGGAGCAAAAATTGGAGCGCGGGCGGAGATCTCTACGGCGAGTAACTTTACTCCAGATTTAATTTCGATTGGGGCGGAGAGTTTTATTGCTGATGGGGTTTCCATTGGGGCCAGTCAGGTGAAGCGGGGCTGGATTCAGTTGGCTCCTACCCATATTGGCAATCAAGCTTTTATTGGGAATGGTTCGTTGGTGCCCGGAAATACTTATATTGCCGATAGCTGCTTGATTGGCTGTTTGTCGGTGCCGCCCACGGATGGATCGTTGATCAAGCCCGATAGTGCTTGGATGGGTTCTCCGGCGATCTATATTCCCCACCGGCAGGTGATCGATGAATATGGTGTGGAGCAGACCTATAAGCCCGGTGCCCATCTCTATTGGTTGCGTTTAGTGATCGAGTTTTTCCGGGCAGTGCTGCCGGGTAGTATTCATTTCGTGGTGCTGTTGGGGATGGAAGCGACTATCCTGGATTTGCCGGATCAGTTGAATGATCATTGGCGTTGGGTGATTATGGCGGTGTTGTTTCCGGCGATCTATGCAGCGGCTTCGATCGGTTCTGCGGTGTTTGTGATTATTCTGAAGTGGTTGGTGGTGGGTCGCTATCGGCCGGGGAATATTCCGTTGTGGAGTAATTTCGTGTGGCGGACGGAGTTGATCACTGGTCTGTATGAGTCGATCGTGGTGGCGGGTTGCTTGAATTTCTTTTTGGGCACGCCGTTTGCGGCGATTACTTTGCGGCTGCTGGGGATGAAGATTGGGCGGAATACTTATATCGATACTACGGATTTTACGGAATTTGATCTGATCTCGATCGGGAATAACGTAGTACTCAACGATGGCTGTACTTTACAGACTCATTTGTTTGAGGATCGGGTGATGAAGATGGCGCGGATTCGGTTGGAACCGCGCTGTCAGATGGGGACGGGAGCCTTGGTGCTCTATGACACGATTTTGGAGGCGGATGTATGTTTGTATCCGATGTCTTTGGTGATGAAGGGGGAGCGGGTGCCCCAGGGCACCGGGTGGCAGGGGATTCCGGCTAGCCGTTTTTATGGAAGTTGATAGATCTAAATACCGGCAAACCAATCGTAACCTTGGTCTTCCCAATAGCCCCGCTTTGGCAACAACCGATCAGTCACGATGATCTCCGTCACCCACTTGCTCAGCTTATAGCCCAGCTTTACTGGTGTGGCTAACCGCAAAGGGCCGCCATGCTCCGCTGGCAATAGCCCATCATTCTTCTGATAGGCCAACAAGGTCTGGGGATGCAGGGCCGCAGCCAAATCCCAGCTTTCGTAGTAGCCATCCGCCGAAGCAAAATACACATACTTGCCCTGGGGCTTGACTCCCGCCCGATCGAGCACATCCGCCAAGCGCACTCCGCCCCACTGCACCACCGCTGCCCAGCCTTCCACGCAGACATGCTGGATAATTTCCGATCGATAGGGCATTTGTTGCAGATCGGCCAAACTCAGCCGTAGATCTTGCTGCACCTGACCGCTCACTGCCAGCCGAAACGCCCGCCCATCGATCTCCGGGGTGCCATTATAGCTATTGACAATCAGCTTCTTCAGATCCACCTGGTGTAAATCGAACTCCGGTACCAGCTTCGGCGCATAGAAAGCCTCACTGAGCTTGGCATTTACGGGCATGATCAGCTTGCCCAGCGGATCGTACAACAAAGTACCCACCGCATTAAACAGCAAACCGCCACCGACCCACTTTAATAACTGTCGTCTGGAAAATTTATCTTCGGTCATGATTTGGTCGGAGATTTAACAACAAACATCGATCGCCAGAGAGTACCATTGCCGATCGCCGAGGCTAGATTACCATGGAGTACCGCAAAAGCAATCAGCGTTGGCACAGCTAAAAAGTGTAGGGTACGCAGGCTCTGCCAATCGCCAAACCAACTGGCCAACCACGCAAATTGGGCGGGCTGATACATCGATAGACCGGTGGCGATCGAGAGGAGCAGGATGGGGATGGCGATCGTATAGAGTAGCCGATGCCAAGCAAAGCGTCGCCGCTGGGGATTTTGGCTGCGCTGCAAGGCTGCCAAATCTTTCTTTTGCAAGTAATAATGCCGCCAGCGCTGACTAAATAGTACATATATTCCATAGGCCAATAGATTCAGCCCAAAGATCCACATCAGCGTAAAGTGCCAATTGCGGCCACCGGCCAGCCAGCCACCCAACAGAAAAAAGCCTGGGAAATGTAGACCCTCCCGGCCACCGAATACCGGATTGGCATTATAAATTTGCAGGCCGCTGCCCATCAATCCCCACAGGGATAGTAGGTTCAACCAGTGAAAGATCCGGACAGGTAATGGTCTGATATTCATTTTTTATAGTTATCTAAAATTTTTGCCACCTGTTGGCTGGTTTCTGGATTGTAGATGCGCAGATAGTTCCAATAGTTGCCCAACACATGCCGTACATAGTTTTGAGTTTCATCGAAGGGAATGTTTTCCACAAACTCATCAGGATCTTTAAGGCTCATTTCCTTCAGCCACTTGCTGACATTCCCCGGCCCGGCATTATAAGAAGCCACCGCCAGCAAACTATTGTCTTTATGATTGTTATGCATATCTGCCAGATACCAAGTACCCAGCTTGATATTGTCCGGCGGGTGGACCAGCTTGAAGTTAGACATTTCCAGCTTCGGTGCAATAAAATTAGCCGTACTGGGCATCACTTGCATCAAACCCAAGGCTCCCACTGTTGATCGGGTTTCCGGGTCGAATTTAGATTCCTGGCGGACGATGCTCAACACTAGTAGCGGATTGATCTTTTGCTTTTGAGCATTGGGCTGAATCAGATCGATGTAGGCTAGGGGATAGAGCGCTTGCCAGTAGCTAGGATATTGGCGCACCTTCTGGTGATCGGCTACTTCCGTTGGTTTCTCGCGCTTTTCTAGCTGAGAGACCCGAGCTAAACCTACTTGGTAACGCTCCAAGCTCTTCAACATAGTAGCTTCGGCAAACTGTTCCGTGACCGAGTAGCGTTCCCGATCGGGATACTCCAACTGCCAGAGCGTCCAGGCATCCCGGTAAGCGCCGATTTGATATAGCTCCCGCAGCATGGGCGAGCCGATCGGTAGGGGCCAGTTGGCAGTGTTCTTGACCAGCTTTGGCTCCAAGGCCCGCACTGTCTGAAAATCGCCCACGGCAATGCCCAATTGTTCTGCTGCCCGCCAACTGTAATAGGACTGGGTATAGCGCACCAGCGTATATACAAAAGCCTGCTTGGCATCATCCTTGCGGCCCATTTTGTCTGCCCACTTACCAATCCAGTAGGCCGCACGGGCGCTGTAGCGATTATCGGGACTATCGGTGACGATCGCCTTAGCCAGTTCCCAAGCCTTGGCATATTGCCCTTGGGCACCTTGTAGCTTGGCCAGTTCCCACCGAATCCCAGCGGCAGCTTCGGAATTAGGAAAGCGTCGGACAACTTCCTCTTGAATTTTCTGGGCGTCCGCAGCATTGGCTTTTTTAACCAAATTTGCCTTGCGGGTTAGGGCCGTGGGCGTCAGTTCTGGATTGTTCTTCTGGGCTAGCTTGTCCAAATAGGTCGTGGCTTCTGTGCCATTCAAAGACATTTCGGCTAGCTCCAGCAAAGCTCGATCGGCTTCTGGCGAGTCACCATACTTCTCCACTAGTTCCCGGTAGGTGGCCTTGGCCACCGGAATCTTTTGGGTGCTGCGGGCATTTTGGCCGATCAGTAATAGATTTTCAGCGGTGGCTGGAGAGTGGCTGAGGGGCACCGCTGCCCGGTCTAGCTGGCCATTCTGAATGTAGGCTTCGGCTAACAACCGCCAGTCTTCGGGCTTGAGGAGCGGTACATATTCGGTGCTGAGTTTGTCGGCAATCTCTACCCCCCGCAAGAAGCGCGTGCCGCCGCTTTTTAGGTAACGAAACATCAGACTTGTGTTGCGCGGATCGGTCTCCATCAGGTTACCCAAGATGGTGAGACTGCGGGGATGCTGGGGAAACTTTTGGAGGGCCTGTTCCCAGAGCTTGGGCTTTTTCTTACCCAACCGCTCTAAGGCTTCCACGGTCACTGGTGCATCGGGATAATTGGCGATCAATTGCTCTAAATTGTTTTCCATCGCCGCTCGTTCGCCGATCAGCTCGTTGGCCAAGGCCCGCTTCCAGAGTACATAGGGGGCTAGCAGTGGATAGTCTTTTTCTAGATTGTCTAAATAGCGGAGGGCTTTGGAGCCTTGGTCTTGTTGGATCAGATCACTGGCTAATACATACTTAGCCCGACTAACGCTGAGCCGATCGCCTCCTTGGCTCGTGATATCGGTCAAGGCCGTGGCTCGATCGGCTGCTGGCAGGGAGGCCAGTCGCAATACTGGCGAATCTGGAACATTCCCAGCGGATTCCTGCCAACTCCCCCGCAGTTGGAAACCGAAGAAGGTCAGGGTACCACTCACCAAACCAAGCAATAGGAGGCGCGGGAAAAAACTGCGCTTTTTACGCTTTTTCTTGGCGGTTTGCATGGTCGGTATCTGCACTGAAAGATTTTGGTTGCAATCATAATAACCCGGTATTGTCGATCGCTCAATTGTCTGGTAGGCGGGGAAATCCGATCATCGCGGACGGTCGATGGCTTTGAGCCGGTTACCACGGTGGCAAAACTTTGCCTCTGCTGTTTTCTTTCGGGAAAGAGCTGAGCTAAGATAAGAGATTCGCTGCTCTATCCCTTTCCTGTCTCCCATGAAAGAATCCGTTGACCTGACTGCTACTAACCTGGAACGCGCCAAGCTAGAAAAGGTCTACGATCTCCAGACAGACCTCAATCGCTACATTCTGCGTCTCTGTTCGGTTGTGTATGGCCCGATTAGTCGCAATAGCTTATTGGCTTGCTTGAATCGAGCCTTGCCCAAAGGCACCCAGGTCTTCACCGCTGCCAAGCTCAAGACCAGTCTCGATTTGCTGGTGGCCCAGAATTTGTTGATCGTAGATAACAATATGGGACCCAAATGCTCCCACCTACTAGTAGAAATGGCTACCAGGGAGGCGATCGTCCGGCGGGAATTCGATCTATTTGTGACTGCAATTCAGCAGACCATGCCGATCCGCATGGGCTATCGGGGTGGTCGGCAGTTTAGCAGCCGGAGCGAACTGATTCGGGAGGTACGGATCGGCTTATATCGTGGAGATAAGGGCTTTGTTGCTAAGCAACTAGAAGATTACAACGATCATAGCTACGATCGCACATTTAATTTTGCCGATTTGCTCTGTACGATTTTCAATAACCCCTTCGAGCCGGAATGGCTAGAAAATCTGGCCCCAGAGCTGGCCGAAATGACTCTAAATAGTATTTTCTCTGATTCTGTCTTCAATCTCACCCCAGTTCCAGATGTGCTGGATTGGTTGAAAAGCGTGGCTCCCCAGGATTTTGCGGCTCTGACCCAAACTGCTAAAGACAATCGGCAGAGCACTTTTCGGCGGCGACTGCTCACCAATCAACTGTTGATGCGTGGCCAGTTAGTAGAAGTGCGCGAACGCATTGCTGTTACGGAGACACCAGCTTTTTCTGCTTTGGGCTGGTTGAAGTTTTTGGAAGGCGATGATGCCCAGTCAATCTTGTACTTCGAGCAGAGTCTGGCAGCCTCCCGGGCCAAGGCGGGCAAACGCCCCTCCTTGTTTGAAAATTTACCGGGCCTGGTCTATATTCTGGCCCTGATGCGTACGGGTACAGCCGAAGCTTGGCAACAGGCCGAAATTTATGCAGGACAGGTTGCCAAGCAAAATGGCCATTGGCTCCAAAGCAGCGGTCGGCGTTTGGAGATTATCCTTAAATTCCAGTTGGGCAAAATCAGCCAAGCCGAAGCCTTGGCCGCTTGTAATGCAGATTTCTCGACTGCTTCCCACAGTGTGGCACTGCTGATTGGCAGTCTCTGTCTGTATTGGATCGATAAGGATGGATCTAAGCAAAGACTACCTACGATCCTGGCTAATCTTTGCGATCGAGCCGAAGCTTGTGGCTATGGCTGGATTGCTAGCGAAGCAGCGGAAATATTGGCGCGGCTAGATAACCGCTATCAACCAAGGGCCGCGCAGCTGCGCGGATCCCTAGGTCTGAAAACTGTAGTGGGGGCGATTCATACCCAGGAAGCCTGGGAACTGTGCCTGACGGCCCTCAGCAACTTTGGCAAGGTGGAGCCAACAACCCCGACCGATCGCCGCCTGATTTGGCTGTTGACTATCTATGGCAAAAGCTATTATTTAGAGCCACGGGAGCAAAAAATCAATGCCAAAGGCGACTGGAGTAAGGGCCGACCGATCGCCCTCAAACGTTTGCTAAACCCCGGTGGTCTGGGATACCTGAACGAACAGGACTGTCGGGTTTGTGGGGCGATCGAAGGAGAATATCAATATTCTCGCTATGGCGGCGAAATGGAATATAGTTTTTCCGAAAATGCCATCTTCGAATTAATCGGCCATCCTTTGGTTTTCTGGGCAGAGTCTCCCCAGATTGGGGTGGAGATTATGGGTGGCGAACCGGCCTTGGTGGTTCAGAAGACTGCCGAAGGCATCAATCTTCAGCTAGTTCCAGCCCTCTCGCAGGATGTAGGGATCGTAGTGGTCAAAGAAACTCCCACTAAGGTGCGGGTGACTAAGATGACGGCGGAATATCGAAAAATTGCTGCTTTGATTGGCGATCGGCTCCAAGTCCCTACGGAAGCCCAGGAGCGCGTGTTAGCTGCCATCAATAACATTGCCCAAATCGTTACGGTTCATTCGGATATTGGCGGTGGAGCTAGCAATGCTCGCTACGTAGAAGCTGCTTCCCAACCCCACTTACACCTACTGCCGATCAATGGTGGACTGCGGGTATCTATGCTGGTACGGCCTTTCGAGGCTGGTGGTCCCTATTTTCAACCGGGCCATGGCAGCGAAATTGTGATTGCGGAGGTGGATGGTGAACGGCTCCAAACCAATCGGTTGCTGCAAGAAGAACAAGACTTAGCCAATGCGGTGGTGAGGGCTTGCCCCACCTTGGAAAACTGGGAATCGATCGATAGTGAGTGGCTAATTTCCGATCCGGAGTCTTGCCTAGAATTATTGCTAGATCTGCAAACCCTAGAGGATCTTGCGGTGATTGAATGGCCGGAAGGCGAAAAGATGCGGATTCGGCAGCGGGCCGATATCAGTGGCTTTAGTATGCGAATTAATCGTCAGCAGGACTGGTTCGAAGCCACTGGGGAGCTGCAGCTAGACGATGACCAAGTTTTGAATATGCGGCAGTTGATGGAACTGCTTTCTACTAGTTCGGGCCGCTTCATTCCTTTGGGTGATGGCGAATTCTTGGCGTTGACCGAGAATTTCCGCAAGCAGCTGGACGAACTGCGGGCTTTTTCCCACAAGCAGGGCGATGGCGTGCGCTTCCATCCTTTGGCGGGAGCGGTGATGCAAGATCTTTTCGATGAAGTGGGTCAATTGGAGACCGATCGCCATTGGCAGGCCCAAGTCAAGCAGCTCCGGGAGCTACCGAACTTTAAACCTCAGCTGCCCTCAACGCTCCAGGCCGAACTGCGGGACTATCAGGTGGATGGTTTTCGGTGGCTCTCTCAGCTTGCCCATTGGGGGGTGGGAGCCTGTTTGGCCGATGATATGGGTCTGGGCAAGACGGTGCAGACTTTAGCAGCTATTTTGAATCGTGCGCCCAATGGGCCGACGCTGATTCTCGCTCCTACTTCAGTTTGCACCAACTGGCTGGGAGAAGCGGAGAAGTTTGCGCCCACCTTGAATTTGCTCCAGCTCGGTGCTGGCGATCGGAAAGAAACCCTAGCCCAGCTGCAGCCCTTCGATTTGATGGTCTGTAGTTACGGATTGCTTCAGCAGGAAGATGTGGGCAAGATGCTGGCGGAGATAGAATGGGAAACCATTGTGCTAGATGAAGCCCAGGCAATTAAGAATGGGGCCACTAAAAGATCCCAGGCAGCCATGAAGCTTCAGGGTAAGTTCAAGGTGCTGACTACGGGGACGCCGATCGAGAATCATCTGGGGGAACTCTGGAATCTGTTTCAGTTCACTAATCCCGGTCTGTTGGGTTCCCTGGATGATTTCAATCACAAGTTTGCCAACCCGATCGAGCGTCAGCAAGATCCCCTGGCTAGGATGCGCTTGAAACAATTAATTCAGCCCTTTATTCTGCGCCGTACTAAGTCCCAGGTATTGTCGGAGCTGCCTTCGCGCACGGAGATCGTGCTCCATGTGGAGTTGAGCAAGGAAGAGAAGCTGTTTTATGAAGCTCTGCGCCGGGAAGCTTTGGAAAAACTGGCCGATAGCAATGCCCATGCGGGCCAGAAGCATCTGCAAGTACTGGCGGAAATCATGCGGCTGCGGCGGGCCTGTTGCAATCCCAAGCTGGTGAAGCCCCAGCTCAATTTGGCTAGCTCGAAGCTGGAGCTATTTGGCGAAACCCTGGAGGAACTGTTGGACAATGGCCACAAGGCTCTGGTCTTCAGTCAGTTTGTAGACCATCTCACGATCGTCCGAGAATATTTGGATGCCCAAAATATTTCCTATCAATATCTGGATGGCAGTACGCCTGCGAAGGAACGCAAGCGCCGGGTGGATGCCTTCCAAGCTGGGGAAGGGGATGTGTTCCTGATTAGCCTGAAGGCTGGAGGTACGGGGCTGAATCTGACGGCGGCGGATTATGTGATTCACATGGATCCCTGGTGGAATCCGGCGGTGGAGGATCAGGCCTCCGATCGGGCCCACCGGATTGGTCAGCAGCGCCCCGTAACGATCTATCGCTTGGTGGCTAAGGAAACGATCGAGGACAAGATCGTAGCTCTCCACCAACACAAGCGAGATTTGGCCAACAGTCTGCTCGAAGGTACCGAAATGAGCGGCAAGGTCTCCACCGAACAGCTTCTACAGTTAATTCGAGGGGATGAGTGAATTGCTATGAAAGATTCTAGCGACCACAGCCCAATCGTTGGTAACTAGACATGACCCGACCGCAGCAGCGAAGCTTCTTCCAGTAGCCAAAGCCGATCGGGTCTTCGGTCAAGGCCGAGAGCGTATCGATGCCGATGCCATTGCGGCCTATTTCGGTGCCAGAGCTGTGGATATATTGTTTGTCACCCAGGTGTAAGGCCACATGGTCGGTCTTTTGGGGCGGGCCAAAAAAGATCAGGTCGCCCGGTTCCAGCTCCTCGATCGCGATCTTCTTGACGAAGGCTTCCTGCTGATAGGAATCCCTGGGCAACCAGATGCCCTGATCTGCAAAGGCCGCCTGCATCAATCCCGAGCAGTCGTAGTTCGGTGCCACCGTACCGCCCCAGAGGTAGGTATTGGGCATCACCATGGCTGCTTTGGTAAACTCGATGATGGCCCGGAGCTTGCGGGCAATTTGGCCCCGTTCCATCACCATTGGTTCGTAGCTATGAAAAGCCGGCTCCAGATGGATCAGATCGCTGACTGCCAGCCAGCCCGGATAGTCGTCTTCCACCGAACGGGCGCGGACTACGTTGCTAATGATGTCGGTGTTGACGATCCGCAGATGCCGACCGGCGGCTACCTGGGAAGCTAGACCTTTAGCTTCCGTAGAGCTGTAGAGGTTAATGTTCGATCGACAGACATATTCAATGCTGCCTGAGAGGGGAAGATTCATGGGGCTTGACGGGGCTTTTTATCGATCTTACCCGCACAGGCGATCGATCCACCCTCCGGGACAATAGAATAATCGGGTATGATTCTTCGCAGTTAGAATGGCTGAAAAAGCATTTCTGGTGTGCATCACCTATAGTAAATAGAGTGACATAAATGCTCAATCCATAGATTTTTATCTATGTGATAAGCCTTGCTAAACCTAACTTTATGCAGTGCTCCTTTCGCTCCTAACCATGACCAATATCTCCCGATCTACGCCCGCCCAGACTCCTTGGCATACCTTTAGCATCGATCGCACCCTCCAGCAGTTAGAAGTAGAGGTCAACCAAGGTCTGACGACGGCCCAGGTACAGGCTCGGTTGGCCCAGTATGGCAAAAACGAACTGGTGGCAGCAGCGGGGCGCAGCCGTTGGCAGATTCTGCTCGATCAGTTCACCAACATCATGTTGATCATGCTGATCTTCGTGGCGATTGTTTCGGGGGTGATGGATCTGTGGAGTATGCACGTCGGAGAATTTAAGGGAGGGTTTCCCTTCAAAGACACGATCGCCATTATGTCTGTGGTGGTTCTGAATGGGATCATGGGTTACTTGCAAGAAAGCAAAGCAGAACAGGCTTTGGCGGCTCTCAAGCAATTGGCTTCGCCCCAGGTCAGAGTCAAGCGCGATGGCCGGATTATGGAGATCGATGGCCGGGAGCTGGTACCGGGCGACATTATGTTGATGGAAGCAGGGGTCAAGCTAGCTGCCGATGGTCGGTTGCTGAATGCCGCTAACTTACAGGTGCGGGAAGCGGCCCTAACCGGCGAAGCCACTGCGGCCAACAAAGATCCCGAGAAGGTATTAGCGGAGAATGCGGACTTGGGCGATCGGCTTAATCTGGTTTATCAAGGCACCGAAGTACTGGTCGGACGTGGTGAAGCGGTGGTCACCAATACGGGTATGCAGACCGAGCTAGGTAACATTGCCGCTCAGATTCAGTCCGTAGAAAACGAGCCTACTCCTTTGCAGAAGCGGATTACCCAGTTGGGCAACGTGCTAGTCCAAGGCTCCTTGGTGTTAGTGGCTTTGGTCGTGATCGGTGGGATGATTCCCAGTTTCCTCAGTGGCAAATTTGATCTCAAGCTGTTCCGGGAACTGGTGGAAGTTTCCCTCAGTATGGCCGTAGCTGTCGTTCCTGAAAGTTTGCCTGCGGTGATTACCATTACCCTGGCTCTGGGTACCCAGCGGATGGTGCGGCAGAATGCCCTGATTCGGAAGTTACCGGCGGTGGAAACTCTGGGCAGTGTCACCACTATTTGCTCTGATAAGACCGGTACCCTGACCCAGAACAAGATGATCGTGCAGCGGGTGGAAACGCCGGAACATAGTCTGACGGTGACTGGTGAAGGCTACGATCCCAGCGGTCAGTTTCAACGGCAGGGCCAAGACTTCCGGATTGGTAACGATCTGCAATG
The DNA here is from genome assembly GCA_031375385.1 of Synechococcales cyanobacterium OTE_70_metabat_200. Taxonomy (GTDB): domain Bacteria; phylum Cyanobacteriota; class Cyanobacteriia; order Cyanobacteriales; family Chamaesiphonaceae; genus JAAFHZ01. The sequence goes on along the minus strand of JANMHS010000103.1, from coordinate 32,338 downwards.
GTTATTGTGGGCCTGCACTCTTTGTAATGATGCGGAATTGCAGTGGTTAGAAAATCAGTGGCAAATCCTCGGGGATCCCACCGAAGGCGCTTTGGTGGTGCTGGCCGAAAAAGGAGGAGTCGATCGAGCTTCTAGCTCCCAGTCCTTACCCAGAGTGGCCGAGTTTCCTTTTGATAGCGATCGGAAGCGGATGAGTGTGGTTTGTCAGCGCGGAAGTGAATATATTCTGTTTGCGAAGGGTTCGCCAGAATCGATTTTGGAGCGCTGTGTCAGTGCTTGGAATGGTGCCACTGCGGATCCTCTGACGGAGGAGCAGCGCCAGCGGATCATTGGTCAGAATGAATCTTTGGCTACTAAAGGATTGCGGGTCTTGGGCTTGGCCTATCGAGAAATCGATCGGATTCCTACTGATGATGATGCCGAAGCGGAGATGACTTGGCTCGGTCTGGTGGGTATGCTCGATGCGCCCCGTCCGGAGGTTAGGACTGCGGTGGCTAAATGTCAGACTGCTGGTATTCGTACTGTCATGATTACCGGCGATCACCAGCTCACGGCTCAGGCGATCGCCCAGGATTTAGGGATTGCAGCGCCCGGTGGCAAGGCTGTCACTGGTCGTGATCTGGCCACCATGAGCGATCTGGATCTGCTGGAAATTGTTGACCATACTAATGTTTATGCCAGGGTCAGCCCCGAACACAAGCTGCGGATCGTCCAAGCCCTGCGTCAGCGCGGTCATTTGGTGGCCATGACTGGTGATGGGGTGAATGATGCTCCGGCCTTGAAGCAAGCGGATATTGGTATTGCGATGGGCATTACCGGTACGGATGTGAGTAAGGAAGCCAGTGATATGGTGTTGCTGGATGATAACTTTGCTTCGATCGTTGCAGCTACGGCAGAAGGTCGGGTGGTCTATACCAACATCCGCCGGTTTATTAAATATATTCTGGGCAGTAATATCGGTGAAGTTTTGACGATCGCCGCCGCACCTTTGATGGGTCTGGGCGGTGTGCCTCTTTCTCCCCTGCAAATTCTCTGGATGAACCTGGTGACCGATGGTCTCCCGGCCTTGGCCCTAGCGGTGGAGCCGCCGGAACCCAATGTGATGCAACGGCCTCCTTTTAATCCTAAGGAAAGTATCTTTGCGCGTGGCCTGGGTGCCTATATGATTCGCATTGGGGTGGTCTTTGGGGTGATGACAATTGTAATGATGTATTTTGCCTATAAATACACCACCGCTGATGTTTATCCCAAGCATCATGAGACTTGGAAGACCATGGTGTTTACGACTCTGTGTTTGGCTCAAATGGCCCATGCCTTGGCAATTCGTTCTAATACCCAACTGTTGATTGAGCTGAATCCCATGACTAATCCATATCTCCTGGGAGCCGTTACTGTTACGACCCTATTGCAAATTGCTTTGATCTATTTCCCGCCCTTTCAAAGCTTCTTTGGTACCCATCCTTTAGATGCTCTGGAGATGTCAATCTGCGTCGGTTTCAGCATGTTGATGCTGGTTTGGATCGAAGGGGAAAAGCTGTATGTGCGCTTTTGCGACCGGCAGAAGGTCTAAGCCGTGTTCCTGAAACAGCTCCAGCTCTATAACTTTCGTAATTATGCCGATCGGCTGATCGAATTTACGGCTCCCAAGACGATTATTCTAGGCGAGAATGCCCAGGGTAAATCCAATTTATTGGAGGCGATCGAATTGCTCGCCACCCTGAAAAGCCATCGGGTCAGCCGCGATCGGGATCTGGTGATGACTGGCCAAGGAGAGGGGCGGATTTCGGGCCGGGTCGATCGGCTATATGGTGAAATCGATTTGGCCCTGACCCTCCGGGAGCGCGGGCGACGCACGGCAGCGGTGAATCAGGAAAATCTGAAGCGCCAAGCAGATTTCTTGGGCAATATCAATGCGGTGGAATTTTCTTGTTTGGATCTAGACCTGGTGCGCGGTGCGCCGGAGCGACGCCGGCTGTGGCTGGATGGAATGTTGGTGCAGGTAGAGCCGGTCTATGGTCATATTTTGCATAGTTATCAGCAGGTGCTCCGTCAGCGTAATGCTCTACTGAAGCAGGGTTTGGAGCAAGATATTGCCCAGGCCGAACTGGAGCTGTGGAATCAGCAATTAATTAACAGTGGTATCAAGGTGATTCGGCGACGCACCCGGATTTTAGAGAGATTGGTGCCGATCGCTAGTCTTTGGCACAGTCGGATCAGCGGTCGCCAGGAGCATTTGACGATCGAATATCTGGCCAGCGTAGCGGTGGGCGACAATCAGGTGGAATCGATCGCCGCCACTTTCCAGGAACGCTTGGCCCAGCGCCAAGTTGCCGAAAAGAGTTTGGGGACGACGCTGATCGGGCCGCACCGGGATGACTTAACTTTATTGATCGACAACACCCCAGCCAAGTCCTATGGCTCCCAAGGCCAGCAGCGCACCCTGGTTTTGGCTCTGAAGCTGGCGGAGCTGGAGCTAATCGAACAGATTGTCGGCGAAGCACCGTTGTTGTTACTAGACGACGTGCTGGCGGAGCTGGATCTGCAACGACAAAACCAGTTGCTGTCTACCATTGCCGATCGCTTTCAAACGATCGTTACCACTACCCATTTGGGAGCTTTCGATGCCCGCTGGCTGGATGCCGCCCAGATTTTAGAAGTGAAAAATGGTTGCTTGCGATCGGTATAGTAGAAGATATCAGGCATTGTTGAATTAGAGTATGAAGCATGGATTTTGCCCTCACCCCCAACCCCTCTCCCAAGCTTGGGAGAGGGGGGCCAGAGCCGAAGGATCTGGCGGGGTGAGGGCAAACCTAAAATCAGCAACGCCAGATATCAAATGGATTCTGTAGTGTTTTCAACTTGGTAACTGGCTCATCTTTTCCAGATCCAGCACCTCCGCTAATAGCTCCGGCGACATCAGCTCCCGCTCCAACACAATCTGGCGCAGGGACTTGCCCGTGGCCAACGATTCCTTGGCTACCGCCGCCGCATTCAGATAACCAATGTGAGTATTCAGGGCCGTCACCAGTGCCAAACTGCCCTCCGCATAATGCTGGCATCGATCGGCATCGGCAGTAATCCCCACCAAACATTTCTCCGTCAGGGCCTGCAATCCATTGCCGAGGATCTCGATACTGTGAATCAAATTATAGGCAATCAATGGCATCATCACATTTAGTTCCAGTTGACCGGCTTGGGCCGCAAGGGCGATCGACTGGTCGTAGCCCATCACCTGAAAACAGACCATCGAAATCATTTCAGCCATCACCGGATTGTATTTCCCTGGCATAATCGAAGAACCAGGCTGTACCGGCGGTAACTGAATTTCCTTGAAACCGGTCTTGGGGCCCGAATCCATCAACCGCAAATCGTGGGAAATCTTCACCAGATCCTGAGCCAGATTCCGCATTGCCCCGGCCATATTCACAAAGGGAGCCATGCTCTGCATCGCCGCCAACAAATTCGGCGCAGAAGTCAGGGGCTGACCGATCAGCTGGCCTAGCTCCGCTGCTACGCGCTGGCGGTATTCGGGATGAGTATTCAGACCCGTCCCCGTGGCACTGCCACCGAGACCGATCGCCTGTAAATCCTCTGCTGCCCCCCGGATCCGCCGCTGGTGATCCGTCAGAATCTGCCGAAAAGCCCCAAAACTATCGCCTAGCCGCACGGGTACTGCATCCTGCAAATGGGTACGGCCAGATTTGACGATTTTGCTGAATTCTTGGGATTTATGGTCGGTGGCGGCGATCGCCAAGGCCAAAGCTGGATACAAGCTGCGCTCTAGGGCCAACAAAGACCCGACCCGAATGGCCGTGGGAATTACATCGTTGGTAGATTGGCCGTAGTTCACATGGTCGTTAGGACTGATCCGCTGGTAATTACCCTTCACATCACCCAGAATTTCCAAAGCTCGGTTGGCCAGTACTTCGTTCACGTTCATATGGTGCGAAGTTCCGGCCCCAGCTTGATAAACATCCACCACAAACTGCTCGCGCAGCTGCCCGCCCAAGATTTCTACTGTCGCTGCTTGGATCGACTGAGCCGCCTCGGGGGTGATGCAGCCCAACTCGCCATTGACCTTGGCTGCTGCCTGTTTGATGTAGAGACAGGCATCCACATAGGTGGCCAAAGGTCGCAGACCGCTGATCGAGAAATTCTCGATCGCCCTTAAGGTCTGAATTCCATAGTAAGTATCAGCGGGCAGCTCCCGCTCGCCCATAGAATCTCTTTCGCGGCGGCTGGCAGTCATGAATATCTTCGGGTTAGTGCGATGTCGATTATACTATCGTTGGCACTAGCTTGGGTGAAAGCTAGTATCGTGCAAACCTGTAAGGTTAGTGACAACTGTGCTGAAGGGGTCTATCTCGCAACCCACTAAGATGGTATTCTTGAATCTGTCAATCCAACAGTGACTAGTATGGCTAATTTGCTGCCACACGCAGAAAATGCAGTAGTTGATATTCGTAAACTACGGGACTACTGCCTCAACCCAATGCATGATGATGGAAAGCACAAAGCTCGTCTGTTTTTATCAATTTTGGGTATGACCACTGAACATGCTGAGGAGCTGCGTCAAATTTTGCTAGACGTTGTTAAAACCTGTGAAGTGCGGTTGAATCGAGAAGACGAATTTGGGCAACGTTACACCTTGGATTTTGAGATCGAATGGCACAATAGAACTGCGACTCTTCGGAGTGGGTGGATCGTTGAGACTGGTTCTACGATCCCAAGATTGACGACCTGTTATCCTTTATGACTACTGGAGTTAATAATGACTATAAATACCATTAAATTACTAGATGTTGTCGCATTAACGGTCGATCTGACAGAGTACGGATTATGGCGCGGGCAAGTTGGAACCGTCGTCGAGACCTTAGCCGATGGTAAAGCTTTTGAGGTTGAATTCAGCGATCGTGATGGACGAACTTTCGAATCTGTGGGCCTACGGCCAGAGCAGATGATGGTGCTGCACTTCGAGCCAGCAGCACCCACCGAGCAACGAGGAATGGTTGCGGCTTAAACTTGTTATCCAATATGGGCTGTCGTCCAACCTAGCGTTAACGCTTAGCTGAAGAACCAAAACCCAAAACCAGAATCGGGCATACTAAGTTGTGCGCTGTCGATCGTCGAACTACGAGAGCGCCGATTTCTTCTTGAACTTTCCATGGCCACCCCTCAGTCCACCGATGACGCTGCCCGTGGTCGGCGGCGCGTTCAACGTACTGCCCTGACTGGCGCAGCCACCCTGTTAGCGAAAGGCAGCGGTGTAGTCTTCAGCTTTTTGGCCATTCCCTTAGCTGCCAGCTATATGGGCAGCGAGCGCTTTGGGGTGTGGTTACTGGTGGGCAATTTTCTCACCTGGGTGAGTCTGGCGGACCTCGGATTGGGCAGCAGCTTAACGAACATTGTGGCCGGTGCCGATGCCGCCGATGACTTAGGCAAAGTTCGATCGGCGATTACCACCTCCCTAGCCCTCACGGTCGGCATTGTCCTAGCCCTGACGGTGTTAGTTCTGGGGGGATATCCTTTCATCCCGTGGCAGCAGGTCTTTAACTTACAGGATCGATCGATTGCCCAAGAATCTGGCCTTGCTGCCCTGGTGGCTGCGGGCATTTTTGGCTGTCGGCTGTTGCTCGCCATTCCGATCCGCCTGTACACCGCTTACCAACAGGGCTATCTCTATCAATTTTGGGCGGGGCTGGGGAGTTTTTTGGCGCTCTTGGGCCTCCTGGTGGGTACCTGGCTCCAGAGTAGCTTTGCGCTACTGATTGGTCTCTTTTTTGGGGGCATGACCCTAGCGGATTTGCTGGCCACTGTTTATCTCTTTGGTCGCCTGCGCCCCCAAATTCGTCCGCGCTGGGCCGATCTCGATTTTTCCTTGATCAAAGTCTTACTTAGCCAAGGCGGACAGTTTTGGCTGTTGCAGGTATTGGCGATCGTCTACTTACAGACCGACTTGATTATTGTGTCCCAGCTCTTTGGCGCTTCAGCGGTGGCCAGCTATGGCGTGGCCTTTAAATTATTCGCAATCGTAGATTTTGCCCAGACGGCTTTCATTGTGCCCCTGTGGGCGGCCTATAGCGAAGCTTGGGCCAGAAAAGACCTCGGTTGGATTCGGAGAATGTTTTGGCAATCTATGTACCTCAGTCTGGCTTGGTCGATCGGTAGTGGGCTGGTGCTCTGGTGGCTGACCCCCCTATTGGTAAATCGCTGGCTGGGCATTACTCCGCCGCTGGAACTCATGGTGGCGATGTTTTGTCTGGCAGTAGTGACAGCACTGAGCAAATGCATTGCCTACCTATTGAATGGCCTGGGTCAGCTCTCTAGCCAAACGCTCTATGGCATGATCGCTGCCCTCAGCAATCTCATCCTGTCCGTTATCCTCGGCAAAGCTTGGGGTCTAGCAGGGGTCACTTGGTCTACGGTCATTTGCATCAGCATCTTCTCGATCGGTGGTACGGGGCGCGATACCTGGAAAATCCTGAAGGCAATGACCCCAAGATCAGAAACTTAGGCTTGAAAACGCTCGAAAATTCCGGTTAGGGCCAAACATCCATCGTACTATGTCCTAGGGCGATACCTGCTCGCGTACAGGCTTCCACCAACGAGGCAGGATCTGCTGTCTCGGGTACAGGGAAGCTTTGGACTGGGCGATCGTCCGGCGGTAGCGAGGAACTGCATGTTAAAAAATGGTATTTATATCACGCTCAGCAACGTCGTGCGGGCGGCCATGGGAATTATTACCATTCCGCTCCTGATTAAAACTCTGGGCATCGAAGAATACGGACTCTGGGCCTTGGTGTATTCCACCGTAGCGCTGGTGTTTACCATCGAAGGCGGTATTTCCTTAGCGGCCACCTTCTTTATTACCCGCGATCTAGAACATCCGCCAAATCTATCTTCAACCCTCTCGGCGATCGCTGTGGCCACTTTGCTCCTATCGGTGCTGGCGACCGCTGCTACCTATGGTGGAGCACCATCCCTAGTCAGGTTTTTCTCGGCCCTCAGCCTACAGCAAGCCCAGCAAGCCCAACAGGCGATCCAGTGGGGAGCATTGGCCGTGGGTGCCCGCTTGCTCCAACAGGTTCCCATCAGCCTGTTGCAGGCTACCCAACAGTATGGAATATTCAGCTTGCTCAATCTGCTGTTGGCTACCTTGACTACCTTGGCCTTGGTACCGATCGCCCTAGCTGGAGGTCGCACCATGAGCTTGATGGAGTTCTTTGCTCTAGCCAATGTCTTGGTCTTAGTCTGCTATTTAGCAGTTACAATGCGGTGGCTACGGGGCAGAAATCTCCGCTTCCAGTGGCAGGGAGAGCGGTTTCGAGAGTTCCTGCATTACAGTTGCTTCACCTGGCTATCCAGTCTCGGCTCCCTGCTATTTATGAGGGGCGATCGGCTCATTGTGGGCAAGGTGTTGGATATCAAAACCCTCGGGGTGTACGCAGCGATCACAGATATTACGGTGCAGATCAATAACCTCTCGGCCTTTCCGGTGCAACCCCTCTTGCCAGCGATCGGCAACCTTTGGCAACCACCCCACACCGACCGACCAGTCCTGGAAAAAGTCGTGCGCCAAGGCAGTCAAACCAATGCTCTGGTAGCAGTCAGCCTGGGAGCCACGCTTTTTTACGTCGCGCCCCAGCTCTTCCAGATGATCACCACCCGTCCCCCCAGCCTCGAAGAAATCCGCTGTTTTCGGATCGCGATCGTGGGCTATACCATCTACTCTTTAGCAGGAGTGGCCTACTTTGCCATGTTTGCGATCGGAGCAGCCCGCACTGCTTCTATAATTCAGGTGGGCAGCGGCCTCTTCGCCTTGCTGTGTATTAGCCTGGGAGTCATGCATGGGGGGTTAACTGGAGCAGCGATCGGGAATTGGGGCTACGCGACGGTGCTGTCCTTAGTAATAGCCAGTATGCAGCGCATGGAAATCCCCCTAATCGATTGGCTGAAATGGCTGAAATTTCCCTTGCTATGGTTCTCAGTCGCTGTTGCTCTATGTATACTTTTAGAAGGGCATCTTCGGTGGCAATATCTTTTTCTGGGAATTCAATTAGTAATTATTGCAGTCTGGTTTGTGATCGCTCGTCCGCTCGATATTCGGAAATTTGCTCGATCCAGCTAGCCAATTTGGGCCTCGCCCTCCAAAATCATCCTGTAAGTTGAGTTCAACATGATGTGCGCCACTCCCCCAGACCACCGGCCAGCCGCTGCCGGTAGTTGCCAGACCCAACCTCCCTTAGTCACAATTATTACGGTGGTCTACAATGGGGCCAAAGATTTAGTGGCGACGATCGAGAGTGTCAAAAGGCAAACCTATCCCCGCATTGAATACATTGTGGTGGATGGAAATTCCACCGATGGCACCGCTGAGATCGTGCAGCAATATGCCGAAGTGATTACCAAAATGCTGCGAGAACCTGATCGGGGCATCTACGATGCGATGAATAAGGGGGTCGCCCTAGCGGAAGGCAAAATCGTCGGACTCCTGAACGCCGGAGACTGCTACCGACCCGGTGCGATCACAGCGGTAGTTGATGCCTACCAGAATTCTTGCCGCCAGCGACCCGATGATGACTGCCTGTTGATTGCGGCTGGGCTGGAGGTCATTACCAGCAGCGGTCTCCACTATCTTAAGCAGCCTAATATTTTGGCCATGGATCGCGACCTTTCCCTGCCCCATCCTTCGCTGTTTGTCACCAAAGATGTGTTCGATCGATTCGGCACCTTTGCAGCGAATTACACAATTGCCGCTGACTATGATTTTGTCCTCCGTACCTATCGCCACTGTCAGATTTTGCTGCTGCCGGAGGTAACGACTATTATGGCTCCTTTGGGGATTTCCAAAGACTTTTGGCTCACGGCCACCGAGGCTCACCAATCCCGACTGGCCAACGGAGTTCCCCTGAACGTTTCCGCTTTCTACCTGTGGCTCAAGCGTCTGCGTATTTGCACCCATTGGTTGCTGGATGTGCTGGGTCTTTGGCCCTTTTTCGAGCGGGTTGGCAAACAAAAAATTTAGCTTGCAATGTTTTCTATGAATCCTAAAGTTAGCGTAATTACAGTCTCTTACAACACCGCTGCTTCCCTGGAGCAGACCATTGAATCTGTCTTGAATCAGCAAGATGTAACGGTGGAGTATATTTTGATCGATGGTGGTTCCACGGACGGCACTAGCGAAATTTTAGACCGCTATCGGCAGCGTCTGGCCCACTGCATTAGCGAGCCGGATCTGGGGGTCTATGATGCCATGAATAAGGGGATGGCGCTGGCGACTGGGGACTGGCTATTTTTTATTGGTGCCGATGATCGGTTAACGGACGAACATACCTTTAGCCAAGTTTGGAGCTACTTGGCAGCCCAGCAGATCCACTGGCAAGAGCTGGATCTGGTGTTTGGGGATGTGTGCTATCTGGATGGATTGCAACTGGTGCGGCGCTACTGCTCGCGGTTTGATGCTAGTCTGTTCGTCAAAAATCGCCTCCACCACCAGGGTGCTTTCTACCGGCGGAGTTCCCTGGCCAATTGGCGCTACGATCGGAGTTTCCGGGCCTTTGCCGACTACGAACTAAACCTCAAGATGTATTTGATGAAAAGCCGATCGGCCAAGGTGCCGACAGTAATTGCCGATTGTCAGGTGGGCGGCTTGTCCGGGCGCGTTCTTTGGGCTGGGTGGCAAGAAGAAATGGCCATTCGGCACCGCCATTTAGGGCCGTGGCTCAGCTTCCCCTGGGATGTCTTGGGGATGGTGCGCTATGGCTTGAAGCATCTGCGGAAATTTTCAATGAGTTTTGCCGCTTTATGATCTACTACGTTTTAGAATCGCCCCTGCTCCCATTGCTGGTGCTGGTTGTCTCTTTCTTCGGTATGCGGCTGCTCACCTCGCGGATTCAGATCAACGAACTAGACACGATCGGGCAGTTGAACCTAAATACTGCCTTTTCCTTGTCTTCTTTTACGGCCTTTGGGGTGTTGGGCTATATTAAAGACGACGAATTTTTGGCGATCGGCGCTCTCTATTTACTCTTCTACCTGGTAGTGTGGTTTACTTCCATGGGTAAGGTCGATCGGAAGACGCTGGCCAAGCAGGACTTTGGTTACGATGCCCAGCTGTTTTCCGACCCTCGCTATCAGTACATTGTGGCCACCATCACCGGGGTGATTTTAGCCCTGACTTCGCTCTTTTTTGCCTATATTTTGGTCAGTCAAGGTCTGAGTGGCGACGACCGGATTGCCCTCGCGAAGGACTATCGGCTGCTAGATGTAATCCGCCGGGGGTTTGCCACGGTTTTCACCTACTATTCGATTAGCTGCTTTCTCTATCAGCGCGATCGGTATTTGCTGGGGTTGTTGGTTGGCAATATTATCATCGGCTTCTTTTCTGGCTCCAAAGGTTTCTTCGTAGAATATTTGACCGCCTATATTACGATTGATACCCTGATTAAGGGGCGGAGACAAGTCAACCTGCGGAAGTATGTACCACTGATCGTCGTGGTGCTAACCTTCACCATTGGGACGGTGATGTTTTGGCAAAATGTCAATTTGGGCGATGCGATCGTCTCCGTCTCCAACCGGCTCTTTGCCAGCGGCGATATTTTTTACTACTCTTTTGTCCATAACAATTATCATCATTTGTTCGGTGAGTACAATTTTTGGTCTTATATCTTCCACCCCTTTACCTCTCTGATTGGGATCCGGGGCTACGAATGGCCGATCGGGTCGCTATTATATGCCCAGCCTGGGGTGGAAATCCAAGGCTTCGGGCCGAACCCTCAGCTACCCATGACGGCCATTATTTTAACCCAGGGTAATTTTTGGCTTTCCGCCCTGTTCTGTTCCTTCATGGCCGTGTTGATGGTTTTCGCCCGCAGTTTTGCCCTGCGCGTGCTGGAGATGCGTTCCTTGCCCACGGTATTGCGGACTTCGATTTTTGCGATTTTCTTCGTGAAATCGGCGGTGATCTTGGTGGATTTTAGCCTCTTGGCGATCGACCTAATTGCGGTTTCGCTGATGACTCTGGTGACCTTGATTTTTCAATCGATCCTAGACCGCCGAGATTTGGTCATGGCCAAACGGGTGGAGAGATTACAAACTCTGGCCGGTCAGAAAAAACCACCAGCGCATACAGCGGAGGCACCACCAGTCCCGGAAACCCCTCTAGAACCTACAAAAAGTAAGAAAATCGATCAATTTGAAGAATTTATTACTACCACCATTCTGCGTCAGGGTAAGTTAAAAAAACTAGCTGAATTACTTAATATCACTACTAAATTCAAGTAGCTATTTCCATGTATTCCATTAGAGTCATTATTCCCACCCGCAATGCCGAGCAATTTTTGCCCGTTTCTTTGCCCCTGCTGATTGCTCTATTGCCAGCCAGCAACATTTTGCTGATTGACTCTGCGTCCCAAGATCGGACATTGGAAATCGCGCGCGATTTTGGGGTGCAAGTTCACTCGATCGACCAGTCCACTTTTAATCATGGGGATACGCGCAATCTCGCCCGCCAGTTAGTCGGGGCGGAGGCAGATATTTTGATCTATCTCACCCAAGATGCCATCCCGGCCAACGATTACTTTCTGAAGGAGGTACTGCTCCCCTTTTCCGATGAATCCGTAGGCATGGTCTACGGTCGTCAGCTACCGGTGCCCGGTGCGCCACCCTTGGAAGCTTTCCCGCGACTGTTCAATTACCCAGCCGCCAGCTTGGTCAAAAGTAAACAGGATTTATCCACCATGGGCATTAAAACTTTCTTTTGTTCCGATTCTTTTTGTGCCTACAGAGCCATTGCTTGGGATCGGGTGGGCGGCTTTCCTAAGGATGTAATTATTGGCGAAGATCAGTATATTGCTGCCCAGATGATCGCCAAAGACTACAAAATTGCCTATGCAGCGCAGGCGGAGGTCTATCATTCCCATAGCTATACAGTTTGGCAAGAATTTCAGCGCTACTTCGATACGGGCGTTTTCTTCAGCCAACAGCGCTGGATTTTAGATCTGGCCGGTCGGGCCGAAGGTGAAGGAATGCGCTTTTTGCAGGCCCAAACGGTTTATCTTTGGCAGATCCGACGAGCCTACCTGATTCCCTATTCTCTGCTCCTGACCCTGGTCAAATATTTGGGCTATCGAGTGGGCCTCATGCAAGCTCATTTGCCCCATCGTTGGAAAATTATTTTTAGCCAGCAAAAATATTTCTGGCGCAGCCATTCTCCTAAAGCTTCCTAACCCCTATGCGCATTGTTTACGATTATCAGGTTTTTAACGACCAGACCTATGGTGGGCCTTCCCGCTACATCTGTGAAATGGCCAAGTGGATGGCGGCTAACTTACCGGCATCCCAGGTTCAAATTTTTGGCGGACTGCATCGCAACCGATTTTTAGCCGAGTTGCCCGATCCCGCCGGACGGGTACTGCCGTATCGGCTAGTGGTGGGTAAACGAATTCCTTCTCTGCCGCGCACGGTCAAGCTGATGCGCGGGGTCAACGATCGATTGATGGCCGCTTGGCTCGCCCGCCAAGCCCAGATTGATATTTTCCACACTAGCGACTATGCCTCGATGGATCGCTGTCCGCCCGGTGCCAAAAGTGTGGTGACCGTCCATGACATGATTCATGAAAAATTTCGACATTCTGCCCCTACAAACTATTTGGCCGAAGTCTACCCAGCCATTAAGGCCAGAGCAATTCGGCGGGCTGATCGGATTATTTGTATTTCCGAGCACAGCAAGAAAGATTTGATAGAACTGTTGGATATCGAACCGAGCAAAATTGAATTGATCTACCTGGGCCACTCGATTACTGCTACCCAGCCGATCGATCCCCGCCCCGATCTGGGCCAGGAACCCTTTATTTTGTTCGTAGGGATGCGCGATTGGTACAAGAATTTTGAGCGCACCGTGCAAGCCTACGCCCAGCACCCACATCTGGCCAAGGATTTTCGATTGCTATTTTGTGGCACCAAGCCCTTTAACCCGGCAGAACAGCGGATTATTGCCCAGAGTGGTCTGCAGCCCGATCGAATTCTCTATCGTGGGGCTGATGACAATACCCTGGCCGGTTTCTACCAACATGCCAGTGCCTTTCTGTATCCCAGCCTCTACGAAGGCCATGGCAATTCCCCCCTCGAAGCCCTGGCCTACAACTGCCCCGTTGTTTGTACCAATACCAGTGCGGTACCGGAGGTGATGGGCGATGCGGCGGAGCTCGTGGATCCTTACGATCCGGAGAGCATTGCCGCTGGTTTGGCCAACGTGCTGTACTCCCAGGAGCGATCGGCAGAACTGTTGCAGCGCGGCCAGGCCAGAATTAAACTCTTCACCTGGGAGCGCTGTGGTGCCGAACATGCAAGTTTTTATCAAAACCTGTGCGAGAGTTGAAATCCCAGCGCCTAGGCTGTGGCCACGAAATTGTATATCTTGCCACCAATTTCTTCGGGCTGCTGATAATCGGCCACTGCTGTCAAATTCAGCTGTTCGTCTATGACTGAAATCCGCAGGCCGGAACCGCTCAATTTTTGCAGAAAGTCGTTGGCCTCATAGCCAAAGCCAGAAGAAGTCAGATTCGTGCATTCAAACAAAATTGGTGGCAGGTTCCCCTGGCGATCGGCAATAAACTGCTTGGCACCTTCAAACACCAGATGCTCGGCCCCCTCCACATCAATTTTAATAAAGTTGACCTGAGATAATCCAAAATCCTTCATAAAGTCATCGAGCGTAGTAGTTTCTACGGTCTGAAAACCTTTGACGATTTGCTCGGGATGATTGGTTTTGGCTAAGGAATTCATGGCCCCGTCATTGGAGATGAAAAACTTGGCGGTGCCTTTTTCATTGCTCACCGCCTGCTCAACGATCGTCACGTTGGTCAGATTATTATTGGCAATGTTGCGGCGCAGCATCTCTAGCTCGGTGGTGCCCGGTTCAAAAGCGTAAATATGGCCTGAGGAACCGACAATCTTGGAGGCAATGATGGTATAGAAACCGGCATTTGCCCCAATATCTAAAAACACATCGCCTGCTTGCAACTGCTTCCGAATAAATTCCACTTCTCTGGTTTCAAACACGCCTAAGAACAAAGCTCGACCGACTTCGCTTTTGAGGGGATATTCAAACTTACCCCCATCGGCTAGTTCAAAAGAATAGAGAGGGCTACCCGCCAATGCGCACTGGACTCGGCACATGTAGAATTTTAAGCGCCGTCTAAATTTTAAGCGCCTTTTAAAATTCATTAAAGCCTGTGGAACGTTCATGTTTTTTTAACCTCGATCTTTAAAGAGAATTGTACTCTTTCTTCACTGGCTATCACCTCATTGAATTGGCGGTAAAAAACCAGCGGAGCTGTTGGTATTGACTAATCTCCTTTTGTAGCTGGGAAAACGGCAATTGAGGTTGCCGAAATTTGACAGGTGGGGATGGGGAAAGACTGCGTTCGTGACCTGCGGTGCCCGTCCAAATTTTGATCGGAGCCGAAGGCAACTTCCTGGGGGTCGCGGATCTGTTTACGATGCGCACCTTTATCCAAAAAGATGAAATCGGCAAAGACATAGAAGAAACAGACATTCCCCAAAACTCGCAAGCCAAGGCTTGGGCCAGTTACCCAACGGTGAGAGCGATGCTCGCCCAGCGGATGACGATGCACCTTTGGCGGCTTGGGCCTTTTTCCTTATCCCGTTGGCATAGACTCTCCGCAAGGAGATACTGATGTTAAATTAGGATAATCTGGCTGCTGCCATTAAGCCCATGAGTTTGCGCTTACGGCCATGAGCAACCAAAAGTCCCTGATGGTATTTTTGCCATTCAGCAGCTCTGGCAGACTGTAGGTAAGCCGATCGCGCTTTAACCAAGCAATCTACAGCTTCGCTGTAATGGTTTGCGTTACTACGATTCATAACATCTTCGGCATAGCGCACTGCTTTGGTAATTACCCAGTCTGGTCGTGATGCAATTGCTGCCTCCATCACCTGCTGAGTGAGCTTGGAAACCGCAGAATCTTTATCCACTAATCGAATCGCATCATCGACGGTATCTTCATGCAAGAAAATCTGCACTACCCCGGCTCGAGCACGCCAACTCCAATGGCCTGTGGTTCGAAGCTGTTGCAGAATCTCGGCTTGAAAAGTTGGCCAATTTTCTGCGGCCAGCTCCTGCACCTGTAGGTATCCCTGCAAAGACGGTAGGATCTTGACTGCTATGGTGCGGGTCATGAGGGCCACCTCTGGATTGCCTAACTCCAGCGCTAAATTGCTAGTCCAATCTGCAAGCTCATAGCGACTATTGTCTGAAAATAGATACTCGGATTCTTGAGCAGGAAAATTCAAGCCAATTTGAGCGGCCTTGAGGGCATCATCTAGATGTTCGGATGCTTGTAATGCTTGGGCTACCGTCAAGACTTGGCTGGGCTCCGTCAGAAGATCAATATCAGCCATAACTTCTGGAATACGATCCAAATGAATCAGCATCATCAGATATTCTTGAATTTGCACTTCAGTACTAGCCAGATTCAAATATTCTGTATATCGTTCCTCCCGCTTCAAAATCTTCAGACGGATCTGCGCGAGTGTATCGGCACAGGTGGGGCGTTCATCTTTCCACATGTTCGCGCTTGTTCCTTGGAGCACCGCGTTCAATAGGGGATCGCTCCAGCCTTGGACTAAGGCGACCACGCTCAATTCAAAACTGCCACTCCAAACCTCCTGCCAGCTTTCGAGTTCCACTTGGAGATCGACCGCCTCTGCGGCAGACAGCTGGTTCGATAAAATTGTAGTTGCCCAGATCAGATCAAGTTCTTGCATCATTCCATAGCTGTCGTAATCATCTACTAGGTGCCAGTCTTGAGCGATCTCTTCGGTAATTGCAGTTAAAACAGCTAGGGCATTTTCGTTGTCTCCGTGATCGAGCAATGCTTGAACTTTAGATAAAATCTCTGATAACTCGTCATGGAATGGATCTTCTTCATACATGCCATCGTCCCAACACCGCATAACTGTACGGATCATCTGCTGGATTTGCAGGCGATAGGGTTTAGTATTAATGGTGATTTGGGGTTTGGACTGGCGATTGGCGGTGGGTTGCTGGTTGGTACGGTTCATGAATTGATCGATTTCACTCCATAACTCAGGTCTGGTCTCCACTAATTTTTCCAACAAAACCTTGGTTTCTTCAAAGCCTAAGCGATCGAGCTGTTCGGTCAAGGTGGGTAGTTTCTGAATGATTTCGGGTTTGTGCATACAGGTCAAAGCTACGGCCACCCGATGTTTACACCAATCTCCAAATTCGTATGGGCAGGTGCAATCGGCTGAAGTGATCCCCTTCTTGGCGTCGAATGCCAAGCTGACATGGTAGGGTTGATATTCGCTGCCCTCTACTTCGGCATAGATCCAGTTGCCTCGTTGGCAAATGTTGGTTACTGCTCCTCCGTGGTAATAATCTTCTCCTCGACCAAAAGATTTTTGGTTGGCATACTGTTGCAGTTGTTTTTCATCAAGGTGTGGAATTAGCATAAATCTGCAAATGTTATGTGGAACTCGTTGCTACGCAATCTTCAAGGTGGTTCTATTTTAGTCCAAAAGCTTCAAAGCTTTGTCGAGGATCGGGCGTTCTTCTTGGGGGAGGTTGAGCCAGAGGCGCTGGCTGGGGTCTTTTTTGTACTCTATGGCTGTTTCCATGAGGCGCAGGGGGAGTTCCATGGCGGGAGCGCTGCCGAGGCTGCTGGTGCGCCAGAAGGTGAGCCATTGGGCGGCGGTTTGGTCGCTGATGGCTGGGTCGATGATCAGGTGGAGGGTGTTGACGAGGGCGGCTCCGAGTTCGGTAATGACTTGGGCTTCTCGGTAAATTTCTAGGAGGGGGATGAGGAGGGTTTGTTGGATGGGGGGCTGGGTGAACCGAGGAATCAGTTCTTCAATGAATTCTTGGATGATTTTTGAAATGTCATTGTATTGAGGGGAATCAAAACTATGGATAAGCTGAAAAGTCTTACGCCAAGTTGTGAGAGCATCCCCATGCTTGTCGGCAAGAAACTCTGCAATACCTTTGTTATTCCAGACCCTGTGATCTTGTGGATTTATCTTCAAAGCATGCTCATAAGAAATAACTGCTTCTGCATATTTTCTTGCGATACTTAGGGTAGCTCCCCGATTATACCAAGCTTCATAACTGCTGGGGTTGATTGCAAGTGCTTTATCATAGGATAAAACAGCTTCTTCATGCAGTCCTGACTTATTCAGGGCAGTTCCACGATTATTAAAAGACTCGTAATTGTCTGGGTTCCCAGGGTTGATTGCAATTGTTTTGTCATAAGATTCGATCGCTTCCTTGTATCTTCCCAGCTTAGATAAAGCATTGCCTCGATTAAACCAGGATTCATCTTTGCATGGATTTATTTCCACTGCTTTGTCGTAAGAGACAATTGCCTCTTCATATCTTTTTGCATCGCTCAAGGCCATCCCTCGGTAGTGCCAAGTATACTCATCTGGCCTGATTTCCAACGCATGATCGAAGGATTCAATTGCTTCTTCGTTTTTCCCCAATACATAGAATAACCATCCCTGTGATGTGAAGTGATCCGATTCTAATCCCTCGAATTCCTTAGGCTTGATTGTGTCGATCGGAGACAAGAAATCATCTGAGATTTCAAAAACCCCGGAATTCCAGTCGTAGAAATCTGGAGCGCGTCTCACAAAGTATCTAATGGCAAATCTTGGCAACACAAAAACAAAGCAAATATTGCCAAAGTGATCGCGAAAGTTTTCGCGCTGTTGGTTGAGGTGGCTGAGAATAGGTGGCACCGTGTTGAGGTTATAATAGTCACCAAGACCCTTGTAGCCCGGTTTAATGTCAGCTTCCAAGGACTTCTCTAAGCCCCGTACAAACAAAATGTTCAGGCTGGAGCGATCGGTTCGACCCTCTACTAACCTGTACAAGTTATTGATCGGTTCAACCAAATTCAGTGCTTCAATATTCTTGTCTGGTAACTCCCTACGTACCCGAGGGATCAAGCGGTTTGCTTCTCCAGGAGAACATTGCAAGAAAATAATGCCAAAACCCTCACGAAACCGCAGGGAATTCAGGAATGCTGCATAGGTCTCTTCTGCCGTTAGAGGTGGGAGATTTTGAGAAAAATCTATGATCATTAGGGGTTCCCTCCTAAATCTTTTATGGCTTCCTTAAATCTCTCGCAGTTGGCAATCAATGGGTGTACATCCCACCATTTAATTATCTTATCCCCCTGATAATAGCGGTATTCCAATAAATGACCATTGCGCAACAGGTCGAAATTCGCTGGATTGTTCACGACAGTTTTGGGCTTGCTTGCAATCCCTGCTAAAATCTTCCACTGCTCATCCAAAATTTCACTACTGTAATTGTTGCCAAGCTCTTGGACTGCTCGATTAACTGATGATTCGGCAATAGTTATTTGACCGCCGTTGTATTGCAGAGCACCTTGAATTAAGTGCATCAATACCCGGACTCGGCCACCGCTCATCAAACATAGAGTATCTAGAGCAGCTGGACTTTCAAAGACTGCCGGTAAGGATCTCTGACCATTCGGGTTATCCATCTCAATTCCCAACTGAGGGTCGATCGATTCTAACCGCTGGCGCACTAGTTGACGAAGAATATCTAACCCAGATCTGTTCACTCGACCATCTGGATAACGCACCATGAGCATTGGTAATACCAAAGACGAGCCATAATTCTCTCTTAGCTCAGCTTCACTGCTGGAATAAACCATTGCTACAGGGACAGTGTAGATAACATGGCAATGCAATCCACGCATCAGAGTACTGCGATTAATATAAATTTCTCGGCAATTTTTCCTTTCTTGCTCTTCGATCGAGGGAATGCGATCAAGGTTGTCAACGATCAGCACGATGCCCTGCTGTTGGTTGATTGGTAAGTTTTTCTGTGCTTGATCGATAAATTCATTTAAAGCCGTTAATAAAGAAGGTGTTTCCTCACTGATTTTTCGCCGAATCTCTTGGCGCTTCTCCGGTACAGTCCTCAAAGTGGTTAGGATTTTGCCAAAACCCAAGTTGCCTTCAAGCTTGATGTCATCAACAGACATTTTACCGGGAATAAAATCACGCATCCAGTCCCAGTTGCTTTTCAGCCAACGAAACAACGGATTTTCCACCTCTTTATCAATGGGTACTACTTCAATCAGATGACGGACACAAGAGAGCAAAATATCTGCATATTGTACATCATTAGGCTCTAAGTCTTCTCCATCAGCCGCAAAGTACACCACCAAAAATCCTTGCTGGGCGAGATAATCATTCAATCGGCGAGTCAGCTCGGTGGATTTCCCAGAGCCACGATGACCAGAAAAGAGTTGACAAGTGTTTTTCTCTGAATTAACTATTTTGTCACCCAATGTTACCAGTATATCCCAGTCGCCACGAGCTGACTGACAATTTACATAGGTTTCTGGTCGAGCTGGCTCGAATGGCTCGAAGGCACTTGTGATTTTTTTACGCAGTTCTTGCTGATTCATAAAACAGGTTGGGTGGTGTCAGACTTGAAAATCATTCTGTGAGATTTTTTTGCTGGGTGGCAGAATCAGACGGATTCTGGAAACAAAATAAGAATCCGCAACGAACCAGGTTGGTTGTGAGGCAATGGCAATGACTCATCGAGCTGTAGTTTCTCTTTAGGACTAGTGACATCAGTACGTTTGATCTCATGCAATCACCTGAGTAAACCTTGGCTCTATTTTAATCCAAAAGCTTCAAAGCTTGGTCGAGGATCGGGCGTTCTTCTTGGGGGAGGTTGAGCCAGAGGCGCTGGCGTTTGCTAGGGTCTTTTTTGTACTCTATGGCTGTTTCCATGAGGCGCAGGGGGAGTTCCATGGCCGGGGCGCTGCCGAGGCTGCTGGTGCGCCAGAAGGTGAGCCATTGGGCGGCGGTGTGGTCGCTGATGGCTGGGTCGATGATCAGGTGGAGGGTGTTGACGAGGGCGGCTCCGAGTTCGGTAATGACCTGGGCTTCTCGATAAATTTCTAGGAGGGGGATGAGGAGGGTTTGTTGGATGGGGGGCTGGGTGAACCGGAGAATCAGTTCTTCGATGAATTCTTGAATTAATCCCGAGATATCTTCGTAGTATCGTGGAACTGTTGGATCCCCGATGTATTTGAAGGCTTGCTGCCAAGTAGCGAGGGCCGCTGTATAATCGCTGGTCACAAATTGCACCAATCCTTTGTCATGCCAGGAATTGTATCTGTCGGGTTGGATTTTAAGATATTGGTCGTAACAACTAATGGATTCGCAATATTTGCTCAGCCTAAAATAGGCTCCACCTTTATTGGGCCAAGCCGAACCATTGCTAGGATTGATTTCTATAGCCCGGTCATAGGAAGCGATTGCCTCTTCATATCTTTCTAACATCAACAGAGAATTCCCTCGGCTATTCCAAGCTTCATGATCATCTGGCTTGATTGCCAGGACGCGGTCATAAGAAGCGATCGCCTCTTCATATCTTCCTGACATCAACAGAGAAGTCCCCCGGGCATACCAAGCTTCATGATCATCTAGCTTGATTTCTAGAGCGCGTTCATAGGATGTGATCGCCTCTTTATATCTTTCTAGGTTAAGCAAAGAAGTTCCCCGGACATACCAAACGTCATGAAAATCTGGCTTGATTGCCACAGTCCGGTCATAAGAAGCGATCGCCTCTTCATATCTTCCTAACATCAACAGAGAATTCCCTCGGCTATACCAAGCTTCATGGAAATCAGGCTTGATTGCCACAGTCCGGTCATAGGAAGCGATCGCCTCTTCATATCTTCCTAACGTCAACAGAGAATTCCCTCGGCTATACCAAGCTTCATGAAAATCAGGCTTGATTGCCACAGTCCGGTCATAGGATGTGATTGCATCTTCATATTTTCTTGACCTATACAAAGAAAGTCCCCGGTTGTACAAGGCTTCTTGGTTATCTGGCTTGATTGCCACAGCCCAGTCAAAGGCAATGATCGCCTCTTCGTATCTTCCTAAGTTAGACAAAGAAATTCCCCGGTGATTCCAAGCTTCATGTGAATCCGGCTTGATTTCCACAGCCCGGTCATAGGACGCGATCGCCTCCAACCATTTTTCTTGCATCTCCAACAGTAATCCTTCTAGAAGTAATTCATCGGCTGATTTGGGCTGCTGTGATTTACCTTGACTAGATTTTGACTGTTCTAGTAAGTGCAGAATCTCTGCATATTCTTTTTTCTCAGTCAAAGCTAAGAATTGTTGGTATTCTTCGGGAGTGATGACTGCAATAGCCTGTAGCTCCTCGGCAATCTGTAAAATAGTCGCATGATTTTTTTGTTTCAGCGATTTCTGGAATTCTCTGATGCAAAAATCACCTAGCGGATCGTCGTCGCTTAGAAAAGCCCGTTCCAAATCATGGCGAGCCATCAGCTTACTATTTCCGAATTTTTCCAGCATCCCCCGGCGCTGATGGGGTCGATACCAAACCTTCAAGAAATCCACCACCAGCTCCACCCAATGACCGCGAAACTTTTTCACCTCCATACAAAACCGCATCAACACCTCACTCAACTCATAACAAGACTCCCGCCCCGCTGGAGTTGTTACTACATAACCCTTCTTCTTCAGGTCATTTAACTGACTGGCTACTGATCGAGGGTCGAGAAAACAATCATTGCCGATCTCCTTGACCATCACCGCCCGCCGCCGATCGACCAACAACTCCACAATCTTCCGCTGCTGATTCGACAAATCCTTCATTCGTGATTGGTAATAGGGCGTCAAATCATCCAGCATCTTCATAAAGGCATCCACCAAATCATCCAGGGATTCCTTCGTTATAAGCTGGGCAAACAGCGTGTAGACCCGAGGATTTCCCCCCGCCAAATGCTGCACCGCCCGCACCCGCGCCCGACCCCACCCACTCTGCAAAAAAATCGCCAGCTCCCGGCTTTCATCCCCCACTCGCCTTAAACTCGCAATCTGTCCCAACATTTTGACGGCTTCGTCCACATCGATCGGCTCCAAATGTGCATTATGAAAAAACCCAAAGAAAGGCTCCTTGCGGCTCGATACCCCACTAAAGATCGCCGGAGTCGTTGCCAGCACCGTACAACAGCGATACTCCTGCAAAAACGCTCGAAACTCCTGCTGACCTGCCTCCTTCAAACCCTGAAACAGATCATCCATATTTTCAATAATCAGCAGCAAAGTCCTTTTGCCAATTAGATCCCGCAAAAACTGCGTCGCCGAACCCTTAGCGCTTTCCCAGCCACCTTGACGCAAACGATCCAACAAATCCTGCGCCATCCCACCATCCGCCGAACTCCGGTCTTCCGCCACCGCCCGCAAAATCCGCATCACTAAATCCAACCAAGAATCCACCCCCCACTCTTCCTCCCGCAACCAAGCAATCAACAGCTTATCTCGCAGCTCTGGCATAGCTTGGACTCGATGATAAACCAGGGATACCAAATGGGTCTTGCCCATCCCCCGCGTTCCAATGAGCAGGGAATGTTCCTGGCCTTTGCCCTTGGTACTATTCACAATCCGCTTCACCAAGTCTTGAGCCAGGGGTTCTCGCTGCACAAAAATATGCTCCAAGTCCGCCGCCGACATCAAGCTAGGCGTAAAAACTGATACTAAAGAATGCTGAAGAGCCATAAGTATTTTCTACAAATTTTGGTCGTCAGAGCTATCCACAGATTCCGGTAGCTGTCTGAGCGACTCTCCCTGTTGAGTGCTCAACTTCTGAACGGGCGGATTATGGTACTTACTGAAACCAATTAACAACGTCAAGATGGTGCTTCCCCCGCCCAGCTCGATCGCCCTTACCCAATCCCCCTGCCAACAAGCAATTAATCCTGAGACCCCGTACATTACCAACAAGAAAAGTGCAGCATTGAA
Organism: Synechococcales cyanobacterium OTE_70_metabat_200; assembly: GCA_031375385.1. GTDB lineage: Bacteria > Cyanobacteriota > Cyanobacteriia > Cyanobacteriales > Chamaesiphonaceae > JAAFHZ01. Next base: position 9,463 of record JANMHS010000103.1, on the reverse strand, counting down.
TGACCAGGCTCGTTGCCGCAGGTCTTCTCGATCGTAATTTTGAGCCATTAGTCAACTCCAATCAGCAGATTTAATACGACGATAATATCATACATCTACTTTAAAGTACAAGATTTTTGTTGTATGATGTCATTGGGTTGATCCAAGAAAGTGGTCGGCTAAAATGAATGGTGAGTACTCTCAACTTTGTTCACGCAGTGTCTCCGCTGGAGAATCGTCATGACCCGCCAAGAAATTGAACAGCAGCTTCTCACCCTATCGCTCTCGGACAAAGCCGAGATCGTTCAAAGTTTAACCAAGAATCTCAGCATGAGCGGCAAAGGAATTACCAAAACTCCAGGAGTTTGTGGTGGTGAAGCCTGTATTGCTGGAACCCGCATTGCGGTTTGGCTCTTAGTTGAAGCCCAACAGCTTGGCATCAGCGAAGCACAGCTCTTACAGGACTATCCGCATATTACGGCTGCCGATCTGGTCAATGCTTGGGTATACGCCAATGCTTTTTCCGAAGAAATCGCCACAGTCATTCATGCTAACAATGAGGTTGCCTAACCGATGGCACGTCTCTATGCGGATGAGCAGTTTCCTCGCGAAGTCAGCGAACTTCTCAGAACAATGGGGCATGATGTCTTGACAGTACAAGACGCTGGAAACGCGAACTTAGATATTCCTGATGAAGACGTTTTAGCCTTTGCAATTAGCGATAGTCGTGCCGTTGTAACTCTTAACCGCCAAGACTTCATTCGACTACACAAAGTTAGCTCCAATCATTTTGGCATTATCGTATGTACTAGCAATCCCGATCGTCTTCAGTTAGCATCCCGAATCAATGAAATGATTACTCTACAGAAGTCACTGAATGCCCTGTTACTTCGAGTCGTTCGACCAGTGCGTCAATAAGAGGTTTCATTATCAATGATCGGACATTTTGTGAGGGCTTGTTGTCTTGGCTTTGCTCCCGCCCAATCAAGTCATTGTAGGCTTGCGACTCCAATCTGTATCTGACGTTACATTTGGTGGTGTTTCTCCTCTTGATCAAATTCGACATGAAAGTTTGACAGGTAGGAGCACTTTTTGGTACCGTGGTATTTTGTCCGCAGATTCATCAAGCAACACCTGTGGAGCCGTCAACTCTTTAACCCATGCCCACTATTCAACAACTCATTCGCAAAGCCCGCGAAGACTACGAAGTCAAAACCAAGTCTCCGGCATTGAAGCAATGCCCCCAGCGTCGTGGTGTTTGTACGAGAGTCTACACCACCACTCCCAAGAAGCCCAACTCGGCTTTGCGGAAAGTAGCGCGGGTACGGCTGACCTCCGGCTTTGAGGTCACCGCTTATATTCCTGGCATCGGCCACAACCTTCAGGAACACTCCGTAGTAATGATTCGGGGTGGACGGGTAAAAGACTTACCCGGTGTTCGGTACCACATCATTCGGGGCACCCTGGATACTTCTGGCGTCAAAGACCGGAAGCAGGGCCGTTCTAAGTATGGAGCCAAGCGTCCGAAGGCTGCTAAAGCCTAAGGCTATTCAGCTAGCTTCCTAACGATCTTTGCAGGTGCTGGAGTTGCCGGTTCCTGCCTAAGTTGGTGAGATGAAGGAGTGCTGTCCTTTTTTTCACACATTTTCCAGCGAGTTGCGCCCAACCAGTTCGCTCGGGAGCCATTCTTCAAAGTTCCATTCAGCTCAACCAGTTTTTATGTCTCGTCGCACCACAGTCCCGAAAAGACCCGTCCCCCCCGACTCCGTTTACAACAGTCGCCTGATCAGTATGATGGTCCGGAGATTGATGTACAGCGGCAAGAAATCGATCGCCCTGCACATCATGTACGATGCCATGAAGCTGATCGAAGAACGCACCGGCACCGAGCCGCTGGAAACTTTCGAGAAAGCCGTCCGCAACACCACTCCCTTGGTAGAAGTCAAGGGCCGCCGAGTGGGTGGGGCTACCTACCAAGTACCCATGGAAGTCCGGCCCGAGCGCGGCACCGCCTTGGCCATGCGCTGGTTGATCAACTTCTCGCGCTCGCGGGCGGGTAAGAGTATGTCCATTAAGTTGGCGAACGAGTTGATGGATGCTGCCAACGAAACTGGCAGCGCCATTCGGAAGCGGGAAGAAACCCACCGGATGGCCGAAGCGAACAAGGCTTTCGCTCACTACCGTTACTAGGTTTCCGACTCATCCGCACCGTTCCGTTCACCAAGTGTCTCTGTTAAGAGAATCGCACCCACTGGCGTGTTGGCTTTAGCCCAAGCGCCAGTTTGTGTAGAGCTAAGAAAAAGTCTACAATGGTGGATCGGGATCAAATATTTTCGGCCCAGTGAGGGCCATCTAAACATCACAGGAGGTTACTGTGCCACGGACCATCCCGTTTGAAAAAGTACGCAACATCGGGATTGCAGCCCACATCGATGCGGGTAAAACCACTACCACAGAGAGAATTCTTTACTACTCCGGGGTCGTTCATAAGATCGGTGAAGTGCATGATGGCAATGCCACCACCGATTGGATGGATCAGGAAAAAGAGCGCGGCATTACGATTACGGCCGCTGCCATTAGTACTAGCTGGAAAGAGCACAAGATCAATATTATCGATACCCCCGGTCACGTGGATTTCACCATTGAGGTGGAGCGATCGATGCGGGTGTTGGACGGCGTAATTGCGGTGTTCTGTTCTGTGGGCGGCGTGCAGCCCCAATCGGAGACGGTTTGGCGGCAGGCCAACCGTTACAACGTGCCACGGATCGTCTTTGTGAACAAGATGGATCGCACTGGTGCGGACTTCTTTAAGGTCTACGAACAGGTGCGAGAGCGGCTGAAATCCAATGCGGTACCTGTCCAGATTCCGATCGGAGCCGAAGGCAACTTTCTCGGGGTGGTGGACTTGCTGACAATGCGCGCCTTTATCCAAAAGGATGAAATTGGTGAAGATATAGAAGAGGTGGACATTCCCGAGGATTTACAAGCAAAGGCTGTGGAATTTCGGCTGAAGTTAGTAGAGGCAGCCGCGGAAAGCGATGATGCCCTGACTGAGAAATACCTAGAAGGCATCGAGCTGACGGAGGCCGAGATTAAGCTGGCCCTGCGCAAGGGCACCGTGACCGGAGCGATCGTGCCGATGTTCTGCGGTTCGGCCTTTAAAAATAAGGGCGTGCAGGCGTTGCTGGATGGAGTGATCGATTACTTGCCTGCGCCCACGGAAGTTCCGGCCATCTTGGGTCTGTTGCCCAACGGTGAGAGTGCGGCTCGGCCAGCGGATGATGATGCGCCCCTGGCGGCTCTGGCCTTTAAGATCATGTCTGATAAGTTTGGGCGGCTGACCTTCGTGCGGGTCTATTCGGGCGTACTGAAGACCGGCACCTATGTTCTAAATGCCACCAAGGACAAGCGGGAGCGAATTTCGCGCCTGATTGTCCTGAAGGCCGACGAACGCCAGGAAGTCGATGAGCTGCGGGCCGGTGACTTGGGAGCCGTGCTCGGATTGAAGGACACCTTTACCGGTGATACCATCTGTGACGAGCAATCTCCGATCGTCCTGGAATCTCTATTCATTCCAGAACCAGTGATCTCGCTGGCGATCGAACCCAAGACCAAGCAGGATATGGAAAAGCTTTCCAAAGCTCTCCAGTCACTTTCCGAGGAAGACCCCACTTTCCGGGTCAGCACCGATCCGGAAACCAACCAAACCGTCATTGCCGGGATGGGTGAGCTACACTTGGAAATCTTGGTGGATCGCATGGTGCGGGAATTCAAGGTGGAAGCTAACGTGGGTGCGCCCCAAGTAGCCTATCGGGAAACCATCCGCAAGCAGGTCAAGATGGAAGGCAAGTACATCAAACAGAGCGGCGGTAACGGTAACTACGGTCACGTAGTCATCGAAGTGGCCCCTGGAGAACCCGGTAGTGGTGTGCAGTTTGTCTCCAAAATCATCGGGGGTTCTGTACCCAAGCAGTACATTAACCCGATCGAGCAAGGCATCCGCGAACGATGTGAGTCGGGCATTCTGGCCGGTTACCCCGTAATCGACCTGAAGGTCACTCTGGTGGACGGCTCCTATCACGATGTGGATTCTAACGAAATGGCCTTTAAACTGGCTAGTTCGCAGGCGATCCGTGATGCCGTCAAGAAGGCTGGCCCCGTACTGCTGGAACCCACCATGAAAGTGGAAGTGGAAGTCCCCGATGAATACATTGGTAATGTCATTGGTGATCTCAGCTCCCGCCGGGGTCATGTGGAAGGCCAAGATGCTGCCCAAGGCATCGCTAAGGTAACTGCAAAGGTACCTTTGGCCCAGATGTTTGGCTATGCCACCAACATCCGCTCGAACACCCAAGGTCGCGGTATTTTTTCGATGGAATTCAGTCAATACGACGAAGTTCCCCCGAATGTTGCCGAGGCCATCATTGCCAAAAACAACGGCTAATTTCATCTAGCCCGTGGGTCGATCGCAGCCTTGCTGTAGTATTGATCCTTTGGCTGCTAAAATCAATCAGAGGAACTAAGGAAAAGTTACATGGCACGCGCTAAATTTGAACGGAACAAACCGCACGTTAACATTGGTACCATTGGTCACGTTGACCATGGTAAAACCACACTAACCGCTGCAATTACAATGTCCTTGGCGGCAAACGGTCAGGCCCTAGCTCGGAAGTATGATGAAATCGACGCGGCTCCCGAAGAAAAGGCGCGTGGTATTACCATCAACACTGCTCACGTAGAGTATGAGACTACCGATCGCCACTATGCTCACGTAGACTGCCCCGGTCACGCTGACTATGTGAAGAACATGATCACCGGTGCGGCCCAAATGGATGGCGGCATCTTGGTGGTATCCGCCGCCGATGGACCCATGCCCCAGACCCGCGAGCACATCCTCTTGGCTAAACAAGTAGGTGTACCCCGCTTGGTAATCTTCTTGAACAAGAAGGACATGGTGGATGACGATGAATTGCTGGAATTGGTGGAACTGGAAGTTCGTGAACTGCTCAGCTCCTACGACTTCGATGGTGATAATATTCCGATCGTCGCCGGTTCGGCTCTGAAGGCGGTAGAACAAATGACTGCCAACCCCAAGACCCAGAAAGGCGAAAACGAATGGGTGGACAAGATCTACGATCTGATGACCGCCGTTGATGCCTACATCCCCACTCCCGAGCGGGAAATCGATAAGCCTTTCCTCATGGCTGTGGAAGATGTTTTCTCCATTACCGGTCGGGGTACCGTAGCTACGGGACGTATCGAACGTGGCAAAGTCAAGGTTGGTGACAACGTGGAAATCATCGGACTCAAGGATGTCCGGAGTACTACCATCACCGGTATTGAAATGTTCAAGAAGTCCTTGGACGAAGGGATGGCTGGAGACAATGCAGGCGTACTGATGCGCGGTATCCAAAAAGCCGACATCGAACGTGGCATGGTAATTGCCAAGCCCGGTAGCATCAAGCCCCACACTGAATTTGAAGGCGAAGTATACGTACTCACCGACAAAGAGGGTGGCCGCAAGACTCCTTTCTTCCCTGGCTATCGTCCGCAGTTCTATGTGCGTACCACCGACGTAACCGGCAACATCAAAGCATTTACTGCCGATGATGGTTCCGCTGCTGAAATGGTCATGCCCGGTGACCGCGTGAAGATGACCGTGGAGCTGATTTGCCCCGTAGCGATCGAGCAAGGCATGCGCTTCGCTATCCGGGAAGGTGGCCGCACCATCGGTGCCGGTGTGGTTTCTAAAATCATCAAGTAAAATAGCTCAACTAAAGCAGAGATGGGAATTTCCCCCATCTCTGCTTTTTTCACCCTCTCCGTACCTCAACAATTTAATTAATTATTCATCATGGCTACTGTCACCCAGCAAAAAATTCGGATCCGTCTCAAAGCCTTCGATCGCCGTCTTTTAGACACATCTTGCGAGAAGATTGTGGAGACGGCGGCCCGGACTAACGCCACTGCCGTTGGGCCGATTCCTCTGCCCACCCGCCGCAAAATTTTCTGCGTCCTGCGCTCTCCCCACGTGGATAAAGATGCCCGTGAGCACTTTGAAACCCGCACCCACCGCCGGATAATTGATATATATCAACCTTCTTCCAAGACGATTGATGCTCTCATGAAGCTAGACCTACCCGCTGGTGTAGACATCGAAGTTAAGCTATAGAAATTTCTAGGTCGATATCCGTGGGGGATGGGTTTTAAATCCATCCCCCATCTTTGGATCAGCGACAAGTTGCCGAGGATAGACATCGATCGACGGTTCGAGTAGGATCTTGGGATATGTGAAAGATGATGGAATCTCCCTAAATCCCGCTGGGGAAGGGGGGCTGCCATGGCATCCTAAGAGATATCAAAAAACTTTTAATTTATTAAGATCGATGACCCAAGTTTATCAAGTAGAGCTTCAGTACCAGGGCGGTACCCAGACGATCGCCGTGCCCGCTGACACCACCATTTTGCAGGCCGCCCATGGGGCCGGAATCGATTTGCCCACTTCTTGTGGGGCTGGAGTTTGTACCACCTGTGCCGCCAAGATTCTGGCTGGCACGATCGATCAAGCGGATGGCATGGGAGTCAGCCCCGATCTCCAAGCAGAGGGTTATGCTTTGCTCTGTGTGGCCTATCCCCGCTCCGATCTGAAAATTATCGCCGAGAAAGAAGATGAACTGTACGAGCTGCAGTTCGGCCGCTACCAAAAGGCTTAGATGCGCACTGAGTTCGTAGAATTCCAAATCCCTGCGACCGAGACGATCGGGCCCGACCGGGTCGAGCTGGCCCTGGAAACCTGGGGCCGACCATTGCGCTGGGCGATCGTCAAAGTCGAGGCTGGCCAATGTTACATCGAGGCGATCGTCACCATCGATGGATAGCTTGCGCCGCCCTTACACCGTTGCCCTGATCTTGCCCACCGGTATTGGTGCGGAGCAGGGCGGCTACGCTGGCGATGCCCTGCCGATCGCCAAAGCGATCGCTAGTTGTTGTGATCGCTTGATTACCCATCCCAATGTGATGAATGGGGCGCAGATGTACTGGCCTTTGGCCAATGTTTTATATGTGGAAGGCTATGGTCTCGATCGGTTTGCGGCGGGCGAATGGGGCTTGCAGCCGGTGCATGGCAACCGGATTAGTTTGATTTTAGATAAAGGGATCGAGCCGGAGTTACTTCAGCGCCATCTCCAGGCTGCCGATGCGGCGAGGGCGACCTTGGGCTTGGAGATCGGTGGTTATGTGGTAACCGATCGGCCCTTGGGTGTAGAACTGAAGACCGCCGCTTCTGGCTCCTCTTGGGGGACAGTGGAAAATTTGGATAGTTTGTTGCGGGCGACGGAAATAGCGATCGAGCAGCAGGGTGCCCAGGCGATCGCTGTGGTGGCCCGTTTTCCTGACGATCCAGGCGCTGAAGCCTTGCAAGCCTACCGCTATGGCAGCGGTGTTGACCCTTTGGCTGGGGCCGAGGCGGTGATTTCCCACGCGATCGTCCGCCAATTTAAAATTCCCTGCGCCCACGCTCCGGCGCTGGACCCTTTGCCGATCGACCCAAATATTTCGCCTCGCTCCGCCGCCGAAGAGCTGGGCTATACTTTTTTGCCTTGTGTATTAGTGGGACTGAGTAAGGCTCCGCGCTTTGTGGAGCCGTCCACCGCATCGATTAATACGGCCAGCGTCGATGCGGTGGTGGTGCCCGCCAGTGCCTGTGGGGGCAGTGCCGTGCTCAGTTGGGCCGGTAAATCGACTAAAATCATTGCAGTGGCCGAAAATCAGACACGGATGGCTGCCTGTCCCACGGATTTGGGTATTAAAGCCCATGTAGTCCGTTCCTACCTCGAAGCAATTGGTACGCTGGTGGTAGATCGATCGGGCATGGGTCTGGACAGTTTTACGGCTCACCTTAATCCCTTGGGGGGAATTTAGCTATGACCAAGCCGCCCTATCCAGAAATCGAGGCTCTCAGCCGTCTCGAACTTCTGAGTGCCATGGGGATTACTGCGGTGATGCTGGCTTTGTTGGCCAAGGCTTGTTTGTATTTTGGCCAACTGCAACTGCCCAACTTCCGTTGCGATCTAGAGTCCATGGGCATTGGTCTAGCCCTCGGCCTGACTATTTCGGCCCTCAGCTACCTCACCTATCGCTATTGGGCGGCTTACCGGGAGAATACGGACTGGTTCCTGAACTTTACGGTGCAGCCCCTGGCTTGGCCCGATTTGCTATGGTTGGGGCTATTACCGGGGCTCAGTGAGGAGCTGTTATTTCGGGGCGTAATTCTGCCCAGCATTGGTTTCGATTGGTTGGGCGTGCTGTTGTCTGCGGTGTGCTTTGGTCTGCTCCACGCCAGCGGGCGGCAGCAATGGCCCTATGCCCTGTGGGCCTGTTTTATGGGGGGAGTGCTGGGTGCGGCGCTGCTGCAAACCAACAATTTAGCGGTGCCGATCGCTGCCCACGTCAGTTGTAACATTTGCTCGGCTTGTTTTTGGAAGTGGCAAAAATTCCGCTAGACCTTGCTGAGTAGGGGTTTGAGGGCTGTCGACGGCCAGATCTATCTCTGTCAATGATGTCAAATTGTAAATTTTCTGATAGTTTTGATAAAGAATAGAAATTATCTCTATCCACGTATAAATTAAATTTCACCAAGCAAAAGGTTTAAGAAATGACCATTGCCTTAGATAGAGGCCAGGAAAGAGGATTCTTTGACGTCCTTGATGACTGGCTCAAGAAAGACCGCTTCGTATTCGTTGGCTGGTCTGGAATTCTGCTTTTCCCCACAGCCTTTTTGGCTCTGGGCGGCTGGATGACCGGTACCACCTTCGTGACCTCTTGGTATACCCATGGTTTGGCTTCTAGCTACTTGGAAGGTGCTAACTTTCTGACCGTAGCTGTTTCCACGCCTCCCAACAGCTTGGGCCACTCCCTGCTGTTCCTTTGGGGCCCCGAAGCCCAGGGTGACTTCACCCGCTGGTGTCAGCTCGGTGGTCTGTGGGCCTTCGTGGCACTGCACGGTGCTTTCGGCCTAATCGGCTTCATGCTCCGCCAGTTTGAAATCGCTCGCCTAGTTGGTATTCGTCCTTACAACGCTCTGGCGTTCTCTGGCCCGATCGCCGTCTTTGTCAGCGTCTTCTTGCTGTACCCCTTGGGTCAGTCCGGCTGGTTCTTTGCACCTTCCTTCGGGGTGGCCGCAATCTTCCGCTTTATTCTGTTTCTCCAAGGCTTCCATAACTGGACGCTGAACCCCTTCCACATGATGGGCGTGGCCGGTATCCTAGGCGGTGCTTTGCTCTGTGCGATCCACGGTGCAACCGTAGAAAACACTTTGTTTGAAGATGGCGAAAACGCCAACACCTTCCGGGCCTTTGAACCTACCCAAGCTGAAGAAACCTACTCGATGGTAACTGCTAACCGTTTTTGGTCGCAGATTTTCGGGATTGCTTTCTCCAACAAACGGTGGTTGCACTTCTTCATGCTGTTCGTACCGGTCACCGGT
>JANMHS010000067.1:0-71966 GCA_031375385.1 Synechococcales cyanobacterium OTE_70_metabat_200 | reverse complement strand
CGGTTGTAGAAAGCCTCAATCCATTCCGCAATAGTGGTTCTAGCCACTTCTCGTGTTCTGAAGTTCGCATCCCGCACTAACTCTGTTTTCAGCGGTCCAAAAAAGCTTTCTGCTACTGCATTGTCCCAGCAATTCCCTTTGCGACTCATGCTGGCTTTTATTTCCTCTTTCTCCAGCATTTTCTGATAGTCTTTACTTGCATATTGTGACCCTCGGTCGGAGTGAAATATTAACCCCATATTATCAGGTGCTCTTTGCCCCAATGCCGCTTCTAATGAGGTTGATACCAACTCTGTCTTCATGTTAGCTGACATTGACCATCCTACCACCCTCCTTGAATATAAGTCAATAATTATTGCTAAATATAACCAGCCTTCATAGGTCGGAATATATGTGATATCTGCCACCCACTTTTGGTCAGGGCCATTTGCTTTGAAGTCCCTCTGCAACACGTTCTCCGCTACTGGTAAGTTGTGCTTAAAACTTGTCGTTGCTTTATACTTTTTTTTGCCTTTTCCCTCAATTCCTTCCTCCTTCATTAGCCTCATTACACGTCTGCGTCCCACTTTTACTCCTTTCTGTTTGAGGGCTTCCCTAATTCTGGGTGAGCCATATCTCTCCCTACTTCCTTTGTGAATTCCTTAGATTTTTTCTACCACTTGACAGTTCCTCTCTCTCCGCCGTGGTCATTTGCCCTGTCGGACTTCCTTCTCGGTCTATTTTGGCTTGATTGACCCACTTGTGCAGTGCACTGGCGGTTAACCCCAGTTCCCGCGCCACTTGGCTCACCGATTTACCTGACTGCGCTACTATTTTTACTGCTTCCGCTTTTTGCTCCGCTGTGAAGCTTCTCTTTGGTTTTGTTGCCATGATTGTTCTCCTTGATCTACATTGTATTCTCTGGAGAACTGTCTACTTTACTGCGACAAGGTCATAACTTCATTGGTTAATAAAGGAGGATTGCTCAATCTTGCGTTCTTTGACGTGGAAAGCAAGATCAACCTAATTATGTAGTTTGCAATCCTTGAAAATTTCTACCGCCAAGACTAGTTGATCGACTAGTCTTTTTTTATGAGTTAATACCATCCTCAAATCACAGTTTTTGGTAAGGGGCAGACCTTAGCGTAAGATCAGAGGTACTTTAGCCCTCAGACCCATGCCTCGCCAGTTCAATACCGCTGGCCCCTGCCAAGCCGACATTCATTACCTGCTGCCCCCTTTGGCTCGTTTACCCCAATTGCAGCAGCTGATTGAAAACCGCAGCTACTTTGTGATTCACGCCCCTCGCCAAGTGGGTAAAACCACAGCTATGCTCAGCCTCGCAAAAGAGCTTACCGCCAGTGGTCACTACACCGCAGCAATGGTTTCTGTCGAAGTTGGCTCTCCCTTTAACGACAACATCTCTATGGCCGAAGAGGCCATTTTGGATGTGTGGCAGCGAACCTTAGCGCGCCGGTTGCCTCTAGAGCTGCGTCCGCCAGCCTTCACTGGCAGTGTCACAGGCAGCAGAATTAACCACTTTCTTTCCCAATGGGCCGAGGCATCCCCCCGACCGATCGCCCTATTTATTGATGAAATTGATTCCCTGCAAGATCAATTATTAATCTCCGTACTACGGCAACTGCGCGATGGATTCCCCGACCGACCTGAGTATTTCCCAGCCTCCCTCGGCTTAATCGGCATGAGAGATGTCCGAGACTACAAGATGGCTGCTGGCGGCAGCGAAAGACTCTATACCGCCAGCCCCTTCAATATCAAAGTAGAGTCCTTAACCCTCAGAAACTTCAACGAGGCTGAAGTAGCCGAGCTGTATCAACAGCATACCGACGATACCGGCCAAGTCTTTACCCCCGCAGCGATCGCCCTAGCCTATGAGCAAACCCAAGGTCAGCCATGGCTCGTCAATGCCTTAGCTCGTCAACTCACCCAGGTTGTTGCCCCAGAGCCAAGTATTACCATAACGCCAGCCATGGTAGAAGAAGCCAAGGAAATTTTGATTCGTCGTCAAGATACTCACCTAGATAGCTTGGCAGAAAGACTGCGAGAAAAGCGAGTGAAGGCTATTATCGAACCGATGCTAGCAGGCTTGGAATTAGGTGATATTCCCAATGAAGATATTCAATTTGTTCAAGATCTAGGTCTCTGTCGGATGGATCCCCAAGGGGGACTAGTGATCGCCAACCCCATTTATCGGGAAGTGTTGCCTCGGGTGCTTACAGTGACTCCGATGGCTGGACTGCCGACGATTCAGCCCACTTGGTTAACTGTTGATGGAGAGCTGGATGTCGATCGGCTCCTGCACACCTTTATGGATTTTTGGCTACAACATGGCGAAGCCTTACTGAAGAGTGCTTCCTATCCAGAGGTTGCTCCGCACCTAGTGTTGATGGCTTTTCTGCATCGGGTAATTAACGGCGGTGGCACCTTAGAGCGAGAATATGCCATTGGCCGCGATCGCATTGATCTCTGTCTGCGTTATGGTTCTGTAATATTAGGTATCGAACTCAAAGTTTGGCGCACAGACAAGGCTGACCCGCTCACCAAGGGTTTAGAGCAGTTAGCAGGCTACTTGAATCGTCTGAAACAGAGTAACGGCTGGCTGGTAATCTTCGATTGCCGACAGAATGCCCCAGCCTTGGAAGACCGCATAACTACAGATTTAACCAGTACGGCAGCAGGACATCAAGTGACAGTTATTCGTCTGTAATACCTCGTCAATTGGGGTGAAAATAGATTACTGAAACCGGTGATACCTCCAAAATCAATGAAGGCTTCACCGGGATAGGGCTAATGTCAACGAATTTTCTAGGTGATCGGGGCCACTTCGTCGGGATAGTTCAGGGCGTTATAGACGATCGACATATCCGATTTCTGAACTTCTATCGCCCGACAAGCTTCGCCGATCGCCAACAGATACCCAGTGATCGATGTAATGCCCCAGGCCGCTAGCTGAGCGATCGACCAGCAGGCCACCAAGATCAACCGCAGAAATGCCACAATGCTAGCCAAGGGTGCTGAGGAAGAGTTCATCATAAAATATTAATAAATTGTGAAGCGTGCATTGTCAGTCTTCCCCGTCTTTATGCTGAAAACAGGATGTTTTTGAAAAAAAGAATTATAATTTTTGCAGGTTTGATTTGCTTAGCATTGTCTTCAGGACATGGCAACGATCTGTGGGGGTGCAATACCGGTTTTCTTTTACCCCAGCGCTTTTTTTATATGAAACTCCATTTTCCCCTGGTCTCCGCCCTCTTGCTAGCGGCCCTCAGTAGTCCGGCCCAGGCCCAATCTGCTGCCGCTCGCCAGTGCGTCAACAATTTGCAATACCAAAGCGGCCAGTATAACAACGCCTCCTTCGCCACCGGCATCGATCGATCGAGCGCCCTGACCCTCTGCCAATCGGTGACCAACCAGCAACAGTCCACAGCAGTCTACAAATGCGTGAACAACGGTCTGTACCGCAATGGTTTCTACAACAATCCCAACTACCGCACCGGTCGAAATATCAATGAGGTAATAGAGCTGTGTGAAGATGCCGCCAATGCCAACCCCGCGATCGCCCAGGCCCGTTGTCTGAAAAATGTCCAAGAGATTGGCATCAAGGCTCAGGATGGCCGGTTGCTCTGCCAGCAAGCCAAAACCAATCAGCAGGCCGATGGCGTCAGCCGTTGCCTGAAAGAGCAGCTCTACGATGTGGGCTTCTACAATAATCCCGAAAACCGATCGACTATTTCTCTCCAGGAAGCAGTCCGTTCTTGCACGCCAGAGTAGACATTGCAGTTCATAACAATTAAAATGTACTAATCCTAGGTAAGGGTGCCACGTTGGCGCCCACCCATTGGAGTTTGTTAAGACCTGGAATTTTTGGAGCGATCGGGGAATGCCATGACCTTTCAATTGCCCGCCACCACACCAGTGCCAGCGGAGTTTCTAGAGCAGATTCATCAGCTCTATCCACAGATTTCCGGTAAATACTTGGCAGCACTGCTCTGGCAGCGGCAACTCTGCAGCGCCGAGGAAATTCCGCAATATTTACAGGCTCAGGCCTATCAACCGACAGCAGCAGCAGCCTTTGGGCCAGAGCTAGAGCTGGCGATCGCCCTCCTCCGCCAGGCCCGCCAGTCAAACTGGTCGATCGCCATTTGGGGAGACTTTGATGCGGATGGAATTACAGCCACCAGTGTGCTCTGGGATGGGCTACGCCAATTTTTTGACCAAGTTAGTTACTATATCCCCGATCGACTCAAAGAATCCCATGGTCTAAATCGCTCTGGACTGGAGCGCTTACAGCAGCAAGGAGTGCAATTAATTATCACCTGCGATACGGGCAGCACCAATCTGTTGGAAGCCCAGTACGCCCTGGAGCTGGGGATGCAGGTAATTGTCACCGATCACCATACCCTGCCGCCCGATCGCCCGCCGGTGGCCGCGATCATCAATCCCCGCTACCTCGCCCCCGATCACCCTTTCTATCATCTCTCCGGCGTAGCTGTGGCCTATAAGCTAGTCGAAGCTTTGTACGATGCGCTGCCAGAGGTGCCAGAGCAGCCTTTAGAATATTTACTGGATTTGGTGGCGATCGGTCTAGTGGCCGACTTAGTGCAGCTCAGTGGCGAATGTCGCTACCTCGCCCAGATTGGCATTGCCCGCTTGCAGCAGCAAAGTACCAAAAATCCCCAGCTACCGGGCCATCGACCAGGAGTGGCCAAGCTATTAGAACTCTGTCGGCGGACTGGCGATCGGCCGATGGATATTTCCTTTGGAATTGCGCCACGGATCAATGCGATCAGTCGGATCTATGGCGATGCGAGCTTTGGGGTGGATCTTTTGACCAGTCAGGATGAGTTGCGCTGCCAGGAGTTGGCCGAGCACACAGAGCAGGCGAATATTCGGCGCAAGGAGGTGCAGAAGGATGTGGAAGAACAGGTGCGCCAGCGAGTAGCGGAGCTGGACCTTTCGACTACTGGCACGATCGTGTTGGCCGATCGAGATTGGGCTCCGGGAGTATTGGGTTTGGTGGCCGGACAGATCGCGCAGAGTTATGGGCGACCAACAATTTTGTTGGGGTTAGCGGAGGATGAAGAGACGGGGCGGACGATCGCCCGTGGTTCGGCCCGGTCTACTCAGGGCATTGATTTATATCAATTGGTGCATTCTCAGCGTCATTTATTGAAAAGCTTTGGTGGTCATCCCTTTGCAGCGGGTTTAGGTCTCTGGGCAGAGAATTTGGGGATGTTTCGGGAGGGGATCGATCGACAGTTATATCAAACAGTGGGAGTATTGCCGCCACCCGTAGCGGTGGTGGATCTAGTGGTAACGGTGGCAGAGTTGGGGGCGGAGTTATTTGAGGAATGTCGGTTGCTGGAACCCTGTGGGATGGGTAATCCGGCTCCGAAGCTGTTGATTCGCAATTGTCGGCTGGAGAATGCCCGGAATGCCAATATCAAGGATCTGAAGGGGATCAAGATTCGCTATATCAAGACGGATTTGATCATTAAAGATGATTCGACGGCTCAGGGGTTTGCGGCGGTGTGGTGGGGTCACTATGTGGAGGAGGTGCCGCTGGTAGCTTGCGATCTCCTGGTGGAGCTGGATTACAATAGTTATCAAAAGCGTTTTGAGGCGCGGATTTTGGAGTTTAGGCCGGTGGCAGATTTGGTGGAGGCGGTGCTGCCGGAGATTCTGGATTTTCGGCGGGGGGTGGCGATCGAGGAGCTGCCCTTGCTGGAGGAGGTGCTGTGGGTGCGTTCTGGGCCCCGGAGCTGGGATGAGTTGTTGGCGAAGTATGAGTTGGCCCGATCTACTGGTCAGAAGTTGGCGCTCTGCTATCGGCCACCCCTGAAGCAAAGCCCGATCGCCGTGTTGCAGCGGTTGATTGGGCTAGGGAAGTTTTTGGCGCGGACGGGGCAGGCCATGGGTCGGGGAGATTTGCAGGGGCGGTTGGAGGTGAGTGTGGGGGCGACGCGAGATGGTCTGGATTGTTTGGAGGCGATCGGCTTTGAGGTGTCGATGTTTCCTGCCAGGGATGAGTTTGCGGTGGCGGGAGCGCCGGAGCCGGGATTGAATTTGGCTCAGGTGCCAGAGGTGCAGAGTTTTCTGGGGGCGATCGCGGAAGACTTTTTTATTGCGCGGTATTTTTGGGAGGTGCCTCGATCGCTCATTACGGCGATGGCGACTCGGTGATAGCAACCCAAACGAGTTAGCATGATTAATGATGGGGCAAGTGCTGCCTCGCTTCCACCGATTTTGGAGGTCTATGACAGTCGCTAATACTTCTGCTCCAGCCGTTGCCACGCTGCCCTTGAATGTGGGTAGTGCGTTGTTGCATGTTACACCGGAGCAATTCGATCGCCTCTGTATCGATAATCCTGATTTACGCCTGGAATTAACTGCCGATCGGAAATTGATTATTATGGCTCCTGCTGGTGGTGAAAGTAGTGAAAAGAATCTGGACTTGGCCGGACAAGTTTGGTACTGGAATCGGCAAACAGATTTAGGTCGAGCTTTTGATTCCTCCGGAGGCTACGACTTTGTGGCGTGTGGTGGTGGGAAGCTGTCGCCCGATGTTTCTTGGATCGAGCGGTCGCGGCTGGAGGGGATGGAGATTGTGGGGTTTATTCCGATCGTTCCTGACTTTGTGATCGAGCTGCGGTCGGCTACGGATGCGCTGAAGACGTTACAGGAAAAGATGCAGGAGTACCAACGATTGGGAGTACGCCTGGGGCTGCTGGTCGATCCTAAAAATCGGCGGGTGGAGATCTATCGACCTGGGCGGCAGGTGGAGATATTAGAGTCGCCGGCTGCGGTTGACTGTGGTGAAGTGATGCCGGGTTTTTTGTTGAGCATGAGTAGGATTTTTTAGCCCGTTTGACGAGTCGCTTGAAATTATGGCTAGTTTGGCCAACAAAAAACCCTACCGATCGGTAGGGTTTTTTGTGAACGAGTGGTAGCTAGGAATTACCCAAACTTACCAGCCGTCGAGGCGATGAGGAACGCCGCATAGGTAAGGATGTAACCCACAGTGAAGTGAGCCAAACCAACCACCCGTGCTTGGACGATCGACAGAGCAACGGGCTTGTCCTTCCAACGAACCAAGTTCGCCAAAGGAGTCCGCTCGTGTGCCCAAACCACCGTCTCGATCAGCTCTTGCCAGTAACCGCGCCAGCTAATCAGGAACATGAAGCCAGTGGCCCAAACCAGGTGACCGAACAAGAACATCCAAGCCCAGACAGACAAGTTGTTCATGCCCATGGGGTTGTAGCCATTGATCAGCTGGGAAGAATTCAGCCATAGGTAGTCGCGGAGCCAGCCCATTAGATAAGTCGAAGACTCATTGAACTGGGCCACGTTACCTTGCCAGATGCCCAGATGCTTCCAGTGCCAGTAGAACGTTACCCAACCGATCGTATTCAACATCCAGAACATCGATAGGTAGAACGAATCCCAACCGGAGATATCGCAGGTACCGCCACGGCCGGGGCCGTCGCAAGGGAAAGCATAACCGAAGTCCTTTTTATCGGGCATCAGCTTCGAACCACGAGCATCCAACGCACCCTTGACCAAGATCAGAGTGGTAGTGTGCAAGCCCAGGGCGATCGCATGGTGAACCAAGAAGTCGCCAGGCCCAATGGTGAGGAACAGGGAATTGGTGCCAGAGTTAATTGCATCCAACCAACCAGGCAGATAAACTGCGCTGCTGGTGGAAGCCAAGCTATTGGCATTGGAGAGCAACGCATCGAAGCCATAAAGGACTTTACCTTGAGCGCCTTGAACGAACTGAGCGAATACTGGCTCGATCAAGATTTGCTTTTCGGGAGTACCGAAGGCCACAACTACGTCGTTGTGAACGTATAGACCCAGAGTGTGGAAGCCCAGGAATAGCGAGACCCAGCTCAAGTGAGAGATGATCGCTTCCTTGTGCTCTAGCATCCGTGCTAGTACGTTGTTACGGTTTTGTTCGGGGTCGTAATCCCGTACCCAGAAGATCGCACCGTGAGCGAAGGCACCTACCATCAAGAAACCAGCGATGTACTGGTGGTGAGTGTAGAGCGCAGCTTGGGTGGTGAAATCCTGAGCTAAGAAAGCATAGGGAGGCATGGAATACATGTGCTGAGCTACCAAAGAGGTAACTACGCCCAGGGAAGCCAAGGCCAAGCCCAGTTGGAAGTGCAGGGAGTTGTTCACAGTGTCATATAGACCCTTGTGACCTTCGCCCAGCTTGCCAGCGGGGGGTTTGTGAGCATTCAAGATTTCCTTGATGCTGTGACCGATTCCAAAGTTGGTACGGTACATATGCCCAGCGACGATAAAGATTACCGCGATCGCTAGGTGGTGGTGGGCCATATCAGTTAGCCACAAAGACTGAGTCTGGGGATGGAAACCACCCAAGAAAGTCAAGATGGCAGTACCAGCGCCTTGGGAAGTCCCAAACATTTGCTGAGCAGTATCTGGATTCTCGGCGTACACGCCCCAGTTACCACTAAAGAAAGGTGCCAAACCGGCAGGGTGGGGCAGGGTGCTCAGGAAATTATCCCAACCAACATGCTGACCGCGAGATTCCGGAATTGCGACGTGTACCAAGTGACCTGTCCAAGCCAAAGAGCTAACGCCGAACAAACCAGCTAAGTGGTGGTTCAAACGAGACTCGGCATTCTTGAACCAAGAAAGGGCCGGGCGGAACTTGGGTTGCAGGTGTAACCAGCCTGCAAATAGGAACAGAGAAGCCAGAACGATCAGGAACACTGCACCCATGTACAGATCGGCGTTGCTGCGCATGCCGATCGTGTACCACCACTGGTAAACACCAGAGTAAGCAATGTTCACGGGGTTAGAAGCGCCACCTTGAGTGAACGCATCCACCGCTGGTTGACCGAAGTGGGGATCCCAAATCGCATGGGCGATCGGGCGAACATTCAAAGGATCTTTAATCCACTGTTCGAAATTGCCTTGCCAAGCAACGTGGAACAGGTTACCAGAAGCCCAGAGGAAGATGATGCCGAGGTGACCGAAGTGAGTAGCGAAAATCTTTTGATAAAGATTTTCCTCGGTCATCCCATCGTGGCTCTCAAAATCGTGAGCAGTGGCAATCCCGTACCAGATCCGCCGGGTAGTTGGATCCTGTGCTAGGTCTTGGCTAAATTTGGGAAATTTAGTTGCCATAGTTTTTTATCACTGTGATGAATCGATTGAGCAAAAATTGCGGGGCTAGACAGTGGCATCGGCCAGAGGCTGTGAGCCACTGGTAGCTGCGGGCTAAATCGAGAGCGACCTAGCGAGGAAGAATGCCCAAGTAGTGGCAATACCGCCAAGGAGGTAATGTGCCACCCCAACAGCGCGACCTTGAATAATACTCAAAGCGCGAGGTTGGATTGCTGGAGCAACGCGCAATTTATTGTGCGCCCAGACAATTGATTCGATCAATTCTTGCCAGTAGCCGCGACCGCTGAACAGGAACATCAGGCTGAAGGCCCAGATGAAGTGAGCGCCCAAGAAGATCAAGCCATAGGCCGACAGAGCCGTGCCATAGGAGTTGATTACCTGAGAAGCTTGTGCCCAGAGGAAATCCCGAAGCCAACCATTGATGGTGGTCGCACTAGCTGCAAAGTTGCCGCCGGTAACGTGCGAAACCGTGCCATCGGGAGCTACGGTGCCCCATACATCGGACTGCATCTTCCAACTAAAGTGGAAAATAACTACCGAGATGGAGTTGTACATCCAGAACAGACCTAGGAAAACGTGATCCCAACCAGAAACCTGGCAGGTGCCGCCCCGGCCTGGACCGTCGCAAGGGAAACGGAAGCCCAAATTAGCTTTATCGGGAACTAACCGAGAGCTACGAGCAAAGAGCACGCCTTTCAACAGAATCAGTACGGTGACGTGAATTGTGAAAGCGTGGATGTGGTGAACCATGAAATCCGCAGTACCAAGGGCAATGGGCATCATCGCAACCTTGCCACCAACGGCTAAGGTTTCGCCACCAAAAGCGAGACTGGCAGTTTGCAGAGCATTAGGTGCGGTATTACCGGCAGCCGCTGTATGCAAACCTTGAATCCACTGAGCAAACACCGGCTGAAGTTGAATCGCCTTATCCGAGAACATGTCTTGGGGACGACCGAGAGCCTGCATGGTGTCGTTATGGATGTACAGACCGAAGCTGTGGAAGCCTAGGAACATCGAAACCCAGTTGAGGTGGGAAATGATCGCATCCCGGTGCCGAAGCATCCGATCGAGTACGTTGTTCTGATTCATCGCCGGATCGTAATCCCGCACCATGAAAATTGCGCCGTGGGCCGCACCACCAACGATACAGAAGCCGCCAATCCACATGTGGTGAGTGAAGAGGGAAAGCTGGGTACCGTAATCTGTTGCCAGATAGGGGTAGGGAGGCATGGCATACATATGCTGAGCCACGATGATGCTGACGGAGCCAAGCATGGCGAGGTTAATCGCTAGCTGAGCATGCCAGGAAGTAGTCAGGATCTCGTAGAGACCCTTATGACCTTCACCAGTGAAAGGCCCTTTGTGTCTTTCCAGAATTTCTTTCATGCTGTGACCGATACCCCAGTTGGTGCGGTACATGTGGCCAGCAATAATGAAAAGAACAGCCAGAGCTAGGTGATGGTGAGCTGTATCCGACAACCACAGACCGCCAGTGGTGGGGTTTAGTCCGCCCTTGAAGGTGAGGAAATCGGCGTATTCAGACCAGTTCAAAGTGAAGAAAGGAGTGAGGCCCTTGGCGAAGCTAGGATATAGCTCGGCCATTTTGGCAGGATCCAAAAATTCGTGGGGTAGCGGAATATCTTTCGGCGCTACGCCAGAATCCAACAGCTTGTTAACTGGCAGCGATACGTGAATCTGGTGACCGGCCCAAGAAAGGCAGCCCAGACCCAGCAAACCGGCCAAGTGGTGGTTCATCATCGACTCAACGTTCTGGAACCATTCCAGCTTGGGTGCGCGCTTGTGGTAGTGGAACCAACCAGCGAACAACATCAAGCCAGCCATGACTAAGCCGCCAATGGCAGTGGCATAGAGCTGAGTAGAATTTGTGTAACCAGAGGCTCTCCAGAGTTGGAATAAGCCAGAGGTGATTTGAATACCGCGAAAACCGCCACCGACGTCGGCGTTCAGAATATCTTGGCCGACTACCGACCAAACTACCTGAGCGCTGGGCTTAATGCCCGTGGGGTTCGTCAACCAAGCTTCGTAGTTGGAGAAGCGGGCACCGTGAAAATACATGCCGCTCAACCACACAAAGATGACCGCAAGGTGACCAAAGTGCGCGCTAAAAATTTTCCGTGAAACGTCTTCTAGGTCACTAGTGTGACTGTCAAAATCGTGGGCGTTGGCATGAAGGTTCCAAATCCAAGTTGTGGTTTTGGGCCCTTTAGCCAAGGTGCGATCGAAATGTCCGGGCTTCGACCACTTCTCGAAAGAAGTTGGTGTGGGATCGGTATCGACGACTACCTTGACCTTTGCCTCCCGCTCCGGAGGACTAATTGTCATTGGGAGTCTCCTCTCTAGACAGGGAACTTATGAGTTTTTTTTGCCCATTGCTGGGATTGCCCGTTTCTACAGGATCTTAAACTGTGGCAAACGGAGCCAAAAGCCTTGCTTAGATTTCCTAAATGAATTTAAGGAATTAAGACGGGCTGAAGTTTTCTAGACAACGACTGCCTATGAAACACACTGCTGTTGGTGAATTATAGGCCGGTAAATTGGCGCAGTCTGCAATCTGTTAACAATAATTCAAAGTCTTGTTTTGCTTGGCTGGCGGGATACTGAGCCGATCGCCCTGAACATTCTAGTTGAATAATCTTGAAAAAAATTAATAATTTGTAATATTTAAGGAATATTTGACACAGTTGCAACTCTTTCGGCGATCCAGCACGGTACTGCTGCCAATTTGCTAAACTTAACGAAACGCCACAAAAGACCATTAGCTCTCGTTTTCCCCCACAGGTAAATCTTCATGACTATTGCGATCGATCCCAAGACTCTGTTTCGTACCCAAGAAATTTCCGAACAAAAGTATCAACAATCTGTCCAGCACTTCGATGAGAGCTGGCGATCGCCCTTGGCTACTTTGTTAGGACTGGGCAGAGCCGCCGGGGCTGATCTGGTGGAGTTTTTCCTAGAAAAGGTTAACTATCTGAGCTGCATGGCCGAAGACGACAACATTACTAGCATCAGCCCTAAGATCTCGACTGGTGCTGGGGTGCGGGTGTTTTTGGGCAAGGCCGATTGCTACGTTAGCACCAACGATCTGTCATTTAAAGGCTTAAAGCTGGCATTGGAAAAAGCGCTGGGAATTATGGGTTTGCAGCTACCCAAGCCCCAAGCCTATGTGCCAGAAATTAACCTGGAATGGCTGCGAGACTATGGGGCGCGGGGCCAGAAGGAACAGTGGATCGGAGCCTGTAGCTCCATGCAGGAAGTTAGTGGTGTCTTGCTCGCGGCCAACCGCCAACTGCAAAAAGCTGCCAGCCATGTTCAATCTCGGCGGGCAGTCTATTTCCGGGATTGGCAAGAAGTTTTGGTGGCGGCCAGCGATGGCACTTTTGCTCGGGATATTCGCTTGACCCAATCCGTGGGCTATAACCTGCTCTGTGCCGATGGTACTAATCGATCAAGCATCGGTCAGCGGGTGGGCGACACCAGCGACCCGGAATTTTTGGTGAACTGGGACTATGAAGCTACTGCTGCGGACGTATCGGAGTCGGCGGGCAAGATGCTCTATGCGGATTATGTGGAGTCTGGTAGTTACCCGATCGTCATGGCTAACCAGTTTGGCGGTGTGATCTTCCATGAAGCCTGCGGCCATCTGTTGGAAACTACCCAGATCGAGCGGCAGACTACGCCTTTTATGAACAAGAAGGGTGAAAAGATTGCCCATGAAAGCCTGACGGCTTGGGATGAGGGTCTTTCAACTAATGCCTTTGGTTCGATCGAGATGGACGACGAGGGGATGCCTGCCCAACGGACTCTACTAATAGAGAAGGGAATTCTGAAGAATTTCATTGCCGATCGGGCTGGCTCCATGCGCACGGGTCATCCGCGGACTGGTAGCGGTCGTCGTCAGGGCTTTACCTATGGGGCGGCCAGCCGGATGCGGAATACTTATATTGCGCCGGGTGAGCACAAGCTGGAGGAGATTTTCGATTCGATCGAAAAGGGCATTTATTGCAAAAAGATGGGCGGTGGCAGTGTCGGTGCCACCGGGGAGTTCAATTTCTCTGTGGATGAAGCCTATCTGATCGAGCAGGGCAAGTTGACGAAGCCCCTGAAGGGCGCAACGCTGATTGGCGAAGCGAAGGAGATCATGACCAAGATTTCTATGTGCTCGGAAGATATTGGTCTGGCGGCTGGTTTTTGTGGCTCCGTGAGCGGCAGTGTCTACGTCACCGTTGGTCAACCCCATATCAAGGTAGACGAAATTACCGTGGGCGGTCGCTAACAATCTGAGCAGACTGGGTGTTTCGGGTGGCTGCTTAGCAGCCACAGCCGCCCACTAGCTTCATCACAGTTTTACTAGAGCCACGTTGGACGGTCATGACTACTTTATAGGTACTACCACCCTCTAACTTTTTGAGCTGAAGTCTATCTATGGTCACGGTGATATTGCTGCTACTGTATGTTTCTACGGTTCTTTTGCCAACAGTCCGCTGTTTAACTAGCTTCAGCCGAACATCTTGGCCATCAATATTAATAATCGGTAGTCCTTCCCCGCTATAGAAGATGGTGTCTGCATCGTTGCTGGGGGAAGCAAAGTAGCAGCCCGCGCCTTCTACTTTCTGCTGGATGGTGCCAACTTGCGGGGAGTTTTTTTGTTTTGCCAACAATTTTGAGCCGTTGGCAACTGCGGCGGCCGAGGTGGGCAGGGAGATTACTGGAACTCCTAGCAGTAGGGCGATCGATATTCCATAAATCAGTGTGACTTTCGCGATCGACATTTAAATTTGCCAATAAAATTGATAATTCCAATAACAACCACAGTGTTATGAGTTGATATTCCATAAACTAGTGTCAGCGCAAAATTTGGGCTGCAACGGCCAAGCCAGAGAGATAAGCGGCTTCTACTCGATTGCCACCACACCAATCTCCACAAAGATAGAGCGGTGCCGCTGTTTGTGCTGTGATCCAGGGGGACGATAATGGATTTTTGGTAAAAGCATAGGCCCAGCGGTGGACTTGGAGCAATTTTGGTTGGGCAAACCAGGGTACGAGGACGGCGGCAGCTGCTAACAGTTCTTGGCCCACTGCCATCAAGTCCGGGGACTCAAAATACTGCATTGCCGACTCAGCGTTACTCTGTACTACCAGCACCGGCTGGGGGGGCGATAGCTGTTTGGAGCTATCCAGCCCAATCCAGCCCAAAGATGGATGATCCTGGCACTGAATGCCTTGCCAGCCCAGTTCAACGGAAGCTGGCAGCAGCGCTGCCGGATAGGTAGCCATGGCCGTAATAACAGGTGTAAACTCGATCAATTGTAGTTGGGTCAAGCAATCTGGCTCCACTGCATTCCGCACGATCTCGGCGGCTTGGGCGGGAGGCACTGCTAGCACCACCTGCCGCGCCTCCGCTGACCAATCCTGGGCTTCGATCCGCCAGCCTCGATCGATGGGTTGAATGTTAGTGATGGTGCGATCTCCGATGACTTCTAGATCCCTGGCCCAATATTTGGCGATCGCTGTTGCTCCAGTGGCCGAAACATAGCAAGCTGAAGTTTTGGCGGGAGCTTGAATGTCTCCTCGACCATCCCATCGATGGATTTTGTCCGTCCACAGGCGCAAAATTTCTCGATCCACTAGCTCTCCGATTTCTTGCCGGAACCTGTCACCCTGGGCTTTGATGTAGCAGACTCCATGATCCGCATGGGTATTTGCCAGCCGCCTAGTGGCTAACCGGCCTCCCAAGCCACGGGACTTATCTACCACCAATATTTTTCCACTGTTGCCCATTTGGGCCTGCAGCTGTCGAGCACAGTTTAACCCAGCTACTCCAGCCCCAATAATCGCTACTTCATACATACCAATTGCTCCGCCTAGAAAAAGTAAAGAGTTAAAGACAGGATCGCCGCAAATCCCCCCAATTTTTGCCAAAGTGTTAACCTAGGTTGCAAAGTCGCTGATCCTTTACCCATGCCGCCCATTCCCAAAAGTAAAAGCAGTCCGAAACGCTCTCCGCAGCGTCCTAAACAGTCAGCCTCTGCCAATAATATTCCAAAACCAAAACCAACTGCGGCCCTTGGTATTTCCGACCTGCGCCAGCGCCTGATTGGCCTGGAAGAAGCTAACGCCAAACTACTGAAGCTGATTTCGCGCAAGCGCAAAGAAATGGACAAATTCACTGCTACCATCCAAGACATCCAGCAAAAAATGATGGCGGATGTCAGTCCGATCATGATGAAAATGCGGGCGGTAGACGACGAAATCCACCAAATCTTCCAAAAGATTTTCACTACCCGCAAGATGGGTAAGCAGACAGCTCGGATGGTGAAGGATGTTTACATGATGTTGCAAGCCAACAACTCGATCACTTTTAACCCCGATGCCTTAGATGAAGAAGAGCGCGAATTCGTCAATCCTTTTGGTGCGGACGAAGAGGATGAAGCCGAGGAAGAGTTTCGGGGTTTTGGTCGGCAGGAAACGGAAGCAGGCCACGCGCGCCAGAGCGATCGAGAAGAAACCCGCCAACTGCGGCAGGTTTTTTTGCGGTTAGCCACGGTCTTTCATCCAGACAAAGTGTTGGATGAGGAGCAGAGCACCGAATATGCGGAGGTGATGAAAGAGGTGAACCTGGCTTACCAGCGGGGCGATCTGGCTCGCTTGTTGGCGATCGAAAAACAATATGAGCTAGGAGCCACTATTGATCGCAGTAATGCCGACGACCTCACCCTGCGCTGCCAGCAACTGGAGCGAGAAAATCAGTTGCTCCAAGAACAGAAGCAGTCCCTCCAGAGCGAACTACGGAATATGAAAAGCAGTACCGTAGGCATGGGTCTCGGTGACTATCAACAGATGCAAAAAATGGGATTACACCCGATCGATACTCTGGTAGAACAAGCCGAAGATGAGCTAGCAATAACCACCGTCTTGCGTGACTTTGTGCAGGCTTTCTTCGATAAAAAAATCACCGTGGCCGAATTCCGGCGTGGTCCTCAGCGAGAACAAGACTTGGAGGATTTCCTAGAAGACTTCGATATCTTCGAGGACTTTGTGTTCTTCCGCTAAGTAGAATTAAATTCCCAACAAAAAAGGCCCCTCGTGAGAGGGGCCTTTTCTAATCGCAGGTTAAAAAATTAACCGTTGATGGAAGGAGCAGTCAAAGCGACAGGAGTTGCTTCGCCAGCAGCCAAGTCCAAGGGGAAGTTGTGAGCGTTGCGCTCGTGCATTACTTCCATACCGAGGTTGGCACGGTTGATAATGTCAGCCCAGGTGTTGATAACGCGACCTTGAGTATCGATTACGGAAGAGTTGAAGTTGAAACCGTTGAGGTTGAAAGCCATGGTGCTTACGCCCAATGCAGTGAACCAGATTCCAACTACAGGCCAAGCACCCAGAAGGAAGTGCAAGGAACGAGAGTTGTTGAAAGAAGCGTATTGGAAGATCAAGCGACCGAAGTAGCCGTGAGCTGCAACGATGTTGTAAGTTTCTTCTTCTTGACCGAACTTGTAACCATAGTTCAATGATTCAACTTCAGTGGTCTCGCGGATCAAAGAAGAAGTTACCAAGGAACCGTGCATAGCGGAGAACAAGGAACCACCGAATACACCAGCAACTCCCAACATGTGGAAGGGGTGCATCAGGATGTTGTGCTCAGCTTGGAATACGATCATGAAGTTGAAAGTACCGCTGATACCCAAAGGCATACCATCAGAGAAGGAGCCTTGACCGATTGGGTAGATCAAGAAAACTGCAGTTGCAGCTGCTACAGGAGCAGAGTAAGCAACACAGATCCAAGGACGCATACCTAGACGGTAAGAAAGTTCCCACTCACGACCCATGTAGCAGAAAATGCCAATCAGGAAGTGGAATACCACCAACTGGTAAGGGCCGCCGTTGTACAACCACTCATCTAAGGAAGCAGCTTCCCAGATAGGGTAGAAGTGAAGACCAATAGCGTTCGAGGAAGGAATTACAGCACCAGAAATGATGTTGTTACCCAGCATCAGAGAACCAGCAACTGGCTCACGGATACCATCGATATCTACGGGAGGAGCAGCGATGAAAGCGATTACGAAACAGATTGTTGCGGCCAACAAAGTGGGGATCATTAGAACACCAAACCAACCTACATAGAGGCGGTTTTCAGTGGAAGTGACCCATCCGCAAAAACGATCCCATACGCTGGCGCTCTCGCGTCTTTGTAAAGTAGTAGTCATTTTTGTTTATGATTGCGATGAATTTTTAAGGTTCGGTCGGGGATTGCTCCCGTCTTTTCGTATCTTAAAGTATTAATCCCTATTTGTAAAGACTCTTAACAAAACTAAATTCTACGCTCACAAGTTTATTAACAATTTTCCGTTCGATCTAAGTCTATCCCGGTGGCCAAGCCATTTGGCGCTGGCCCAGCAAATGAAAGTGCAGATGAGAAACGGTCTGGCCGCCATCGATTCCAACATTTGTCACCACTCGGTAACCTTTGCTCAGTCCTTCTTTGGCGGCAATTTGCTGAATTGTAACAAGCATGTGACCCAGGATTTCTTGATCGGCGGGGGTGACAGAGGCGATCGACTCGATCGGTTGCTTCGGAATTACTAGGATATGGATGGGGGCTTGGGGCTGAATGTCTCGGAAGGCCAGCATTAAGTCATCTTCATAAACAATGTCGGCGGGGATTTCGCGCCGAATGATCTTGCTGAAAATAGTGTCACTCATAATTCCCTCTTGAATTGATCGAAAAGCTTTGGGAAATCTGGGATTTCACCCACTCATTCGTTAGTTTTCTTGGCAAAGGCATCATAGGTAATGCCTGCCGCTTTGAGGCGCTGAATTGCTTCCCCTAGGCGATCGCAGTCCGCAATTAAGCTCATCCGCACATAGCCTTCACCGCCACTCCCAAAAGCATTGCCAGGCGTCAGCACCACTCCAGTTTCGCTCATCACCTTCAGCGCAAATTCTGTAGAACCAATACCGGGCGGGCAAGGTACCCAAAGATACATGGTAGCCTTGGTTTTTGGCACATTCCAGCCCAGTTCTCCTAGCCCCGCGATGACGAAGTCTCGCCGTTCTCGGTAGCGGTTCTGTACTTCGGAAACATATTCATCGGGCAGTCTTAAGGCAGTTTCCGCTGCTGCTTGTAGTGCGGAGAAAATGCCGTAGTCCAAGTTGGTCTTGAGCGTCCGCAGACCCTGGATGATTTTGGAATTCCCCACCACAAAGCCAATCCGCCAGCCAGCCATGTTGTAGGTCTTGGACATGGTATGGAACTCTACGCTGATGTCCTTGGCTCCCGGAATTTCCAGCAAGCTGGTGGGCTGGTAGCCATCAAAGGCCAACTCTGCATAGCAGAGGTCGTGGACAAGAATGATTTCGTACTTGCGGGCAAAGGCCACGATTTCTTCATAAAACTCTCGGGGGGCCGTGGCTCCCGTCGGGTTACTGGGATAGTTGAAGAACAAGATTTTGGCCCGCCTAGCCACATCTTCCGGGATTTTGTCCAGCTCGATCACCCAGTTGTTTTCGGCAGTTAGCAGCATTTCATGAATGTCGGCCCCGGCGATCAGGGGACCTCGGAAATGCACCGGATAAGCTGGATTTGGCACCAGCACAACATCACCGGGATCGATGAAGGCCATGGCCAGGTGGGCTAAGCCTTCTTTGGAACCCATCAGCGGCAAGGCTTCGTTTTCAGGATTGAGTTCCACATTGTATCGACGCATGTACCATTCGGTGATGGTGCGGCGGAAGCTACCTAGGCCCTCGAAGGGTGGATATCCATGAATTACTGGGTTGTCCAATGCTGCTTTTGCCGCTGCAATGACCGATGCATGTGGTGCGCCATCGGGATTACCCATGCCCAGATCGATTAGGTCAATGCCTTGCTGGCGGG
This sequence comes from Synechococcales cyanobacterium OTE_70_metabat_200, assembly GCA_031375385.1. Lineage (GTDB taxonomy): Bacteria > Cyanobacteriota > Cyanobacteriia > Cyanobacteriales > Chamaesiphonaceae > JAAFHZ01. The sequence goes on along the minus strand of JANMHS010000067.1, from coordinate 52,915 downwards.
CATTGGCCTTCAGTTCATCTAACCGCGCAAAGACGTACTGCGGTAAGTTTAGAACGCGGGTGGCAGGGCTAATCCAATCTAATGTCATTGAGGCCGAGGACGTGAGGAACTTGCAAGGAAACCTAGCATAGCAGAGTGCTTGGAGCTAAACCAAAATTAGTACCGAGGAGATTTGTTACGAAGTGTGACGAGTCTCCCCAGAATGACTCTCAAATGACGCAAAATATTTCCGGAAGGTAACTGCGTTTCGAGACTTTGGGCTTCTGTCGGCTTTCGGCCATCAGGCTCTATCTTCTTGGGCCAGCACCTCTTAATTTAATTGGTAAAACCAGTTATTCTTTATAAGTATTCTGGTTAAAAACTATTTTTGGAGTAATACACAACAATGAGTATCGTAACCAAAGCGATCGTCAATGCAGACGCTGAAGCCCGTTACCTCAGCCCCGGAGAACTTGATCGAATCAAGTCCTTCGTGACTTCTGGCGAACGCCGCCTGCGCATCGCGCAGACTCTGACTGATTCCCGCGACCGTCTGGTCAAGGATGCTGGTAACAAGCTGTTCCAACAACGCCCCGACGTGGTTTCTCCCGGTGGCAATGCCTACGGCGAAGAAATGACTGCAACTTGCCTGCGTGACTTGGACTACTACCTCCGTCTGATCACCTATGGAGTAGTAGCTGGTGATGTTACTCCGATCGAAGAAATCGGTGTAGTTGGCGTACGCGAAATGTATAAGTCCTTGGGTACTCCTGTGGATGCAGTTGCCTCTGGTGTACGGGCTATGAAGGACTCTGCTGTTGCAATGATGTCCGCCGAAGATGCCGCTGAAGCTGGTGGTTACTTCGACTACTTGATCGGTGCAATGAGCTAGTCATCGGACTGGTTTTTTAATAACACCTTTCTACTCTAAGTAAAACAGTTAAGGAATTTAAAAAAATGCAAGACGCAATTACTTCTGTAATCAACTCCTCGGATGTTCAAGGTAAGTACCTTGATTCCGCTGCTCTAGACAAGCTGAAGGCTTACTTCGGTACTGGCGAACTGCGTGTTCGCGCTGCTGGTACCATTAGTGCCAACGCTGCGACGATCGTGAAAGAAGCCGTAGCTAAGTCTTTGCTGTACTCGGATATCACTCGTCCTGGTGGAAACATGTACACCACTCGTCGCTATGCTGCTTGCATCCGTGACTTGGATTACTACCTGCGCTATGCCACCTACGCGATGTTAGCTGGCGACCCTTCCATTTTGGATGAGCGCGTATTGAATGGCCTGAAGGAAACTTACAATTCTTTGGGTGTACCCGTAGCTGCTACCGTTCAAGCTATCCAAGCTATGAAAGAAGTAACTGCTAGCCTAGTTGGCGCTGATGCCGGTAAGGAAATGGGCGTCTACCTAGACTACACTTGTTCTGGCTTGAGCTAGTTTTAGCTGAGTCCGAATCTGGTGTGATTTAGAATCCGGGAAGTTGGGTGCAGTACTAGCTCTGTGAAAGCTAATCTGAATAGATCGGTTTTGATGTGCTAGTGTTTCATTTAACTTCTCGGATTTTGAAGTATCTGGAAATATTTAAAAAAATTAACTTTTCGGAGATATCTGAATTATGCGGATGTTTAAAGTTACTGCCTGTGTGCCGAGCCAGACTCGGATTCGCACCCAGCGTGAGTTACAAAATACCTATTTCACGAAATTAGTTCCCTACGATAACTGGTTTCGCGAGCAGCAGCGCATCATGAAGATGGGCGGCAAAATCATCAAGGTGGAACTGGCCACCGGCAAACGCGGTACTAATACTGGTCTGCTATAGTTTTTTTTCGAAACCCTGGATGATCTGAAAAGAGGCTCGGGCCTCTTTTTTTTGCTCCAGGAACTGGCGTTTCGAGCTGATAGAGGTTCCCGGCCGTCAATTGCTCATTGGGCAACAACTATTTCGGAGAATCTGGAGCCGCCAGCAATCTTCTAGCATCAGCAAGTTGGAAACGAGCGCGAATCCATTGTCGATCGATGATTTTTCAACAGCCTAGTCTTTGCTAACTAACCGACGGCGGAGGGAAACCACTTGGCGACTGGCAGTCTCGTTCTTCGGTTCTAGTTCTAAAATCTGCTCGTATATCTCTAGGGCTTGGGCCGCGAGCTTTTTCTGTTCGTAGGCGTGGCCTAGATTGTTCATGGCTGTCACATAGCTAGGATCTTGAGAAATGGCTTCTTTGTAATTTCGGATGGCCAGATCCAGTTGCTCCTGACATTCGTAGGCATAGCCCAGGGCATTGTGGACTGGTGCAAAGCCATTGGCTGGAATGGACTTATCTTTGAGGGCTTTTTGCAGGAGGGACACAGCTTGGACGAAGAGCTTCTTATCTAGGTAGATACTGGCGAGCGCATAATATTCCGGCGAGGTACAGTCGGTTTCCTTGACCCGCTTTTCTAGCTTGCCGAGGCTACTTTCGATCGACCGATTTTTTAGCACTTGTCTCAGCACAATCACTGCACTGACACCGAGCAGTGCCACAAAGGCGATCAGATAGACCAGCGGCAGACTACTGCCCAAAGAAGAGAAGTCCATGATTCTTTTAAATTATTTTTTTAAAGCCAACGAAAATACTCTAGCAACTTACAGGCCCCAATAGCCGATCCGCTGATTCAACCACCCCTCCTGCTGCCAACGCCCGATCGCACTATCCACAAATGACCATAGTTCATTGTATTGACGGCCACGCGGCAGGGCCACCCCGAGTGAGCTAAAAGCCAGGTTGGAGGGGAGGAGGCGATACTGTTGGGGGTATTCTTGGCTCCAGCCCACCAAAAGACTGCGATCGGCAATGAAAGCTACCACTTGCTTGCTATCCAACAGCGCCTTGGCTGCTTGGTAACTGCTCGCACCCACGAGCTTGCTTTTGGGTAATAGGGAAGCAGCTGCCGCCGCGCTGCTGGAGCCTTGGAGGACTGCCACGGACTTGCCGGCTAAGTCTGCACTGCTAGTAGGTCCAGTGCGACTGGTCAAAATAGCGGTGCCGTCTTGATAGTAAGGCCGAGAAAAATCCACTACCCGCGATCGGGAGCGGTTCACCGTGAGGCGGGCGATCGTCAAATCTACTTGCCGATCGAGCAGAACGCGCAAGCGATCTTGGTTATTGACGGGTCGCAGTTCTACCTTCCCTTCCACCCCAAAAATTTCGAGGCTGAGGCGACGGGCAATGTCTATTTCTAAGCCCTGGATCTCGCCATTGCTATCCCGGAAGCCCATGGGTCGGGTGTTGTTTTTAACGGCCACAATCAATTTGCCCCTTTGTTTGATGCCCTTCAGGGTTTCGGCATTTACGGCATGTAATGGTAGGCTGCTCATAACAAAAGCCAACCCCAGAGTGATCACAATCCGAAGCTGGCTTTTATACATAATCCTATTTACTACTTACTTAGCAGCCATTGCTAACTGAACCACCTGGGCAAAACCTGCATCATCCTGAATTGCTAGTTGAGCCAGCATTTTGCGGTTGAGCTGAATATCGGCTTTCTTGAGTCCACCGATCAGCTTGCTGTATGTGGTGCCATGGATCCGGGCGGAGGCATTGATCCGAGCGATCCACAGCCGCCGGAAATCCCGTTTCTTTTTCTTGCGATCGCGGTAAGCATTGCGCAGAGCCTTCATTACCTGTTGGTTGGCAACGCGGAACAGCTTGGAGTGGGAACCTCGGAAGCCCTTGGCTAGTTTGAGAATTTTGTTGCGATGTTTGCGGGCAACATTACCGCGCTTGACTCTGGTCATTTTTCTAAATTGTTAAGCGATGGTGATTTGGTTGTTCGATGGCTCTACGGCGCAATGGGGGATTTTTTGAAGTTTTCCACCAGCTCCTCAAGCTACCAGGCTAACGAGGGATGTCCTTGAATGTGAGTCGAATGACTTACAAGTAGGGCATCATGCCCCGTACCCGATCGGTGTCCACTTCTGCCACTAGGGAAGTCTTGGACAAGTTACGGCGGCGTTTGGGGCTTTTGTGGGCTAGCAAGTGGCTTTTGAAAGCCTTGCGCCGCAAAATTTTGCCGGTGCCACTGGCCCGAAACCGCTTAGCAGCGGCACGGCGAGTTTTGAGTTTGGGCATGGTTTTCTCTAAATTAAGACGCGATCAGTAATCATAGCATGCCCTGGTCACTAACAGCAATAAGTAGCAAAAATGGCAACTGCCGAATTATTGAGAATAAAAACAATAATTTTTAAGGGGAGAATCACAATGCATTTTGCGCGATCGCCAATCTCGTTCCTAGAATAGTTTTACTGACTCCTTAATAATCGCTTAACTCATAAGGACTAAAACTGTTGTAGGCTGTGCACAGGCGATTGATATACTCTCTGCTAGGCTCCTGTCTAAGAGTTGCCAAAGTGCCAAAAGCTGCTGGGCAATATTGAGAGTAATTTTCAAAAAGCCTAGAAAAAGTAATAAACCCAGCAAAAATCTGTAACTTTTGTGGTATGGTATATTACAATCCTTGAGGGTTGCTACATTATGCTTAATCAAGCAAGCGGCAACCCCCATCCGAAGACCAAGTGTATCTATTCAGTCAAAGAGGCAAAAGATCAATGACTAATAACAATCTAGGACGCAAGTCCTTCTCTTCTCCTGCCCAAATCGACAAAATGGCCATGATGGTGATGAGCCGTTGGAGTGAAGTCTGGCCAGTTGTTTCCCAGCGCTACCAACTAGAACAAAAGAAGCGCAACGACCAGATCAGACTCTCTATCCAAAAGAATGCGCTGATGACCCGTGCGTAACATCCTTAAAAATTAAATCGTGGTGGATTGATTAAATCCGATCGGAAACGAGGCTTGTATCTCATCTAGAGAACATTACGAGCTTCGTTTCTTTTTGACCTATGAAAAACTTCAACATTGCCTTAGCTTCTGCCAGCCTGATTTTGGGCCTAGGCTTTGCTACGATCGGCCAAGTCTACAATACGCCAGCAGTGAGTGCTGCCAAAATGTCTAAGGGCGCACTGGCTCCCGAACTTCAGGGTAAGCCGGTAGTAGTGGATATCTATGCTAGCTGGTGTGGTGGCTGTAAGAATATTGCTCCAACGCTCAGTGATCTAAAAACTCGCTACGAAGGGAAAGCCACTTTTGTGGTCTTCGATGTGACTGACCGCAAAACCACCATGGCCTCGGCTGCCATGGCCAAGAAGCTGGGCCTCACTGGTTTCTTCAATGCCAATAAGTCTGCGACTTCCACCGTAGCTATTATTGATCCGGCCAATGGCAAAATTCTGAAGAAATTTGTGAACAATGCTAATGCTAGCGATTACGCAGCAGCGATCGATTCCTATGGCTCCATGACGCACTAGGGAGATCCAGAGAATTCCTTTCTCCCCTTTTTGCTAGGGGGATTGCGGGGGATTCTCTGCGCTGCCACCGCATCCATTATCACTCAGCAATTTGCAGGCTTTATGCGCTTTAAGAATCTCCGCGACAATTTTCAGATACCAGGACTCTCCAAGCGGGCCAGTACTTTCCTCGGCTTGGCATTGGCCACTGGTCTGCTCTTGGTGTTTGTGAAATATGGCTTAGAACATTTGACTCAGCCGATCGATCGGCTAGTTTCCATTATGGAAAATGGTTACACCAAGCTATTGTCTCCTGCCAATCTGCAGCAGCCACTGCTCCTGATACCCGTAGCTTTTGCTGGTGGATTACTGGCCAGTATTTCTCCCTGCATCTTAGCGATGCTACCGATCAATCTCAGTTACATTGGTACTCGTAATATTACTTCTCGTTGGGATGCTCTGGGTAAGGCCAGTGGCTTTGTGTTGGGAGTAGTGACGGTGCTGAGCGTAATGGGACTATTTTCTGGTCTCCAATCGGCGTTGATTGTAGATTACAAGGGCTACTTCTATGTGGCTGTGGGACTGCTGATTATTCTGATGGGTGCTAGCTTTGCTGGCTTATTTAAGCTGCCGCTACCCACCAAGCCCATTAATATCCCGATCGCCGGCCCTTTTGGTGTGGGTTTAACCTTTGCCTTGATTAGTTCTCCCTGCGCTAGTCCGGTGTTGGTAGCAGTTTTGGCCGCAGCGGCAGCCTCCGGTTCGACTTTTTGGAGTGTGATGACCATGGTGAGTTATGCCCTAGGCTACACTGCAATTATCTTCTTTAGCAGTTTGTTCGCAGGGTTACTCAAGCTGCGCGGCTCGCTGCTGGAGGCCTCGGACTCGATCGTGTCTTGGGGGGGCTGGGCCCTGGTGGTGATGGGTGGGTACTATCTAGTTACTGGCCTCCAATGGTTCAATTTGTTCGGTTAGTGTCTAATTTCTATGGATAATCAACCGGACGATTTGGAGTTGGTTGGTCTGTTACAAGGGGGCCAGCGGCAAGCTCTCGGGCAGATCTACGATCGCTATGGCCAAGCAGTCTATCGTCTGGCTCGTAAAATGTCTAGTAGTGATGGTGATGCGGAAGATCTGACCCAAGAGGTGTTTTTAGCTTTTTGGAAAGGTGTGGAGCGTTACGATGCCCAACGGGGATCTCTTTTGGTCTTTTTGTTGACTATTACTCGATCACGGGCCCTCAATAAAATTCGGCAGAATAGTGCTCGACAAAATTTAGTGGAACGATATGGACAGCAGCTACCAGTGAATAATTCTACGCCTACTTGGGAGGTGGCTCAGCTCGAAGAGCTCTCTATCAGAATGCAGTCGGCTATGGAGCGACTACCGACAGAGCAGCGCCAGACCTTGATGATGGCCTACTACGGTGGTCATAGCCAGTCTTCGATCGCCGCTCAGCTTCAGCTTCCACTGGGAACCGTCAAGACTCGTTCCCGCCAAGGTTTACTTAAACTCAAGCAGCTTCTTCAAGATTTGATGCCCCAACCATGAACCCTCTATCTCCCGCAGCTCGATCGGAATTACTGGCCGGATATGTTCTCGGCGATCTCTCGCCTGCCGAAGGGGCGATGGTAGAAGAGTATTTGGCGAATCATCCAGAGGCCCAACAGGAGCTGCTGGAGCTACAAAATACCTGGACGCTGTTGCCTTTGGCTTTGCCAGATGTGCAACCACGGAAACTTTTGCGCGATCGCATTCTGCAAGAAGCAACGGTAACGGAGGCGCAAGCCGTATTCGTAGCAAAGCCTCAGCTGCGCCAGCAGCGTAGAGGTCTGTGGGCAACATTTGGTCTGGCTGTGCTGGGGGCGATCGGTTGTGGTGGCCTGTGCTGGCAAAACTATCGGCTCCAGTCTCAGATGGCGATGGTTCAGGAGCAGCAGCAGCTATTAGCCCAAGAATTGAGTCGCAGTCGTCAACAGACCGAATTGGTGCTCCAGCAATCTCGGGAGCAACAGACGATTCTGAGTCGCACTGATACGCGCTTGTTGCCGGTGAAGGCTATGGGGAAAACGGCGGGTAGTGGGAGCTTGGTGCTGGCTCCAGTAAACAAGAAGGCTTTTTTGACTTTGCAGAAGGTGCCAGCGTTGCCAGAGGGGCAGGTTTATCGTGTTTGGGCATTGAAGGAAGATGGCGAAATGGCCTGTGGCCATTTTCGACCCGATGCTAAGGGCTTGGTGACTATGGAGTTACCGCTGAGCGACTGGGCTGGCGCGACGGGGATTTCGATCACGATCGAGAAGCTGCAAGCCACTGAGGCGGAAGGGCCGGAGGTGATGGGCGGCGAAATTAAGATCTAGCGGGGCTTTTTCTTGGTGAAAAAGTCTGTGAACATCATTAAAATACCGCCGACGGTAATAACCACAGCTAGTCCTCCAGCGATCGCATTTAACATTTCTTCATTGGGCATAGTTTGGTACCGGAGCTATTTTTTTCAAAGGTAGCATCATTTTTAGCGAGGGAAGCTGTAAACTTCGGCAGAATGTTGGTGTTACGGAAAGTTACGGGTGCCCAAAATTACCTTTGGTTTGGACAAAAATCAGATATATTTTGTCTTTCTAGCATTTATTGCTGGTCATCTTTGGGTTTTTTGACGGCTTCCAACTTACTACGAGTAACTCATGAATCATCTTCTCTTAAACCTCAATCTTCCTTCCTACTACCTATCCTTGGCACCAATAGTTGCTCAAGTTGATGGTTCTTATTCTGTGAGCAGTAGTGGGGAATTATCTCCAATCACAACGTTTATTATCATCATATTCGCGGCTGCTCTCTACGTTTTCAGTGCTGTCTGTTTGCAAAAGATTTTGGATCGGCTGCGGGTCAAAGACTCTTGGTTAGCTTGGGTACCCATTGCCAGCTCGGTCAAGACTCTGGAAGCTGGTGATATGAATCCATGGTTGGTGTTATTGGCTTTTATTCCTTTTGTGGGGGGAATTGCCAGTCTGGTCACGACGATTATGGCTTTTAGGGTCATTGCGATCAAGTTAGGCAGACCTGAGTGGATGGCTTATTTACTACTAGTTCCACTGGCTGGTTTTTGGGTGCTGTACAGTTTGGCTTTTTCTACCCAAGTTGGCTAGCCGATCGATTTGTAGTTTTAGGGGAGGCCAGACAGATTGCCTCCCTTCCTTGTATTTTGCTCAGACTTCTTTGGCTACTGCTGTGAATTCGATCAGAAAATAGACTCTTCGGGAATGTCCATTTTTCCGAGGCAATGTCAATTCCGGGCGTGCGTATACAAAGGCGATCGCCGACAAACCAGAAATCAGACTAAAGCAAATCTTGCAAAGGCTTGAAGACAGGAAATATGCACATCTTAATCGCTTTTGATGCTCAATTAAGTTGGCGGCATGCCGAGGAAGCATCATCTGGACTAGGGTTGCGAATAGAGCAATTGATGTACTTGCCCTTTTTGTGAAGGAGATAAGTATAAGTTACTTCATCAGAGGCACCATTTGTATATGGTGCAATGACCACTCTATTATTGCTCTGATTAACAATTATCCATCCTGAATTTAATAATTCGCCTAGACTACTATTTACAACTAACCAGGGAGTTTTGCTGGTAGGGCCAGCTATCGAAATCTCACCTGTCATCACCCATGAAACAGATATTAAAATTATTTGAAAAATTCTGGTTGTTTTCAGCATTCAACTCCTCACTATTTTGGTTTAGTTTATTGTTATTGACTAATCAGGATTACCGTTATTTTTGCTATTGGGCTGACCGCTACCAGGTACATAGTAAGCAGCACCAGTGTTGATTCCAAAGTTCTGAGATATCTGAGAGACATTACTTAGAGCATTGAGACCAGAGCCTGATGCGATGCCGAAGGCCAGTACCGGAGCTAATACCCCAAGCACTATAGCTACTACAGTCATGTCGATGTTATCCGGGCCTGCGTACACAAAGGCGATCGCCGACAAACCAGAGATCAGACTAAAGCAAATCTTGCCAAAGCCTAGATGTATCACTGAATCAGTAACAACCTGGGAAATAAATGTTGTCGTCAGAGAACTCACTTATTACTAGTTAAGTTGACGACATGCTGAGTAAGAGTTGTCCGGACGAGGGCTGTAGATTAAACAATTGATGTATTTACCATTCTTGTGAAGAATGTAACTATAAGTTTCCTCATCAGATGCCCCATTGGTATATGGTGCAATAACCACTCTATGGCCGCTATGGCCAATTATTTGCCATCCTGAGTCTAGTAACTCACCTAGACTTTTGTCTACAACTTTCCAAGGCGTTTTATTCCTTGGTGTTGCAGCGGCGGCTATGTTACAGGTCATTATCCATATAGTGAAAACCATACAGATATAGGAAATAGTGTTCTTTTGTATCATGAAATCTAGACTCCTCTAAAATCATCCATTACCGTTAGTTTTACTGACATCATTGCTACTGGGCTGACCGCTACCAGGTACATAGTAAGCAGCACCAGTGTTGATTCCAAAGTTCTGAGATATCTGAGAGACATTACTTAGAGCATTGAGACCAGAGCCTGATGCGATGCCGAAGGCCAGTACCGGAGCTAATACCCCCAGCACTATAGCTACTACAGTCATGTCAATGTTATCCGGGCCTGCGTACACAAAGGCGATCGCCGACAAACCAGAGATCAGACTAAAGCAAATCTTGCAAAAGCCCAAAGACAAGAAAGAAGTACCCCAAGCCAACATTGGCTTGGTTCCAACTGGGAACATCGACAGAGCCACAAAAATTGGCCCGATCAGCGCAGTGACTAACAGCATGACCTCGATTATATACAAAAATGCCTTCCGAAAACTCAAGATCGTGCTATTGATCTCTTGCATCGAAGCCTTGCTCGTGTAGGTAGAGCTAGAAAAGACATCAACATTAGAACGATTTGATGAACTAGCTGTGAGTGCTGTAGTGGCTGGAGAAGCTGCTGGAGAAGCAGAAGCCTCAGGTGAAGCGGATGTCGAAGTTGCTGGTGAGGGGGTCGTGACTGGATATTTACTAATGTTTATTTGTGGCTCCGGCATTAGTACTGGTGCCGTAGTACCAACGCCAAAGATTTGGCCGACCTGCTGCGGGGAGGTTAGCTGAGCGTAGGAAGTTGCTGTTTGCTGTAAATCTGCCAGCCAGATTTTCATTTGAGCTTTAAAGGCTTCATTGCCGACATTCTGCGTATTCGCCTGGACATTTTGCACCAAAGTGTCTGCTATAACTTTGCGGCTTTGCACGCAAGCATTGAATTCATTGAGGTTGTATTTAGGATCGCAGCTCTCGAAAATAGTCACCAGCGAATTCTTAGCCGCCTGATTGATCGCCAGGGCTTCGATCGCCTGGCGCATATCCACATCGAAACCCACCACCCTGTTCACAGAGTCATTCACATTATTCATGATGTCTCTGGTCGTCACGGTGAGATCGCGCATATTTTTACCGCCATTGGAAAGGAGGATCACCAACAGGAGTGGGAAGATCATCTCAGTCACGGCTGGCTTATAGCCACCTTCTTCCAGGGCCATGTAGAATTTTACACACCAGAAACCCACGGCAAAAATAGCGATCATCAAGCCGATCGTGCAAACCAATCTATATAAATTACCATCCATGGCCATTGTCCAAACCCTATCGAAGGTTTTGGCAATACCGATGGACTTGATTTGTCTACCGATGAAACTATTGTCAGCGACGATCTCGTTGGTGATATTGCCGACGACCGACTGTGACTGGGCTAAAAAAACGAAATTTGTCGAAAGCATATTAGGTCTGGGTGAGAATTGTAGTGGGGTGATCTACTTGTATCGATCGTCTGCGGTCATGTCACTGATAAACTTCTGGTTCATACCCTTGTCTTTGCGCATTTGCCGCAGAAAGGTAGCTTGATCGGCTCCCAATTGATGCTCGGAACTATCGGCAGCATTTTGGTTGAGGGCCGCTAGTTGGAACTGGATCTGCTGATCGCTCATGGACTTCGAGGTATTCATTTGAATGAGGCTGGCATTAGCCTGCATAATGTCGCTGAGCTGGTAAGACACTATTTTGAGGATGTCTTGAGAAGATTTTGACGACTGAGCTTGCTTAGCATCGGCCACATTGGTAGCTGCTAAATCATTGGCATTATTGCTCAGCTCCTTGTTTACCTGTTGGGCTTCCTCGAAATTTGTCTGATTCTCTTTGCCAAAGATTTGCTTAGAAAGTGTGCTATTAACGGCTCGTGAAATCTCCATGGTGTTGTTTTTGCCTACGGAGTTAGGATCGCCAATTTGGCTGCTGGCGATTTTTTTGGCTAGCTCTTGGGGATCGATTTGATTCCGTGCCCCCAAAAAATCTTGGACATCACCGACCGAAATGCCAGTGTAATTGGTGATGTCTTTCGCCAAATTTCCGGAAATAGTAGCCAGCTTGCTAAAGAAAGTATTATTGAACTTACCGATCGAATCTAGCACTCCAGCCTTGGCTGATGCTGGGGCCAAAATAGCTGCCCCGATCGCCACCATGGCACCAATCAATACTTTACCAATCCGAGTATGCCAAAAAGTCTTGCTGCGTTTTGCGGTCGCAGTCAATGTTTCGCAAACGACTGGGCTGTCCTGAAGGGAATCATTTTTCATCTTATTTTCTCCTGTGATTTATATTAAACTTCAACTAATTCCAGCTCTTCTGCAACAGCTTTGATTTTTTCCGGTAATCGGAAAGGCCGACTTTCTCGTAGAGCTGCCGTCAGCTCCTCCGCAAAAGCCATTAGTCCTTTATAAGGATCGGCGTAGTGAGCCATAAAGGCTTGGCGGGCTGCTGATTCATGGGGATTATTGGCCACCACTGCCAGCAGGATCGGCGGACTGTAGTAGCGGACAAAGGTCTGGGTACCACCCTCATCCAGCAGCCACTTAGAATACATTTCTTCCTTAGCCGGGTAGAAATTCTTACCAGCATTGCGAGCCACAATCTCTGGTGATAGCTTGAGGATATCGACGAAGCTCTGTTGAGCTACTGGCTGAATCCGGCCAATCAAGCGAGTCGAGATGTTTTGGAGGATTTTAGGGCCAGACTTGGAAGTAGCCAAAGTGTTGGGGTCCTGAGCCGCCAGTAAGACTCGAATTCCCGCCTTGGCTCCGTTCGCTGTTAAGCGAGCTACTAGTTGGCCAATTTCTGGCCATTCCAGCAAAATTGAGAATTCATCAATAAAAAAGATACTCTCGGGATAGCTGAGGGTGCGGCGGAGTGCGGCGGAGTAGGCCGCGAGGGCCAATACTGCTGCATCATCTCCATCGCTCAGGCCGCGCAGAGCGAAGACCAGCAGTTTATTATCAGTATCGAAAGTTGATGGCCGTGCGATCGCCTTCCCCACCCGTGAACTAATCCAAAACTGCAGCTGGCGCTTAATTTGATTGATGGCCAACTCCGTATTGGTATCCGTCAAAACCTGTGTGGGGAGACCCTCCAAGCCATGTTCCTCAAAATACTCTAAGAATGTCACCAAGGTTGGGGTTTGTTCCCAGACTGCTGTGCCCCGCCCTGCTAAGCGAGCCAGCTCGTAGCGCTCCAGGATGTCTTCCCTTTCCAAGAATCGATCGATCGCTGGCACTAATATCGATCGAATCGCCTGCTTCAACATCCGGTCTGCCGTAGTCTGCGCTTCCCCAGACCCAAACACCATCATCATCAAAGCCGTAGCCAAAAACTCCTTGTAGTCTACCAGCCGCTCTTGCTGTTCCTGGGCAGTGAAACTAGAAAGATCGGGGATCTCAAATAGATTATTGGACTCCTTGCCAATATCGAAATAGGCACCACCCACATAATTGGTGAAATCCTTAAAGGTGGAAGCGGCATCCGAAGGCGGAAAGTCCATAATAATTACGGGAATATCCTGAGCCAAAGCTGGCACCAGCATTCCAGAAACCATCACCGATTTACCGGCCCGCGTGGTAGCGAATAAAGCAATGTTGCGGTGCTGTTGATAAAGATCCAGATGCAGCGGCACACCGCCCTCATCGGTGACTAATTCCAACCCTTGCTTATCGATCGGCACCGGCTGTACCACCGACATAAACGCCGGAGCTTCCCCGGTCAAGTACACCAACCGGCGATCGAATGGCGTAGACAGCATCTTATCCCAGGTAGTTGGCAAAGTTTGTAGCCACATCTTCCAGGCATATTCACTTTCTCGATCGACCCAAGCCGGACGGCGGAAACAGTTTTGTAAATAGCGGCAAGCCGAATCCAGCTCCGACAAAGTGGGTCGATGTACCACGATCATGACTGCTACTTGTAGCGGCAAAGCTCCCTCATAGAGTTCCTCCTGAGCCGCAATCGACTTCCGTTGCCGGATCGATGCACCCACATCGATATTGGCACTCTTCGCCGATTGATTTTGGGCGGCGATCGACTGACGCATCACCCGGCTCATGTTTTCTTTGATAATTGCATCGTTAGCTCTGGTTAGCTGACAAAAACATTCCGTATCAAAAACCGCATCGCGAGCAAAAATGTCCCAGAGATACCGCAATTCAGCGTCCTTATCGATCCAACCACCGGGCTTATCTACAAATACTAAGGGTGCTGCGTAGCCGTCTTTTACATGAACAAAAGAGCGATCCGCAAAGGGTACCCGATCTTGGGCCGGAAATAACTGACTTGTTAAATGCACTTCGGAATTCACGATCTCGGTGATTTCTTGACCATCATAGACAGTGACTTGCGGGATTGGTGGTGGAGCTTCTGCGTTGAAACGATCCCAGAGCGCTGCCCAGAGCTGGTAGGTGGTCATTGGCTCTACCAATAGCCCCATCTTGGTCGCCAACAATTGCTCCCAGCGCATGAAGCCATCCGTAAACGCCCGATCGAGCATTTCCTCGTACTCTGCTTCTTGCACGGCTCCAGCGGTGCCTGCGAACTTGTTCCAATAGCTTTCACCCTGGGCTAGGATTTTTTCGATCCAGTCGTTGGCATGAATCGATTTAGCGTCAACCGAGTAGGTCACATAAAAGAACAGCGACTTCGGCTTCCGCAGCCCCCGCTGAGTCAGTTGAGAAATTCTTTTTTTCTCTGCTAGCAATAGAAATTGCAAGCGCGGATTCTTGGTTTTGAGTACTAGATCTGATAATTGCCGCTGCCGTACCTCATCGCTGGAAAAAGAGCTGAAGTGAATCGTGAACTTTTCGCCCGGTGGCAAGTCTTTCAAGCCACTTTCGATACCATCGAAAATCGTATCGGCCTGGCCTGATCGCAGGGTAGTATGCACCCCTTTCGTTTCAAAGCCAAAAACGAACTGAAAACTCTCGCTTTTCTGACTGCCTCGCCGCAGTAAATAGGCTGCCGCCGTCCGCCCGCGCAGCTGAAACTTGACGATCGCCTCACAGGGAATCTCATTCTCAAATGGCAACAACCGCAGCTTCTCCTTGCCGTTGTCTATAGTCTTATTCTTTTGTCTACCGATCGTTTTCATAGTCGAGTCTGGCAACTTAAATTATCGAATTTTGGATGGGAATAATTGAATTTATAAATCCCTTTTCCAACCATGGAAAAGGGACTGAAAATTATCTAGGTCGCCGAGGCATGGGTCGATGGCGCTCATGTCCTCTACTCCAGCGTTGGGGTGGCAGCAAAAACTTAGATAGAAACTTATAGGGCTTTTTACCAGTCAATACCGCCCAGCTCGTGCAGCCCCAAACAATCAAGCCCACTGTCCACCACATATCCAGAACAAAAATGTTCCTGGTGAAAATCAGAACCACAATGATGATGCCGCACCAAGGTAAAGCCAAATCAGCAGGAATTGGGCCCAGGCTGGGTCGGGCACCCAACATTTGATTGACCTGACGAAATCTAGAGTTAGACATAACTTAAAAATGAAGATAACTCGATCGCCTCATTACCTAGGTAAACCTGGTAGGCCCGGAATCGTAGGAGCAACCGTACCTGTAGCCGTGGTGGCCGTAGTACCAGCGATCGCCCCCACTAAAACATCTCCCATGGTGCCAGCCAACAATACAAAGAAAGGTGTCCGAGCCAAATCCTTCCATTCTTCACCTTGGCGGACAGCTTGGAAAACTTGGACGATGCCAAACAGCATATACATTACAAATAATAGGCGAAGCGTATTCATCACCAAGCTGACCATATCTAAACCAGTCTGCGCAGCCGTAGCTTGACCTGGGGTCTTGAAAATGTTGTTGGCGAAATTTTGAGCGTTGTTGAAAAATTGGGCGTGGGTAGGGCCAGTGAAAGCCATGCCTATGACTACGCCACCCAATAGGCCCAATAGTACGCCGGTTAACATAATAGTATTAAGACCGAAGTGATGCAAAACACTGCGATATTGCTGCTGGGCTTTCCAGATCAGAATGGGGTTGGAGTACAGGCAACAAAGCAGCAAGGAAAAAGCCAAAAAAGTGTAGCCCCCAAGGAGACAGACTAGGGAGCCGATCATATAGACCGCAGACATCACGCGGCATTGAAGGACATTTTGAAGCCGGTTAAGAAAGACCTTGGCGACCGGTTCTGCGGACTGCTTTAACATATTGAATCAGTGATCGTGTTTGTATCCACCACCATAATTCAGAAACAACAATACTGAATACGTCAAGCTGCTGAAAACTAGTTAATCGTTCTAGCTGATGTACTATCACGGAATGGTAGGCTAGTATCTGGGTTGGGATTGTATTACTATTCAGTTCCATTTTTCATTAAAGGTATGTATGCTAGGTTCTTTCAACAAAAGAGCAATTCCGGCCAAAAGCAATAGCAAAGTTACAAAGCTCCAAGTAGCCAAAGGTAATAAAAACTTTGTGGCCCTGTTTGCACTTATTTCGGTGGGTTTCTCTGGATTCACTCTGCTACTGCAAATGGTATTGGTTGTCAATGTAATCAATATTGCCAAGAAACCTGTACCTTCTCTGGTGCAGCTTAGCAATGGCGATGCTATTAAGGTGCAGGCGATCGGTAGCCAAGAGCGATCCCTAGAAGTAGTCCAGCGATTCACCACTGAATCATTGATTCTTCTGATGTCTTGGACAAACGAGCTACCCAACATCAACGGCGAAAGCAAAGTCGTCGATCCCGGTGCCTTGGTCAAGACCGCTTCTGGTGAAAAACGCATCACCACCAGCACCTTTCAAGCCAGTTTTACCCTGAACGAAAACCTTCGGGATGAAATGGTGAAACTCTTGGCAGAAATGACCCCCACGGAGGTTTTTCTCGGCCAGGTCAAAACCACTTTGAAGTTTCAGCATGTCACTATTCCAACTTTGGTAGAGCCGGGTAAGTGGAAGGTCACTGTAATTGGTACCTTGCTGAAATACCAGCGGGGTCGTGGTGATGTTACCAAAGTTCCATTCAACAAAGAATTAATCATCCAAGCGATCGATACTCCCGCCTTACCCAAAGACGGTAAATTCTCAAATGAATTGGAAACCCTAGTCTATACCATTCGCCAAGCAAGCTTGGAAATTGTCTCGATGAAAGATATCGAAGCTAACGGAATTCAGCAAAACAAAGTTGGCTCTGGAACGCCAGCTAGTCCGCCCTCATCAAATTAACTAAAGGAGTAATCGTTATATGGATATACAAGACCACTCACCGCTGCCGGAAACAGCCCCTTCCTTGCAGGAATTGGCTAATATCATGGAGCTGAATTTTGATGAAAATGATCCAGTCAGTACCCAGGGCCACAGTGATAGTAATGATTTTGTTGATGCTGACGTAGAGCATCATGATGCTACTACTACGCATATGGAAGAAAGTGATGATGCCCTTTTTCCTGATGAATTCGACCCCGAGCAAAATCGCACTATTGTCAGCCTGCAAAATAGTGGCTTTGCCAAAGCGGCGGTTGTTGTCGGTGGTAGCTTTGCGATTATCACTGGTGGAGCCATGATCTTCCAAAACCAGTTACCCAAAAGCCAAGTAGCCCAAGAGGTACAAGCAAAGCCTAAGGATAATGCTCTGGCCAGCGCCCAAGCCGATGCCGCCAAAGCCCAGCAGTCGGAATCGGCAACCAAGGCCCAATTAGCTTTAGCCAAACAAAAAGATTCCCTCGGTCAATTCAGTGGCACTTCAGCTAATCCAGCATCCTCTTCTGCGACCAACTCCAGTAGCAAGTCTGCTAGCACCAGAACCACTTCCTTAACCCCAATCGCCTCTGGGGCGACTTCCCGTCCAGTTTCTGTCAGTGGCAATGCTAGACCGATCACCGTAGTATCACCAGTTGCTAGTAGCCTTTCCTCATCAAACATTCGGAAATCTTCAGCCAGTTCGTTGGCTAAGCCGACCGTAGCTGCAATCCCGGTGACGGAATTTTCCCGCGGGGGAATTGCCAATAACGGACGGACTCAACGGCAATTATTGGTAGCTAGCAATACTCCAAGTCAAGTGGCATCCAAGGTTAAGCAAAGCCTATCCAACCGCCAACCAACTAATTTGGCTGCTAGTTTGCCCACTGCCAATCGCCGCACAGTTGCTGCTCCGATTGCCCGTTCGTCACAAGCTAATGATTCCAGCCCGATCGCAGCTAACTCCACCGCTGTTCCAGGGACTAACCCTTTTAGCAATCCGCTGCGCCGAAATAATGGTAATTTAGAGGCTGCAAAGCCTGCCAATGAAGGTCGTGCGCTCCGCGACTTCCTGGCTAGTAATGCAGTAACGCCCGGTATCGCACCTTCTCCAACGACCAATCCCAACACCGAACAGGTGCAACAGGTGGCAATTCCCGGTCGCGGAGTCGTTGCTAGAAATGTACCAGGCAATCGACAAACTACGGTTAGCGATAAAATTCTGCAACAAATGGCTTGGTCTTTGCCACAGAATGCGTCATCTCCAAATCCCAGTGATGCTCCCACATTGGCCCAAGGAGTGCAGATAGCTCAAGAAACTCAGTCCTTGGTCGAAGGAATTAAATTGGCCCAAAGCTCGGGAGCTGAAAACCCCGCACAGCCCGATCCAGGCATCAATACTGGTGCTAATGGTGCCCGCCCTTCTTTCTATAATTCCCAAGTGATTTCAGGTAAATCAGAGGATCTAAAGGAAGATGCTGTGAAGATCGAACAGTTGGCATCCAATCGCATCAGTGAAACTGCTGTCATTCCTGATCATTCCTCACTCATCGCCAAAGGAATTGTTGTGGGAACTTCCGCTAAAGGCTCCACTGTGACACCGATCCTATGGAATGCTGGCATCAGTAGTACTGCGAAATTTATCATCAAATTAGATGAACCGATTCGGGACAACACCAATCAACCGGCAATCCCTGCCGGTACTCAATTGGTAGTAACGGTCAAGCCTGCTGGCACCAATATTGGCTTTGCTGAATTAGAGGTGATTTCAGTAATTATTCAAGGCCGGGAATTCACGCCTCCAGTCGGCATGCTAACCGTACGAGACGAACAAAATGGTCTGCTAGTTGGCGAAGACTATTTTAGACGGAATGAACAGATCGCCAGCCGTGATTCTATGACTGTCTTGACCGGTGCCTTAGGTCGGGTCGGACAAGTGCTGACTCAACCTGCCAGTACTGTTTCCTCCGTGGGTCTTGGCTCCACTACGGTGGTCACCAACCAGAGTCCTAATATCTTGGGCGCGGTGCTAGATGGCGGTTTTTCTAGCCTGCCGGCCACTTGGTCTCAACGGAATCAACAGGCTCTTCAGGAAATTGCGAGTAAACCCAATGTTTACCAAATTCCTCAAGGTCGATCGGTACGGATCTTTGTCAACCAGACTCTGGAGTTCTAAAGGTCATTCATGAGACTATTCTCCCGCAGGATGTGCTGGATAGTTTGTGGATTGCTGATTAGCTCGCTCTTTGCTTTGGGCCAACCCCTCCGGGGGAATGCCCAAAGCATTGCTGCATCCCAGAACGTTCCTTCCATAGCACCGGAATTTATTAATTTTCCACAAGTAGCCTTCAATCAATTTCCCAAAATCCCCTGTACTGCCCAGCTCCAGTATCAATACAATCAACAAGCTAAGGTTCCACTGAGCTGCTCGATCGGCAGTATGGTGGCGGCGGACAAATTGCTTTTGGTCGGGAACTTGGCTAATTTTGGATTGACGCAAACTAGTCTGCAATCTATTGCTAATGTTAACAAGCTCAATCTCAGTCAAATTGGAGCTGACCAACTCCAGAAGTTCTATGGCTTAGTAACTCCCAATAAACTACTGAGCGATCGATTTGGTGATTTCTATCAAAATCAGATTCTGGCGAAAATGCCCTTGGTTCGAGATGCTCTGATCAAAAGTGTTGCGGACCAATATAACTTAGGGAATTTTCAGCCTCTCCAACAACTCAATGTTTTAGCTAGTAACCTCAGAGGTGGACTGATTTCGTCGATCGACTCCCTCAATTCTCCAGTAGTATTAGCACAATTGGACAAACTAGATTTAAGTAAAGTAGTATCAGCTATTCCAGAATTTGGCGATTTTTCATTTAGTAAATTACCGACGAATTTATTAAAGTCCTATAGCATTGCCGAGGCAATTCCAGGTTTAGCGCAGAGTCCGATCGGTAGCCTAGCAGGGGTAGAATCTCTAAGCCTCAATGACCTCAAGACAGTTGGGGTGCCCAATCTTTCTATTTCTCAATTACCCCAGCCCCTAGCTTTAGCCGGTGGCGTACGCTTTGGTCGCTTCGATCTGCCCCTCGGTAATGATGAAAAAGATCTGGGTCGGCAGATTTCTGGCGGTATTGTTAGTGCTGATGGTGCGCTGCAAAAACAAAATTGCAGCGGCCCTTGCAAATTTGCCGAACTTAGTTCTCCCATAGATCCTACTTTGAATGGAGCTACTTGGGTCGATGGCGAAAACTTTGTTCCCGACGGCTTTGGCATTGTCTGTAACATCTGGCCGGGTGGCTGTAATGGCCCTGCTGGTAATAATCCATTTGGGAGTAATGTGCGAGTGCTATTGACTAATATCAATGCCAGTGCGGGCACCGCTCAGGTATCGATCGCCTTTCCGCTCTGTTATGACGTTTGGTTCGTCGGTCGCACTTGTACTCCTTCGGTTTTCCCGGTCTCTAGTGGTATCCCTCTATATACGATTCGTGAAGGAGACTGGCTCCCCTTTGTGATACCTAGGAACTTTGGCTAAGGATAATCGCACAAAACATAATTCCGAGGATACCTCTCCACTCCAGCCGATGAAACACTTTGTTTTTCGTTTTTTATTAATCATCGCCACCACTGCGGCGATTGGCCTAACCGCCACCAGGTCTGCCCAAGCTCAACCAGCAGATTCCTCTATTCCTAGCTGGCTGCAACCCTATCAACAGCAATTCTGGAACCCACAGGGAATGATGACCCTAGCAATTTTGGGGATCGGCGGTTATTTGATCATGGGTGGTGATGGGAAAAAATGCGGCCGCATAGCCAGTGCGCGCTGGGCTGGTGGAGTGGAAAAACGAGCCGCCAGCAAGGTAGCTATCAAGCAAATTAATGAGCGGCGGCGGGATGGCTTGACTACTTGGATTAATGCTCCAATGATCCATCGGCTCAAGCAGCCAGTGGAACGCCAAGGTAAAATCGTCAAACGCTATAACATCAATCCTCAATCTAATACGATCTTTATTCCTGATGGGCAAAGGGGGACGATGGTTTGTGGTGCACCGGGGAGTGGTAAAACCTTTTCGGTGATTGATCCGATGGTTCGATCGGTGATCGACCAGGGCTTCCCGATCTGTCTCTATGATTTCAAGTTTCCCGGTGGCCAAGCAGAAATTCATGCGGCCTATGCTCGTAGTAAGGGCTATAACGTGCGAGTTTTTGCACCGGGCTTCGAGGGCACTGAGTCTTGTAATCTATTGGACTTTTTGCGATCGGCCGATGACGCGGAAACGGCAGGCCAGATTGCCAAGGTGCTGAATAGCAATTTCAGTCTGAATGGGGGCAAGGGCAGCGAAGATCCTTTCTTTAAGCTCTCCGGCGACCAATTGATTAAGGCCACGCTCCAGCTCGCTAAGCTCAGCGAATATCCCGATTTACTGACCTGCCAAAAGATTTTGGCTCTGGATCCTGCGGAGTTGATCGATCGAGTTAAAGGGGCAGATATCAGCCCCTGGGTGAAGGTGAGCTGGGATCAGTTTATGTCCATGCGCGAATCGGAGAAGACGGCGGCCAGTGTGGCGGCGATCGCTTCTTTGATGTTCACCAATTTTGTCTCACCAGATATTCTGCCCTCCCTCTGTGGCAAGTCTACGATCCCACTAGATCTGGAGGGTAAGCAAATGATTATCTTCGGCATGGACCAAAATCGCCGGGATATCGTTGGCCCAATTTTAGCGACGGTGCTACACATGATCGTGGTGCGGAATATTGCGAAGCAGCGCATTGATCCCCTGGCGGTATTTTTGGATGAGTTGCCCACGATCGCTCTGCCCAGCTTAGTCAATTGGCTGAATGAAAGCCGATCGGCGGGTTTTTGTGGAGTGTTGGGTTATCAGAATATGACTCAGCTAGAGAAAGCCTACGATAAGGAGACCGCCAGGGCGATTATGTCTGGCTGCAACACCAAGTTCATCTTCAATCCCGGCGAATACGAATCGGCCAAGTATTTCTCTGATTACCTGGGGGATGAGGAGGTGCATTATCGGCAACGGAGTCGATCGAGCAGCAAAGACGGCGGCAGTAGCAGTTCTTCCGAACAGGATAAAACCAAAAAGATATTCTCCCCAGAAGAGATCCTCAAGCTACCGCCAGGAGATTGTATCTTCATCAACCCGGCTTACTCCAATGGCAATGAGGCCAGTATTCCCTTGAAAATGAAGGTGCATGTGGGTGATGGAGAGATGCGGCGGCGGGCCTATGGCGAGAAGCATTTCGATTATTTGATCAAACAGCTCAAAAAGAATGCTAGGCAATCAGCGATCAGTGCAGATGATATCCAAAGGAGGATCGATAAATTGAATTACGTTATATCTCCTGTAGGGCAGGGGGAGATGAAACCTGATGAAAGAATGCAAGACATATTCGCAAGTATCGGAGCGGAATTATTGCAAAATCACTTGACGAATTCTGAATAGCAAGATATGTTTGAAATTATAGTTCTATGAACTCCTAAGGCCAATTTTGATACAACCTATTTTACAAGGTACACATTATGTCTCCAAGCACCACTGCACCCCAAAGTACTTCCAATGCCACTGCAGCACAATCAAATTCCAATAGTAATCAGAGAATGCGCATATTTAGTGGAGGCAGGCAGGTTGCGAGTTTTGATCGAATCAATATTCATCATGCTGGTGATTCGTACTCCAGAAGAATAATTAATGGACAAGAGCAAAGAGTCAGAAACGGTACGGATTTGATAGTCAAAGACTTTGTCGTCAAAAACGAAAGTGGCAGCACAAGAGTCCCTGTTAAATCGCCGGTCTCTGGCTATGTTCAAAAGGGGCATCAAGAGTATACAAAGCCGGATGGAACTAAAGGTGGTGCTGGACACTATGTCGACATCTATGATAAGCCTGTTGGTACCACTGGGCGCAAAAAGATCGGTCGAATGTTTCACCTGGATTCAGAATCTCCACTGACAGACGGCAGTTATATCATAGCTGGTACAACAGTAGGTATACAAGGTAATACAGGAGGATCAACTGGGCCTCACCATCATGTAGAAACCCTGGCAGAAGTTTGGCCGGAATATATTCAAGCTGTGCAATCAGGTGACTTTAGTCGGCTGCAGAACTTAGAAGTAAATAGAAAGAAAAGTTCAGAACATGTGCATACTGACTCCGCAGCTAATGGCTCTAATGATGTAGGCCACACTACTAGTTCTGACACCACCAGGGGCAATTCCACTCCGACCAATGCTAATATTCAGAATGCGAACACTGACTTGAAAAAGGTTGTAGCTTTGATTCTAAAAAATGCTGAAAAAATAAAAAGTGATTCCGGCATTGATGTTACTAACCCAAAAGGTCTTGGTGAAGCAGTGATGAACTACTGGAGAGCCAACAACTTAGATCCAGAAATTCTCAAAGAGCAGCTCTCTACTGTAAGTGGTGTGGATATTACGGAGGCTTTAAGTTCGACCTCTCTAACCAATGAAACTCCCTCTGTGCAGCTTAGTGTGAGCAATCGCGAGTACGCAGCTTAACTGCTTTGCTTTCTCAGTCAACAGTCAATCATTTCATTGAAACCCCATTGGTGAAGAGCAATAATCGTACCCCCACCAATGGGGTTATCATATTTTCAATTACCTCAGCCATCTGCCTAATGTGAGCCTCTACTGGAGATTCGGAAGAGATCCAACTTATAAACTTGCAGGTCTTTGTAACACTTTGAGTGACATTGATTGTCACACATACAGAGTTGCTGCTCAGCGAGAATAGATGGTGACCATCTTGACAATCTTAGTAGAACAGGTCACAATGATTTCGAAACCATTGTTGTTCGCAAAAATAGCTCTCACTGAATCCGCACAGCATCTGAAATTACAATTGATCGATACTTCTAACTAACCCATGGGGTGATCATCAATAGTCAAGTCCAAGCTGTTGAAATATCCTTGGGGAACCTGAGGGTAGATGTGTAGTCCCTATTATGTGAGCGAAAAAATCTACACCCTTTTATTAACGTAATGAGACGATCCATGTCTGTTCAAAAGCTTAGCACTGCTCCGGGTAACGTTTTGTTGAGCAAAATTAAGGCATTCATAGCTGTGCCTAAAGTACTCTTGTTTCCAGGATTGTTGTTGGGAGCTGTCATTGCCTCAACCACAACTTGCAGTGTCAATGCCCAAGAAACTAGTCAAGAAACGCCTTTTCTGAAAGCATGTCGGAATATTGGGAGCATACCTGCCAGTAAAAAGAAAATCGTCCAGGCATTACTGAAAAGAGCTGCAACAGGAGATTGTCAGGAAGCGAACTCAAAGCTGAGTTCGATTACAGAGCTTTACCTTTACGATTCTGGCATTACTGATCTGGAGCCCCTAGTTGGATTTGTGCAATTAACAGATCTTAGCTTGTCAGGGAACAAAATTATTGATGTTTCGCCTCTGAAAAGCTTAAAGAATCTGAAAAAACTTAACTTGACATCAAATAAGATTAGTAATATCTCTCCGCTGGGAAGTTTGAAGAGTCTTGAGGAACTCGACTTACAAGCTAATAGAATTGTAGATATATCTTCATCTATTGCCGAGCTGAAGCAACTCAAAACCCTGAATCTTAGTTACAATAAGATTGTTGATGTGAAACCACTTGCTAGCTTGAATGGCTTGGTCAAGCTCAGCTTGACTAGGAATCAAATTATTGATTTGCGGCCATTGTCAAAGTTTGATAAATTGGTAGAGCTTGATCTAAGTGACAATAGAATTGCTGGTATATCAAGTCTTTCCTCTCTAGAGAAGCTAGAGGATTTGCGAATAGATAACAACAATATCACAACTATAGATTCATTGTCGAACTTGGACAACCTCAGTATTTTCTATGCTAGTGGAAATCGAATTGTCAGCTTAAAGGGATTATCAAAACTAAGCAAGCTTACTTCTCTTGATCTGAGGAGTAATAATTTCAAAGAACCTGAACTGAGATATTTGAGAGGACTTAGTGAGCTGCAAACTCTTGCATTGGATAACAATAATCTCAGAAATGTGCAAGGCCTTGCTGGTGCTAAGATGGGAAAGTTGTTTTTTCTTTTCCTGGCTTTTAATAACATCAGCGATCTTAGTCCCTTAGCTGGTTTTAGTGGTCTAGAGCGCCTTGATCTTAGAGGCAATAGAAGTATTACCAACAAGTCTCTGAAACCTTTGGATGGCTTGGGAAAACTAGAGGCCATTTTAGTTCGGGGTACTAGGGTAAAAGAAGGTAAATGTACAAAGAAAGCATCTTGTTATCATATGGATAGTTATGACTAGGTGAGAGTTCCTAACATTAGCTTATTACTCCCCTGATAGCAGCTTACATCTGACTTGATGTTTGCCGAAAAGGCTAATATTATCTAACTGACTCAAAGATCATTGGTTCAATGCGGCCAGGATTTGTCTTGCAAATTAGCGAGGTTGTAGACAATCCTGGTTTCTGTTTTGCCATCGCATTCTTCGGGAATCGAAATCAATTTGCCGTGAAAAATTGCTACTGGAATATGACTAATTATTGGGGGTGGCTTTCTGGAGTGAGTGATTGATCGCACTAACTAAACTCATGGCCGCTTGCTATCGAATATTGGCTTCAATTTGTATCCTTCGGATTCTAGCAGGGAAATGACTCCATTTTCTCCTCCTAAGTGCGCAGCACCGAAGCCGAAGAAGGTGGATTTCTTGGTCATGGCCTTACGCATTTTTGGTATCCACGATCGACTGCGCTCCCCAAGCAAAACATTATACATTCGTTGCTTGGCAGCAGTCAGATCGGGATCAAGTTTAGCCATTTCATTAATGTCTTTACCGAAGTATAGTTGCTGAGTACTGTTGATTTTCTTTTCGATCTCGGCAATTTTTGGTTGCTGATAATTATCAATCGTCGATAGTAATATATCCGTTTCGTCTTTCGGAGATATTTTTTTACCTATTTCTACTCGATCTTCTACTGTTTCCACCCCGAATACTTTGATTTTACGGCGCTTGGCAGCATTGATCAAAATCTGCTCGCGAGAAATTATTTCTTGACATTGTTTGCTGAAGATTTCCCGGCGTTCTAATGCTTCAATTATCATCGCTAAATGGTAAGGTCTTTTTGTGGTAACATTAAATCCAATGAATAAATACTTCTCGAAAAATTTTATAACTTTTTCATAATCATTGGAATTCAACGTATCTTCTAGTCTCTTCCCACCAGTGATGTTGCCGTAATCACCAATTTTATTGAAATCCACTTCCAGATATAATTGTTGAGATTTTTCAATTGCTTGCTGTTGTTGAGGGGTGAGAGATAGTTTGTCCCTACAGCTCATGTGGATGGTTCCAAACAGGTAAGATGGGCGGGATAATTGATTTCCAGATATTTCCCATAGTAGGGATTTTGCAGTGGGGGCTTTGCCGATCGCTAAGTTGGGCGTGAGGCAAACCAGGAGAAAAATAGCGATCGCAACCAACAAGTTTCGCATAGAAATTAATTTGTGGATTTTCAATTCAGTTCACTTGATCCAAGATTTGTCTAGCAAATTAGCGAGTTTGTAGACAATCCTGGCTCCGACGTTGCCATCCCACTCATCGTCTCCCACCTCACAGAGATCGAAGCCAATGATTGTTCTGCCGCTAGCTACTAGTTCTCGGAAAAGACAATAGGCTTGCTCCAACTCCAAGCCACCGGGCACCGGTGTACCCGTGTGGGGGCAGAGCTTGGGATCTAGGCCATCCACATCGAAACTGATGTAGACATGGGGGGGGAGCTGAGACACAATTTCCTGGCAGAGAGCGCGCCAGGTGCGTCCACCATAGAGTTCTTGCTGTACTGCGCTATCGAAATAAGTCACAACGCGCTGATTGGAACTCTCGACTAGATCCACCTCATCCTGACAGATATCCCTGATGCCGACCTGCACCAGCTTGGTGATCTGGGGAATCTGGAGGGCATTGAACATAATGGAAGCGTGGGAATAGCTAAAGCCCTCATAGGCATCCCGTAGATCGGCATGGGCATCGATGTGTAAGATGCCATAGGCCGGGTAGCGATCGGCCAAGGCTCTCATATAACCCAACGGCGAACTATGGTCTCCCCCAATTACCGCCACCCGCTTACCCAACTCCATCGCTTGGCGGGACTCCGCTGCCAGCCATTGATTCACGGATTCCCCAGCTCGATCGACCTCCGCCAAAATCCCCTGCAACTCAGTATCCAACGGTTGTCCGCTTTCTAATTGATCGATAATTCGTGCTGCATGATGGCGATAGAAATGATTTTTTTCCAGTAGCTCCGTTGGGATCTCCACCATAAAGATCCCCTGTCGCCAGCCCTGGGGATGATCTAAATCGAACAAATCCAACTGAGGCGAAGCCTCCAAGATCCGCCTCGGCCCATTGGCCGTCCCAGCCCGGTAGGAAACAGTCACCTCCCAAGGCACCGGAATCACAATCAGCTTGGCTTCTGCATAGCTATGGGGCAAGCCGTAAAGATTGCCATTGATCTGGGCGACACCACTAGGGTTGTATTCTTGGTTCATGGGTGGGCACTGGTAGAGCAACAAGTATTTTAGCCGATCCCGCAGGACGGGTACTCCCGTATCGGCGATCGATCCAGAAACTGACCTAGGCTGTCAATTCTCCCTGCTCGATCGGGATATTTGTGGGGAATTGGTAATGTCGTCTTTGTAGACTACAGCAAACACCGTGGATGATATCGATACTATACTATGCTGAAATATTTGCTGCCTGTACTTTTCTGCTCCATCCCGGTCTGGAGCTGTTCGTCGATCGATGCTGCACCTGATGTAGCTAGTGCATCGATGCTTGCTGAGACGGCCAAGCCGAGCGGTCAAACAGGTGGCGAGACAATCACCGAGATTATCGGCAAAGACCTTGTGCATCCCACCCTGTCACCGGATGGGAAATTCTTGGCCTATGCGGAAGTGATCGTAGAAAACAAGCGAGAAAATACCGCCGTCCGGATCCTGAACTTAGCAACCAACCAGAATTTCTTGCTGATTAGTCCCCAGGTGGCCGCCAAATACAAAACCTATAGCTCCTATGTCAGTAGTATGGATTGGAACCAAGCCGATCGATTGGCCGTGACGATCAGTGATGGCGACGTGGGCAGTGCTATCTTGACCTTCCAGCCATTCCAAAAGAAACTGCTATCGGTTCGCTACGAGGAAGCCATGGAATTTAGTCCCGCCGACGAAAAGCTGCGCAAACGCATTTGGGCCCAGTTTCCCCAAGTGCAGTCTGAAGAGCTTAACCTGGCTCTGCTCCATCATCGACGACTGGAAACCCGCGACACCGTCTTAATGGCAGGAGAACTGTTGCGCAAAGAGAAAAATCTGTGGTTGCTAGATTTCCAGAAGCGATCGATCAAGAGCCTTTTTAAGGCCACCGATCCCCTAGCTAAGGCCACAATTGCAAGTTCCAAGGTAGCCAGCAACGGTACTTTCTTGCTGATTCTAGATACTAGCGATGATCGGCGGTTCCTGGTTATTTACAAGGATGGACAGATTCAAAAGAGACAACCGTTAGGTGGTCTGAAAGGCCGCCCTGAAATTCTGCATGCTGCTCACAACAAGATTTGGATAATGAGCTATGTATACAATACGTATGAAGAAGGCAACAATCCACTGTATATCTGGGACAACGGCGAACTGCGTCAAGCTACAGACTATGATCGGCTCTACGCTGTACATGTGAACCGCCAGGGAACGAGGATTGCCTATTGTTACTGGATCGATGGCAAACGCCGCATTACGGTCAAGGAGCTACTTTAGACTGGATTGGGTTCTTCGATCGGTTACCCTCATCTTCTAATTGTGTGGGCAGGAACGATGGGAGGCTGGTACCCTTGTAAGAATGGTATTTTCCATTCCTCGGAGGTCTAGCAATGCCAGTTAAATTTCTGATTTCAGCTATCCTGGTCGGGGTGCTGTGGTGGATAGTGGGCCGCCAAGACAGCGGTCTTCGGGCTACGGCTGATAAAGTACAGACCTTGCCCAGTACTGTTTCCGTGCAGCCCAATGCAGCTCCCCCTAATACTGGGAAGGCTGCTGCCACCCCTGCGGCCAATACTCCTAGTGTTTTGCCACTGCCCAGCCCTTATACCGCTGCGGTCCCTACCGGCTCGTCCAGCCCGATACGGGAGTACCCGTCCTACGGGATCGTGCTGAAGCCTCGGCCATTGCCGATCGATAAGGTCACGGAGCAAATTCTGAATGGCCTGATGAGTTCGATCATCAGCCAAGAAAGTAGCGGCAATCCCAATCTCCAACACCCGATCAGTAAAGCTATCGGTCTCGGCCAAGTCCTGCCCAGCAACATTCCGACCTGGACTCAGGAAGCCTTCGGCCAGGAGCTGACCGTGGAGCAATTCAAGAACAGCCCCGATGCCCAGTTCTATACTATTCGCTATAAGTTATTTGACTACTATCGACGGGCGCTTGCGGCTAGCTCTGGTGACCTTTATTTAGCTGTGCGGCGAGTCGGTGCCCACTGGTATTCGGGCCAAGCGGATCTCTATGAATCTACCAAGCCGGTGGCTACGGGGCCGACGGTGCGGGACTATACTTTGCAGGTTTTAAGTCGCTTTCAGAATTTCTATCCCCAGAACTACATTGTGAGCTACCGGTAGGGGTGTCTATGCATTATGGGAGTTAGGGTTAGGCGGCGACGAGGGTTTTCGTTTGGCTTTTGAGGATTTCAACTAAGCCAGTGAGCCAGCCGGATTCATCGGTGGCAAAGCCAGAGTATTGGTGGAAGCGGAAGCTCTCGCCATTTCTCAGGGTAATGCTTAGGTAGCGCAGGTGCTCTGGCTCGATGTAGAGCAGGGTTGCACCGGGGGTGGCGATCGGTTCTTCGATCTGGAAGTCTGCGATCTTGCTAAATTCGATATGACTCAAGCGTTCGCCGTTCAGATATCGATCTACTGTCTGCTCCGTAAAATCGAAGATAAAGCACTCATCCTGATGGAAAAACTTCAACTGCCAAGGTCGTTCGATAATCTGGCAGATCGGTTGCAGCACGTTGCCGACCACCTCGGCTAATTCTTGATGGGGAGCCGAATACACTGCAGGCTGATTCTCATTCCAGAGTAAATACTGGGTGGGTGTTTCGCCCTCGTGGAGATTGAGGCGGACGAAGATGCTCGTGCGATAGGAATCCTGAGCAATGTCGGAAATTTCCAGCACTAGTCCATGCACATCGGAACTCGCAAAAGTCCGAGGCGGTCGTTGGATCAACGTTAGGGGCTTCTTTTGAATGGTGTCGGTGGTGCGATCGAACACCCAGCTAGTCTTTTTGGGACCCATCAGCCGTGTAGCTGCCAGCGCCGTGATCGTGCCAGAAATCCACAACAGACCGAAGATAAAAAATCCCGATTCCCCATGGCCATACCGCTCCAAGGTTTTATCAGAGAGACCAACTAACTGAAAGCGCTCGTAGCGCACTTCCAAGCTACCTAGCTTCCAGCTCTGCCGACAATCCATCACATTGGCTTCTTTTTGGTTAGCTGTGCAACTCAGGGTGTTCGGCAAGATTGCCGCACCGTTCATCAGAGCTACCAGTCCGGGGCCAAAGGCCGCCAGGACTACGAGAGTTTTGAGAATACGGTTCATCCAAGAATGGGGAGGCTGGTGGGGAATAGATTTTGCGACCAAGCGGTTCTCGGAACGTTCTTCGATCGACCAGTGGGACATGATGCTAGCTGATACTTGGTTTTTTCTAATATGCCCGAAAACATTGCCCAGATTCCCATTGAGAAACAGCCATTCTCCGTGAGGAGAATGGCTGTCTAAATATCAGACTAGCGAGAGATCTGCGGGATTAGAACTACTTCTTAGCAGTCAGACCATCCATACCTTTAATAGCAGTGGTCAGCGCCGCACCGATTTTAGTCTTGTCGCCACCAGCTACGGCAGTCTTCACGCCTGCTACGGCAGTCTCGATCGCGGGGAACTTGTCGCCAGCGGCGGTCTTAACCTGAGGAGAGATCTTGGTCCAAACACCATCGAACTTCTCAACCATGCTCTTAGCCTTAGCCACATCGCCGCCCTTGATAGCAGTGTTAGCCATTACCAGGGGAGTCTTGGCTTGGGTAACCAATGAGGCTAAACCAGCAGCACCAACAGCTTTACCAGCGGCATCTTTAGCACCACTAACGGTCTTGCCAGCAGCATCCTTAGCACCATCAATGGTCTTGCCAGCGGCATCCTTTGCGCCATCAGCGGTCTTAGCTACTTCAGCAGCCTTATCCTTAACGGTGTCGGCGGCCTTATCGGAGCTACCAAAACAACCAGTCAAAGAAGTAGACATGGCTATGGCCAACGCAGCTACCACAACAGTCGATTTTTTATTGAAAGACATAATTAAACTCGAACTCACAAACACTACCTCCTTACTATACTACTTTCCCTTTGCAGTTGCTTTGGCGGTTTTCGCCACCTTTTTCGCTTCCTTCTGCTCGGCTAGACGTTTTTGGATTTCATATTCCTTTTCTTCTTGTAACTTTTCTAAATAATAGTGGTAGTCACCGAGGTAGACGCGGAACTCGCCATCACGGATTTCCACAATCTTGTTGGCTACTTGGGAGATGAAATAGCGATCGTGTGAAACCACTAGGGCCGTGCCATCGTAGTTCTTCAGCGCATCTTCCAGCATTTCCTTAGCTGGAATATCCAAGTGGTTGGTCGGCTCATCTAGAATTAACAAGTTAAAGGGCCGCAACAGCATTTTGGCGAGGGCTAGGCGGGCCTTTTCACCACCGCTCAGGGCTTCCACTTTCTTGAAAACACTGTCTCCACTGAAGAGGAAGCGACCCAGTAGGGTGCGGACTTCCTCGTTAGTCCATTCTGGTACTTCATCGTGGATGGTGAACATCACGGTTTTATCCAAATCCAGTGCCTCAGCTTGGTTCTGCTCGAAATAGCTAGGAATCACCTGGTGCTGACCGAGGGCGATCGAGCCATCCGTCGGAGTTTCTGTACCCACAATCATCTTCAGCAAAGTGGACTTGCCGCAGCCATTCGGGCCGAGGAAGGCAATCCGATCGCCCCGTTCGATCAGCAAGTCGCTGCCCAAAAACAGAATTTTGCTGTCGTAGGTGTGGACGAGTTCCTTGATTTCCACCACTTCTCGGCCACTGCGGGGCGCGGGGGGAAAGCGGAATTGCAGGGTGCGCCCGCTGGAGAGTGGGGCTTCGATGCGTTCGATCTTGTCCAGCAGCTTTTCCCGGCTCTTGGCTTGGGTACTGCGGGTGGCGCTGGCACGGAATTTTTCTACGAAAGCCTGTTGCTTTTCCAGTTCCTTTTGTTGACGCTCGAAGGCTCCGAGTTGGGCCATTTCATTTTCGGCTTTCTGGTTCAGATAGGAGCTGTAGTTCCCCAAATAGCTGGTGGAAACGCCCCGTTCCGTTTCGACAATTTGGTTGCAGAGCCGATCGAGGAATTCCCGGTCATGAGAAACAATCACCATCGGTGTTTCTAGCTTGCGCAGATAGTTCTCTAGCCACTCAATGGTTTCCAGATCTAAGTGGTTGGTAGGTTCATCCAGTAGCAGCAGGTCTGGGCTTTGGAGCAAGATTTTGGCCAAACTCATCCGCATTTGCCAGCCCCCGCTGAAAGCACTGACTAGGCGATCGGCATCTTCGGCTTCAAATCCCATTTCCGGTAGGATTTTATCGATTTCTGCTTCTAGGGCATAGCCATTGAGGGCTTCATAGTGGCGTTGCAACTTGTCCATGCGGTTCAGGATTTTGTCCAAATCCTCCGGCCCAGCCTGTTCGAGCTGATGATGAACTGCCGAGAGAGCCCGATGGGCTTCATTGGCTTCGCCAAAGGCTTCCCATAGTTCCTCTTTGACCGTGCGGCTGTTGTCTACTTCAAATTCTTGGCTGAGATAGGCGATATGGAGGCTAGCGGGCCGAATAATTTCGCCGCTGGTCGGCTCGGTTTTACCGGCGATGATCTTGAGCTGAGTGGACTTGCCTGCGCCATTAACTCCCACCAGGCCGATCCGATCGCCCGGTTTGACTTCCCAGTTAATGTCTTTTAGAACTTCGCCCGTGGGGTAAATCTTACTAATATGTTCTAATCTGAGCATTAACGTGAGTCTCCTAAGATGACAAGCTGTGGATAATTGTAACAAATAATTAAGTATTCCCCGCACCCTGGGGAAGAGAAACAAATTCTGGTGTGGTTTTAACTCGTGGGAATAGACTATGCCAGGAGAAGCGCAGCGGTGCATTCTCCTGTTCTTTTTGCTTTAATACATCATTCCCACACTCAGCGTAGGGATGATCGATCAAGCTGTGCTACGTGAACTACTTGGTCTGGAGTAGTTGGTGTCTGGGATAGTAGTTTAGAAAGAGCGTTGGGATGGATGCCGAGGCCGAAGAGTCCGGCGATGCCCATGACCAAGCCAAAGCCCGTGGGGAACAGCGACACCCAATAGAGCCATTTTTTATTGGTGAGGGCGGTGAGGGCCAGGAGGGAGATGGCGATCGAGATGGCGGCTCCGGAGAGATCGAACTGGTCGTCGTGAATATTCAGATCTTCGTAGGTTTTCTGGTCTGCTTCGGCCTGGGCTTTGAGCTTGTCCTTTTCCTTGTTTTGCTTATTGGCAATTTCTTCGTAGGTTTTAATCACCTTGGCATAGTTGGCGCTTTGGCTGGGATTGGTAGCGGCTTGGAGCTGGAGTTGGGCGATCGTGCTGCGGGCCACTTCCTCGCGAATATTCCGGGCTTGGTAGTAAGACCAATGGTCGATTTTGTCGGCCTGGGCCTGTTGCATGCCCTGGACGATGTTGCCATTTTTTACGTCGCAAATCCCCGAAAAGGTGGCCAGGATCGCCACGGTGACTGCCACCAAACTGTTTAGTCGGTTTCGGGATTGCTGGTCGTTAGTTTCAGCTCGTTCTTTGACCTGTTCTACAGTTTCCATCGGATCAAGAGTCATTACTGGGGATTCCTTTGATTGAATATTGCGCATCCAGATTAACACTCGACCTAATCACTTGTTGGCCCAGCCAGCTGGAGGCATTAGAGACGCAGCTGTCAAGCTTTTTGCACTTTTCTTGGATGGTACTGTCTTTGCTGCCGAACTAAGTTAAGATCGAAAGCTGAGCAAGTAAATTTTGAAATTATTCATGGCAGAAACTCTATTTTTTAATGCCCTCCGGGCCGCGATCGATGAAGAAATGGATCGAGATTCTGCGGTGTTGGTGATGGGTGAGGATGTTGGCCACTACGGCGGCTCCTATAAGGTCACGAAAGACCTATGCAAAAAGTATGGAGATCTGCGCATTCTGGATACGCCGATCGCCGAAAATAGCTTTACTGGCATGGCGATCGGGGCGGCTATGACCGGCCTGCGCCCGATTATTGAAGGCATGAATATGGGTTTCTTGCTTTTGGCCTTCAATCAAATTTCCAACAACGCTGGCATGCTGCGTTACACCTCTGGCGGCAACTTCAAGATTCCCCTCGTAATTCGTGGACCCGGTGGGGTCGGCCGGCAACTAGGAGCCGAACATTCCCAGCGCCTAGAGGCCTATTTCCAAGCGGTGCCCGGTCTCAAGATTGTGGCTTGCTCTACGCCCTACAATGCCAAAGGTTTGTTGAAAGCAGCAATTCGTGATGACAACCCTGTGCTGTTCTTTGAGCATGTGCTGCTCTACAACCTCAAGGAAGACCTGCCGGAAACGGAATATGTCTGTGCTTTGGACAAGGCAGAAGTGGTCCGAGCAGGTAAGGATGTGACGATCTTGACCTATTCCCGGATGCGCTATCACGTCTTGCAAGCGGTAAAAACCCTGGAAGCCGAAGGCTACGATCCGGAAGTGATCGACCTGATCTCCCTGAAGCCCTTGGATATGGAAACCATTAGTGCTTCGGTGCGCAAGACCCACAAGGTGATTATTGTGGAAGAATGCATGAAGACTGGTGGCATTGCGGCGGAACTTTCTGCCTCGATTACCGATACGCTCTTTGACGAACTAGATGCGCCGGTATTGCGGATGTCTTCCCAGGATATTCCCACGCCCTACAACGGCAAACTCGAATACCTCACGATCATTCAGCCGCCCCAAATTGTGGCAGCGGTGCAGAAAATGGTCGGCGGTCATATCTAACCCTTCCCTTTATTTCTCCCATGCAAAAACAGCGCCTAATCCTAGGACTAATTCTGCTTCTACTTGTCGCCGCCTTGACCGTATTAGTTAAGGTGCCCATGCGTCTAGGCTTAGACTTGCAAGGTGGCTCCCAGATGACGATCGAGGCCAAACCTACCAAGGACTTCCCCCAGATTACTGCTTCTTCTTTGGAAGACATTAAAAAGGTGATCGAAAATCGGGTTAATGGCTTGGGGGTTTCGGAGCCTTTGGTTCAGACCCTGGGCAACCGCCAGATTCTGGTGCAACTTCCTGGTGTGAGCGATCCGCAGGAAGCGGAAAAAGTCCTGGGCGGCACTGCCCAAATGGATTTTAGGGAACAGAAGGAGGGGACGGACGAGAAATATAAGCAGGCTTACGGTCAGCAGCGGGGGATCAAGGCCATTTTAGCGGGTATTACTAAGGCTCCAAATGGCGATCCAGCTAAAAATGCGGCAGCGGTGAAGACAGCCAAGGAATTGCTGAAAAAAAATAATACGGAGATGGCCGCGCTGTTCAGCGAACCCAGGATTTTGGGCAAAAATCTGAAGACCGCCTATGCGGAACCAACTCAGTCTTCGGAACTGTGGAATGTGGGTCTACGCTTCGATCCCATTGGTGGTGACCAATTCGCCGCTTTAACCAAGGCTTTGGCCGGTACCGATCGCACCTTGGGCATCTTTTTGGATGGCGAATTGCTGTCATCGGCCACCGTATCGGACAAATTTAAGACTACGGGTATTACCGGTGGCAATGCGGTGATCGAAGGCAACTTTTCGGCTAAGGACTCGGAGAACCTGGCGATTTCCCTCCGCGGTGGGGCCTTGCCGGTGCCGGTGGAGATTGTCGAAAACCGCACAGTGGGTGCCACCCTGGGCCAAGAAAGTATTCGCAGCAGTATTTATGCGGCGATCGGTGGCCTGATGCTGGTGCTGATCTTTATGGGGGTTTACTACCGCGTGCCGGGATTGGTCGCCGATGTGGCCCTAGTGATTTACTCTATTTTGACTTTGGCGGCCTTTAACCTGCTGGGAGTGACCCTCACTCTGCCGGGGATCGCCGGCTTCATTCTGAGTATCGGGATGGCTGTGGATGCCAATGTGCTGATCTTCGAGCGGACGCGGGAAGAAATGCGGGCGGGCAAGACCCTGTACCGATCGGTAGAATCTGGATTCCACCGGGCTTTTTCTAGTATTTTTGATGGCAACGTCACCACCTTGATTGCTTGTGCGGTCATGTTCTGGTTCGGCACTGGCCTAGTCAAAGGTTTTGCCTTTACCTTGGCCCTCGGCGTAACTATCAGTATGTTTACGGCCCTAACCTGTAGCCGCACCATGCTGTTGCTGATCGTTTTGGGCTTTCCCAAGCTCCGCCAAAATCCCCAGTGGTTCTGCCCTAATTTATCCCAGCCCGATAGCTAGCTAGCTCTACTGCTGCTACGGATCTGCACTTTGGTCTGTGGTAATCACCTACTTTCCCCCGGTTTATGAAATTACGAGTTATTCAAAAGCGCAAGATTTGGTGGACCTGCTCCCTGGTCGTCATCTTGG
Organism: Synechococcales cyanobacterium OTE_70_metabat_200; assembly: GCA_031375385.1. GTDB lineage: Bacteria > Cyanobacteriota > Cyanobacteriia > Cyanobacteriales > Chamaesiphonaceae > JAAFHZ01. The sequence continues at coordinate 16,315 of JANMHS010000067.1, read as the reverse complement.
CAGGCATTGTGGCCATGATTATTTCCTGGAATCGGGCGGACATTCGGGCACCTTTGCGGCCCAGCCTGGATTTTATTGGCGGTAGTAAGTTGCAGTACGAACTGGACTGTAGTACTCCTGCCAACTGTGCTAAGCCAATTGACATTAACGGTATCCGCCAAATTGCTGAGAGCCAAGGTTTAACGGGGGCCGTAGTCCAGCCCGTCGATAAACATGGGTTTTCGATTCGGACTAGGGAGCTCAAACGGGAAGCGCGCACCAAACTAGAAGAAACCCTCACGGCCAAGGTGGGCAAGCTGGATGAGAAAAAGACCCAAAATGATACGATCGGGCCGACCTTCGGGAAGCAGTTGTTCAGCAATGGTTTGTTAGCCGTTGGTCTGTCTTTCTTGGGGATTTTCTTGTACTTGTTGGTTCGCTTCCAAGCAGACTATGCCTTTTTTGCCTTCGTGGCCCTGTTTCATGACGTTTTGATTACCATCGGGATTTTTTCGATCCTGGGTCTGACTGCTGGGATTGAGGTGGATAGCCTGTTTGTGGTGGGCATCCTGACGATTATTGGTTTCTCGGTGAACGATACGGTGGTAATTTATGATCGGATTCGGGAGGTGATCAGTCTCAACCCCACCGAACCGATCGACAAAGTGGTGGAAGATGCGGTGAATCAAACCATGGGCCGATCGATCAACACCACCCTTACGGTGCTGCTCACCCTGATGGCCATCTTTTTGTTCGGTGGCGAAACCCTCCACAACTTTGCGCTTTGCCTGATGATTGGTTTTGCGGCAGGGGCCTATTCCAGTATTTTCATTGCCAGTACTTTGTTGGCTTGGTGGCGTTCTCGCTCTCAGCCGAAACAAGCTCAATCCTTGGTTGATAACTAATCATGCCGGAGCCAGCCGATTCTACTCCGCAGACACTTCGTGAACGAGTTAACCCAGACAATCTCGCTCGCCAGGTGGCTCAGCTGCGTCGCCTAGATGCTGGAATGCGCTGGGCTGGGCTGGCGCTGCTGTGGATGACCTTAGGGGCTTGGAGCTGTTGGGAAATGCGTGAGAGCCTAGCTTTGCTGAGGGAATACTTTTCTTTCACGGGATTGCAATATAGTGTCTTTTTCCACCTCTGGGGCGGCGGTACGGGTCTAGTCATCTGTGTGGCCATGACCCTCTCCAGTCTGTTCTGGCAAATCAGTCAATGGCTGTGGCAACCATCGGAGCGAGAACGGCACCGCCTAGAGGTGCGTGTGCGACAGATTCAATCCCAGGGTGCTAAGCACCCTTTTTGGCGATGGATTCAGGTGGATTGACAGTGGCCAGGCAGCAGCTGCGGGCTGCCTTGCAAGCGGGGGTGGCAGCAGTGGATCCGGCGCGGGCAGTCCGGCGTTGGGTGCGGCAGCAGGATGGATTGCTGGAGATCGGTCTGAAAGATTGCTCTAACCACTACCACTGGAGCATGGAAGATTTGCGCTTGCTGGCGATCGGTAAGGCGGCTGGGCCGATGGCTGCGGCGATCGATGAATTGTTGGAAGCGCAGATCGTTGGCGCTAGTCTGGGTGACCGCCGCGATCCCGTAGGACGGGTACTCCCGTATCGAGCCTTAGTCATTGGGCCAGCGCCCATGCCTGATCTGTCGGCCCACTGGGTACAAGTCGTGGGCGGACATCCCCTGCCCGATGAAGGGAGCCTAGCGGCTGGTCGGGCAGTGCGACAGCTCTTGGCTCAGGCTACTTCCGCAACGGTATTGCTGGTTTGTATTTCCGGTGGAGCCACGGCTTTGGTGAGCGATCCTGTGCCAGGGCTTTCTTTAGGCACTCTGCGCTCGATCTATCGAGCATTGCTCGCTAGTGGGGCGGCGATTGGTGAAATGAATGTGGTGCGCTCCAGCTTGGATCGTCTCAAAGCCGGTGGTCTGGTGGCTCTAGCTCAGCCAGCCCAAGTGGTGGCTTTGATTCTGTCGGACGTGGTGGGGGATGCGATCGGCACGATCGGCTCCGGTCTGACCGCCCATCCAGCGGCTCATAATGTGTTGGTGGGTAATAATGCCCAAGCCTGTCAGGGTGCTGCGGACTATTTGCTGGGTCAAGGATATCGAGTCAAGATAGTCACCAGTACTATGGAGGGCGAAGCTAAAATCGTCGGTGCCGAGATCGCCCACCAGATCCGGCAAGCCCCACCGGGAATAGCCCTGATCTATGGCGGCGAGACCACGGTGACCCTGCCGGTGGACTGCGGGGGGTGTGGCGGCCGCAATCAAGAATTGGCGCTGGCCGCAATCCTAGAATTAGCAGATAGCTCGGCTCTGGTCGGAGCTATGGGTACCGATGGCATCGATGGTAGCAGTTGGGCAGCGGGGGCGATCGCCGACGGCCCAACAGTTCTGCGGGCCAATCAGCTGGGGATGGTGGCTGCGGACTATTTGGAGCGGCATGATAGCTACAATTTCTTTGCCGCACTGGGGGCGGCGATGATCACGGGGGTCACGGGCACCAATGTGGCGGACTTAGTAATTGCTATTCAACCTCTCAAAAAGTAAAGGTAGGAGAAAAAATCTCCTACCCACTTAAAGCAACGATTATTGTGAAAGATCTATCTCTTGCAGCCTAGGGAAGCATTACCGCCAGCAACTACAGAGAAATCGTTGTAGTCTGCGTCATTGCGACGAGCTAGTACGCCGCCGGAAGGAACAGTATCTTCCCACTCGATCTTCAGACCCTGTTGGTTAGAAAGACCGCCGACTTCGCCAACGCGGCTTTGGAGCTGACCGCCAATATTCCGGTTGTTGCTGGAATAAACGGTGCCCGCTTCCCGACCTTGGTAGGTGGAATCCAGATAGAAAGCATAGGGCTGACCGGCCTTAAAGGTATACTCGGCCAAGGGCTGAGGCACCGTGTTACCAGGCGTTCCTACGAAGTCGCGACTGCGCGGGGAAGTCAAAGAAGGATCGTCAGAAGCCTTTGCTTCGGCCAAGAGGGGCGTTTTCTCGCCCGTGACCAAGTTGATCACGCCAAAGGTAGACTGATAGGCTCCGTGGGATTCGATGAACTCGAATTCTACGGCAGTGTCTTTTTCAAAGCGGACGAAATTGTTGTTGAAATCTTCAACGGCTTTGGCGGATTGGGAAAAAGCGATAACAGCAGCGGCTGCGATCGTTCCTACCCCAAGGCGCAAAGCTGATTTAAACCGATTGGTCATGGTCGATCTCCTTGCGTAATCGTGACAATAATAAAAAATCGTGATGATGCGAGTGACTCAGTCACTCGCTGACAGGTGTCTACCAACCCTTATTACAGGTGATACAGCCTTCGCCGCTCTTCTGGACTAGTTCTGCAGAAGGAGTGTTGACGGATTGCAGGAAGCTGCTGGCGGCGGCGTTGGCCTGAGCCAGGTTAGCTCTAGCGCGTTCCAGTTCGGCTACGGCGTTAGGATCGGGCGGGCAATTTTCGCCATTGGGGCCAGCCTTGCTGGTACCGGCCTGACGAGTGTAGCGAGTGATCACGTTGTTCTTACCACTGGCGCGATATTCTGCATCTACTACGGCCTGTTGGGCAGCCGCTAAGGACTGGTTCAAGCTAGTAGCTTGGCTGACAACGGATTCGCTGTAGCGACCCAGGCTGGTGTTGTTCGCACCGCTGATGGAGCCATGAGGGTTAGAGCTGTTGTAGCCCGAAGAGTTGGAAAAAATCTGTGCTTGGGCAGCAGTGCTAAAGCTAGTGACCGCAAGTAGACTAAATAGTCCGGTATAGATCTTTTTTAAAGACATTGTAAGTTTCTCCTGAAGTTTAAAGATGACAACCCAAATTAGAACTGGTAAGTAAGGCCGGTTCCTAGTACGAAGCGAGCACCATTGCCAGCGCCGGTAATATCTCTAAAGGAAGGAGAAATCACCAGAGGGAATCCTTGGAAAGGCACGATCGAAAGACCAGCAGCTAAATCTTGACCAGTCCACTCTACTACGGCACTCACGGGTTGAGCAATGCGGAAAGCAGCGGAGCCAAACACATTCAAGCCTTGAGGATCTCTATTGGCAGCAATGGCATCTAGTAGCGCTCTTTCCGAGAGGAACTGACCGCCACCAACGCCAGCCGTCAGGGCAATGCGGCTCAGGAAGCTATCGGAATTTGGAGTAGTAGCAAATACCTTGGTCGCAGCAGCGTAGTAGGAGTTTCTGGGGTAGTCAAAAGGAATACCCGCACCACCACCAAAGGTAACGTTAGCAAAGCGGTTCCAGCCGAGTGCTACGGAGAAGTCATCGTCCAATTGCTTGTGGAGTTTGGCATTGAAGCCACCACTGCCGAAACCTTGGCTCCGACCGAAGCTGTTCAGGGAGTAGGAAAGTTCCAGGCCGACTGCGCTGCGGGCATCGCCCAAGCCAATTCCAATACCTAGTTCACCGTCATTGCTATCGGTGAAACGAGTGCGACTTTGGTAGCTACCCGAGAGGAACAAAGTATTGTTGTCTGCGCCAAAGCCCGCTGGGTTGAAAATAGTCATCCCCGGAGAAAGGGTGCCGTAGCAAGGGCAGCGAATATCAAATTCTTGCTTGGTCACGCCGTCCAAACGCATCCGCAGCTTCTGAGATTCTTCCAAGGAACTAGAGCCGGCTCCAGATTGTGGAGTTACGGAAGCAGGTGTAGAAGAAGTGGGCGCTGGTGGTGGAGTGTTTGCAGCAGGATCTGTAGGAGCGACGCTAGGAGTACCAGATGGGGTTTCTGGAGCGACCGGCGTGGGCGAGCCAGTGCCCGGTACTACGGGAGCCGTCGGATCTGTCGGCGCTCCTTGCTTGAGGGCAACCTTCTTAGTATTGGCAGTAGATCTACCAGCACTGGCTGTTACCGCTTTCCGGTCGCCAGCATTGGCCGGACTGGACACGCCAGCTACCATTGGTACTGCGCAAATCAAACTAATCAACAACAATAATCGTTTCATTTTTTAGCTTTCCTCTAGGAAAAAGGCTCTGTTTTACAGGCGTCCTTATGGGTTACATTCGGACTACAAGGAGTTTACAAAAGATCGATAGTTTTTTTGTAATCCATTTTTCAAATGGAACAAGCGTTCCGTGCATTATACACACCTTGCAAACTTGGTTAAGGTGTGGCTGCACCAAGGAGCTGAAGGCATGAGCTAGTTACAACCTAATTTTCCAAGCTAAAACTAGTAGCTTGGAAATTGTAGTTGTAACTTTAAGTTCATGAATGGCTCAAAAAGGTAACTAAAGTTCCCCTTTGAGTTTTCAATCGGTAAAGGTGGATTCCAACTTCCCGTAGATTGCGGCAATCCAAATTGCTTGGCAAAATAAGTACAGAACCCTGAGAAGGCTCGGAAGATCTGGATCGTTGACAATTTCCATGAACTAACTCACTACATAAAAAATATCATCAGCCTATGGTGAGATACTTCGGCTGATATGCTGAAAATACTAGCCAAAATTTCCGTTCTGGGACTTATTAACCAATGCCAGCGCCAACTATTACAGCTTTTCCACTAACTGCGGTGGTGGGGCAAGAAGCCATTAAACTCGCCCTCCTCCTAGCAGCAATCGATCCAACTCTGGGTGGTGTAGCGATTGCGGGGCGGCGGGGTACGGCCAAATCGGTGATGGCCCGTGCCATTCATTCCCTGCTGCCCCCGATCGAAGTAGTTCAGGGCAGCATTAGCAACAGCGACCCTGCCCAGCCCAGCACCTGGGACGACCCGACCATCGCCGCTTACTCCGGCTCCACCGACGTTCCCAGCCAAGTGATTCCCGCCCCCTTCGTCCAAATTCCTTTGGGCACTACGGAAGATCGGCTGTTGGGTTCGGTGGATCTGGACAAATCAGTGCAATCCGGCCAGCCGGTTTTTCAGCCCGGACTACTGGCCCAAGCCCACCGGGGGGTGCTGTACATCGATGAAATTAATCTGCTGGACGACCAGCTGGCCAACCTCCTGCTGACGGTGTTGACCGATGGCCGCAACCAAGTGGAACGGGAAGGCATTAGCATTCAGCATCCCTGTCAGCCCCTCCTGATTGCCACCTATAACCCAGAAGAAGGTGGCCTGCGGGAGCATTTGCTCGATCGGATTGCCATTTGTCTCTCCGCCGATGGGGTACTGGGCATGGACGATCGAGTGCGGGCCGTGGCTCAGGCGATCGACTATGCGGCTTCGCCCCAGACTTTTTTGGAGCAGTACGCCAGCGAAATTGACGACCTGAAAACCCAAGTAATCTTGGCTAGGGAATGGTTGAAGGAAGTATCTATTTCCACGGAGCAAATTGTCTATCTGGTGAATGAAGCCCTCCGCGGTAGTGTGATGGGGCACCGGGCTGAACTGTTTGCGGTGCGGGTGGCGATGGCCGCTGCGGCTTTAGATGGACGCAGTAATGTGAACGCTGACGACCTACGGCGGGCCGTGGAACTAGTGATTGTGCCCAGAGCTAAGGTGGTGCAACAGAACCCGCCGCCCGATGCGCCACCGCCACCACCGCCCCAGCCGGATAATGATGCCGACGGCGATGACCAGCAGGAAGATGATCCGGAGGATCCCCCAGAGGACCAGGAACAGCCGCCGGCAAGTGAACCGGACGAACCCTCGATTCCCGAGGAATTTATCTTCGATCCAGAAGGGGTGATCCTAGATGAAAGTGTCATGTACTTTGCCCAAAATGCTCAGAAACAGGGCAAATCCGGCAGTCGAAGTGTGGTCTTTTCCGAAGACCGGGGCCGCTACGTGAAGCCGATTATTCCCAGAGGCCAAGTGCGCCGGATTGCGGTGGATGCCACCCTGCGCGCCGCTGCCCCCTACCAAAAATCCCGGCGGCTGCGCCAGCCCGATCGATTAGTGATTGTGGAAGCGGGAGACATGCGCGGTAAAAAACTGGCTCGCCGCTCCGGTGCCTTGATTATTTTTGTGGTGGATGCCTCCGGCTCCATGGCCCTCAACCGGATGCAGTCGGCTAAGGGTGCGGTGATGCGCCTGCTGACCGAAGCCTACCAAAACCGTGACCAGGTGGCCCTGATTCCTTTCCGTGGTGAACAAGCCGAAGTCTTGCTGCCCCCGACCCGCTCGATCGCTATGGCCAAACGGCGGCTAGAGCGGCTGCCCTGCGGTGGTGGTTCCCCCTTGGCCCATGGCCTGACCCAGGCGGTGCGGATCGGGATCAATGCCCAGAGCAGTGGTGATGTGGGCCAGGTGGTGGTGATTGCCATTACGGATGGACGGGGAAATATCTCCCTCAAGCGTTCCTTGGGCGAAGAAATTCCCGCCGACACCAAGCCGGATATCAAGGGCGAACTACTGGACATTGCCGGCCGCTTCCGGGTGCTGGGCATGAAGCTATTGGTGATCGATACGGAAAACAAGTTCATCTCTACGGGCTTTGCCAAAGAGCTGGCCACTACGGCGGCGGGCAACTACTACCATCTGCCGAAGGCCACGGATCAGGCGATCGCCAATACGGCCATGAGTGCGATCTCCGATCTCCGGAGTTAGGAAAATGAAAGCTTCCCGACGGCAGCGGTTGCTCTGGCTTTTTCTGTCGATCGGCAGTTTGCTGCTGCTAGAGCGAACCATCACTGGGGTGCAGGTGGATTTTTGGTGGTTTCAGGCCATCGGCTATCTAGAGAATTTTCAGCGGCAGTGGCAGAGCCAAACCCTCCTCGCCATAGCTGGAGGGCTATTCTCCGCCTTGTGGCTGGGCCTGCACCTATGGTTGGGGCGGCGCGCATCGGCGAGCCTCCTGCCGGGCATTGATCGCCCCATTCCCTTGGTGGCTAGGCCGATGGTCTCGGTAACGATTAAACCTGGTAATTGGTACCTGTTGGCTGGTCTGTGGTCGATCGGGGTGATGCTCCTGCTGGAGCCTTGGAACTGGTGGAGCCGGGTTCCTGCCCTCGGAATTTTACATATCTCTGGTGGAGCCCTGGGTTTAGGTCTGGGAGTGCTATTGGCGATCGCGATTAGCCTCCAATTCTGGCCGCTGCTCCTGGCCCTGACTGCTGGAATCAGTTTGTGGTGGGCCTATTTTTGGTCCGAGCATTGGATGCAAGTTTTGCCTGCTTTGGCCCCCAGCAGTTTCCAACAACAGGAACCGGTCTTTGGCCGTGACCTGGGCTTCTATATTTTTCAACTACCAGTTTGGGAAACATTCGATCGATGGAGCCTGAGTCTGACTCTGAGTAGTTTGGGCTTGACCCTGCTGATCTATCTCCATCCCCACCTGAGCCGGGGCTGGTGGCATGGTTTTGAACGACTACAGCAGCGCCATTTGACCGGAATTTTGGGGGCGATCGGTCTCCTGGCGGCTCACCACTTTCATTTGCGCCAGTATCAACTGCTCTATTCCCAGCGGGGGGCCGTATATGGTGCGGGCTATGCGGATTTGTGGGCCTATTTGCCGCTGGATTGGTTAGTCAGTTGGGGCTGCCTTGGTCTGGGACTGTACTTTTTGGGAGCTGCTGCCAATGTTTGGCCGATGGTTCGCTGGCGGCCTGGGCTGGCCTGGATCTTGGTGGGGAGCGGACTGGTCTATGGACTACTGCCGATCGCCGTCCAACGCGGCCTGGTGCTGCCCAATGAAATGACCCTAGAAAAGCCCTACCTGCAAAGGAGTATTGCCGCTACCCGCCGCGCCTTTGGTCTGGACCAAATCGAGGTGCAGACCTTCGACCCCAACGGTCAGCTCACCGCTGCCGATATTGCCAAAAATGATGCCACCATCCGCAATATCCGCCTTTGGGATGCTCGGCCCCTATTACAAAGCAACCGCCAGCTCCAACAGATTCGGCCTTACTACAAATTTGCCAATGCGGACATCGATCGATATCAAATTGCCGCCCAGCCCCAGCAGGTGATGCTCTCGGCCAGAGAAATAGATAGCAGCAGTCTCACGGGCAAGGCCAACACCTGGGTCAACCGCCATTTGGTCTATACCCACGGCTATGGCTTTACGGTTAGTCCGGTGAACCGAGCCGCTGCCGGTGGCCTACCGGACTACCTGGTCAAGGATATCGAAACCCGCAGCTCCCTGCCAGAATTCGCCGTTGACCACCCTCGGATCTATTACGGCGAGGTTACCAACGAATATGTTTTCGCTCCCTCCCAAGTGAAGGAACTGGACTACGTGAGTGGTAGCGAGACTCTCTACAATGCCTACGCTGGCGGCGGCATCCCGGTCGATCATTGGTGGCGACGCTGGGCCACGGCGCGCTACCTCCACGACTGGCAGGCCCTGTTTACGGAGCATTTCCGGCCCGATACCAAGCTGTTGCTGCACCGCTCTATTCAGGACCGTGCCCATCAGCTGGCTCCCTGGCTGACCCTCGATCGGGATCCCTATTTGGTGATCGCCGCCCAAGGGGGGCGTAATCATCTGTACTGGTTGCTGGATGCCTATACCAGCAGCGACCACTATCCCTACGCCGACCCTGGTAACAGGCCCTTCAACTATCTGCGTAACTCGGTCAAGATTTCGATCGATGCGGCAGATGGCACCACTAACTTTTACATCAGTGACGACCGAGATCCGATTTTGCAAACTTGGCGGAAGTTACTGCCCAAAATGTGGCAGCCCCTGAGCCAAATGCCCCCCAGCCTGCGCCAGCACTTGCGTTATCCCAGCGATCTGTTCCAGGTGCAGGTCGATCGGCTGCGCACCTACCACATGGAAGACCCGCAAATTTTCTATAACCGTGAAGACCTCTGGCAAATTCCTCAGGAAATTTACGGTGGCCAAGCTCAAGCAGTAGAGCCATATTATTTAATAACTAAGTTGCTCACGGCTCCCCGTGAGGAGTTTATGTTGCTGACCCCTTTTACCCCCAGCCAGCGTACTAATTTAATTGCTTGGTTAGGAGCTAGATCGGATGGGGAACAATATGGGAAGCTGCTGTTATATCAGTTTCCCAAACAACGGTTAGTCTATGGCACCGAACAGGTGGAATCGTTGATTAATCAGAATCCAGCGATCTCCCAGCAGATTTCTCTTTGGAATCGGCGGGGTGTCAACGCCGTCCAGGGCAATTTGCTAGTGATTCCGATCGAGCGATCGCTCCTCTATGTGGAACCACTCTACCTAGAAGCTCAGCAAAACTCTCTGCCCACTCTGGGCCGCACCATTGTGGTCTATGGCGATCGAATTGCGATGGCGGAAACCCTAACTCAGGCACTACAAAAAATTTTCCCGGCTGCTGCCCCCAGTCGCCCGTAAATATTCCTAACTCCCGATCTACCCCTATGCAAATTGAGAATCGCGAAATTTTCGACCAAGTAGTTGCCTATCTCGAACATCACGAGTCTTCACTACGCATTAAAAAAATGCTGTACTGTCTCTGTACTCATCGGTGGGAGAGAAATCAGGAGTTTCTACAATCTATTAACTGCTATCACTTTGCCGAATTTGTAGTGCGGGAAATCAATACCCACGAAGAACTGAAGGCGCGGCTGTTCGAAATGCTCAAAACCCTGAACAAGCCCCAAGAATATGTGCCGATCGCCAAGATTATTTATAGCGCTCTCGGCCAGATTTATCCAGAATTTCATCGCCAGTATTCCTCAGAGCTAAATCCATCACCAGCGGTGGTAGCAGAGTCTGCCCCAGCTTCAGCCAAGATTGAATACAATGCTTTTGAGCTGCGCCAGAACCTGATGAGCTATGCCAATCCTCTGCGGGTGAAAACTATTTTGCATATGGTAATGGAGCCGGAAGAATTTTTGGATCCGCGTAAAATTAATCAACACTTGCTCGATGATCTACTAGCTAGTCTGATCGCTAAGTATAGAACTCTGGCTGAAATTGAAACCATTATGAGTGAAGCTGTGGAGCTGCTTTCGGATGTGGAAGAGTATGGCAAAGCCGCCACTGGTCTAATGCAAGCTCTAGTCCCGCTCTATAGCAAAAAGTCTCGCATTGTAGGTGCCGTAACTGTTTAGCCTGAAAGTATTGTTTTCATTGGTGTATTCGTGGGGTCGTGACTGAGCAATGGGCTTTAGCGCTGCAATGAAAATCGTTAGCTTGGTTCGAAAGATGGGCACTTTAGGATAGTGAGTATCACATTGGCAGTATCTATGAATGCGGAAGAATTATTGTGGCGGTATCAAGGTGGGGAAAGGGATTTCCTGCGCGCCGAAATGAGTGGAGTGAGCCTGCTAGCACAGGATTTAATTGACGTTGTGTTAAACGATGCCAACCTCAGCAAAAGCAATTTGACCTATACCTATTTCAATGGTGCTCAACTCAACCGCACTAACCTGAGTGGGGCGAAGCTGAGCGGAGCTACCCTGATCAAGGCTTCTTTGCAGGGAGCTAATCTGGCTGATGCGGACTTACATGGAGCTAGTCTGCAATCTTGTGATCTGCAAGGGGCCGAAATGAACTGGGCTAATTTGATGGATGCCAACTTGGTGGAAGCAGACATGCGCGGTGTGCGTCTGAATGGAGCTAATTTGAATGGAGCTTGTATGCGCGGTGTTAATCTGCGGGCCGAAAAGCGATCGGTAGCTTCGGATTTGCGCAGTGCTAAGCTGCAACAGACCGATCTACGTAATGCTAACTTGGCGGGGGCCAACTTATCTAAAGCCGATTTAACTGGAGCCAATTTGGCCGAGGCCAATCTGCGCGGTGCGGACTTGAGTGGAGCTATTTTGACTGGAGCCAATCTGCACAGCGCGCTATTAACGGATGCCATCCTGCATGAAACCACCTTGCCCGATGCCAATCTGACCAACGCCAAACTAGAACGAGCGAAGGTGACCTCCTGCAACATGATTAAGGTGTGCCTCCAAGGAGCTTTGATGACCGGCATTCAGTTGGCCAATACCAATCTGAGTTACGCTAATTTGACTAAGGCCCGCATGGGTAAAGCGGACTTGACTCGCACCATTCTGTGTTTTGCAAATATGACTGGAGTGGAATTAGGTGAAGCTAACATGGCCAAGACCGATCTAGAAGATGCCAATTTAACTAAGGCCAATCTGCGGCGCGCTGAAATGAGCAGTTCTAACATGGTGGGAACAATTTTGGTAGATGCCATGATGCCGGATGGCCGGATGTACATGTTAAGCTAACGCTGTATTTCTTCAATCGCTACATTCATAAGCCTATGGCTTTTTCTAAGCAGACAGTGGCCCTCTCGATCGCCTTGGTAGGATTGGGGGCAGGTTTGGCAACCTACTACTGGGTTAAGTCATCGCCAATAGCTTCTTTCCCCACTCTCAATTCCCCTCTCTCTGCACCAAAACCAGCCAGCTCGAAGTTTAAGACTCAGGAAAACTTACTGACTTTTGTGCCCCAGGTGGCGGCGCTGGTAAGCCCGGCGGTGGTAAGAATTGAGATCGTTGGGGGGAATACTGATGCGGAGTTTCGGGAATCCGGCGAAACTCATGGCTCGGGCTTTATTATCACCGCCGATGGCCAAATTGTGACTAATGCCCATGTGGTGGGTACGGCCCAGACGGTGCAGGTGCATCTGCGGGATGGTCGGGTGTTTAGGGGCCAGGTACTGGGCCGCGATCACCTTACGGATGTGGCTCTGATTAAGGTCTCTGGCCAATCTGATCTACCTACGGTGAAGATCGATATGACGGAGCCACCGATTCCGGGCCAGTGGGCGATCGCCATTGGCAGTCCGTTGGATTTGGATAACAGCGTGACTTTGGGCATTGTCAGTGCCATTAACCGCTCTAGTACCCAGGTGGGTATTCCTGATTTGCGCTCTACTTTTATTCAGGCTGATGTGGCGATTAATCCTGGCAATTCTGGTGGCCCTTTGTTGAATGCGCGGGGGGAGGCGATCGGAATTAATACGGCGATCAACAGGTCGGGCCAAGGACTATCCTTTGCGATTCCAGCCAAGATTGCCCAACGGGTGACTCAGCAGCTCTTGGCGACGGGACAGGCGGTGCATCCCTATTTGGGGGTGCAAATGGCGGCGCAAGTAGATGGTGAGAAAAAAGGTGTACTATTAACCGAGGTCTTGCCCAATACTCCGGCGGCTCAGGGCGGTTTGCTGGCAGGCGATCGCATTCTCGACATTGGCGGTGTGGCGATTAAGTCCCCGGATGATCTGCAAGAGCAGGTAGATCTTAGTACGATCGGCCAGCCTTTGACAGTGAAGATTGAGCGCCGGGGTCAGCTGCAAAGCCTGAGTCTGAAACCAGCAGCCTATCCTATTCCTTCGGTGAAATCTTAGTTATGGTCGATATCCACTGCCGGTCGGTGCATTTTTCTAATATCCAGGCGGTGCTTTTTGATAAGGATGGCACCCTGGAGGATTCTAATTATTATCTCTATCAGCTGGCGACTAAGCGAGCCAGGTTGATCGATGCACAGTTGCCGGGGGTGGGGGATCCACTATTGATGGCTTTTGGGGTGCTGCCGGGAAAAATTGACCCGGCGGGTTTGATGGCGGTGGGGAGCCGCTGGGAAAATGCGGTGGCGGCTGCTGCTTATGTGGCGGAGACGGGGCGGGGCTGGATTGAGGCTAAGCAGATTGTGGAGCAGTCTTTTGTGGAGTCCGATCGGTTTGTGCCGAACGATCAACCGGGCCAGATGCTGCCGGAGAGTCGGGATTTGCTGATGGCGATCCATGGCAGTGGCTGTAAGTTGGGGATTCTTTCCAATGCGCCGACGGGGGATGTGCGGAATTTTGTGGCGCACCATCAGTTGGGGGATTATTTGGATTTGCAAATGGGAGCCGATGGGGCGATCGTGAAGCCGGATCCGGCGCTGTTTTGGTCTGCTTGTGAGCAACTGGGTTTGCCGCCGGAGCGGGTGTTGATGATTGGGGATGCGGCTAGTGATATTTTGATGGCGCAGCGGGCTGGGGCGGCGGGTTGTATTGCGATTTCTTGGGGGGTGGCGGCTCCCCATTTGGCTGGGGCCGATGTGCTGATCGATCGACTGTCGGAAATTGCGTTGGCGTAGCCTCTCTGCAAGAGAATCGGCTAGGGTGAATTGATCGGCCCAAGACTTTTGGGAGCCTCTCACCAAATTCTAGACAGATTCAAGATAAATCCTGGTAATACGTCTTCGCCACTGAGGGAAGTTGGGGATTGGAGAACTTCTACTGCTTGGCCCAGTCGATAGATTTCTACGGTTGGGCCTTTGGGGTTAATGAGCCAGCCTAAGCGGACTCCGTTGTCTTGGTACTCTCTCATTTTCTGCTGAAGTTCCGGGAGACTATCGCTTTCGGAGCGCAGTTCAATGACAAAATCAGGGGCGATCGGTGGAAATCTTTTGCGTTCTTCTGGTGCTAAGGCTTCCCAGCGGGAAAGTTCTACCCAAGCCAGATCGGGCGATCTTTGGCTCCCACTGGGCAACTTAAAGATTGTCGAAGAACTAAAAACCTTACCTAGTCCGGTGCTGCGATTCCAAATAGTCACATCGGTGCCCAGCTCTATTTCACTGTTACCGCTCTCACCGCCAACTGGGGACATAATGACTAAAATTCCTGCGGATGTGAGTTCTAGGGGGCGATCGGGATTGGCCGCACAAAGTTCTTGAAATTGCTCTGCCGTAAGCTTGATCGTATTTAAGTTGAGGGGTGGTAAATCCACCTCTACAGGTGTGGATTGGATGACAACCATAAAACCTCCAGTGGTTTGTAGCTATGAATTTATTCTAGACCATTTTGAATTATTAGTATAAGTGAACTGTCTCATTCTAGAAATGAATTACTCATTTGCTGCCCAGCCAGTCTAAGTGGCTACAGAACGGCAATAACTGGGCGATCGGGCTGCCGCTAGCAGGGTGACGACAATGGATGGGGTGGAATCCGAGGATTTCAATCCGGAATGGGCGATGCAGGCGTTACCGCCGCTCTCCTCGGACTGTCTCGGCGCGGATCGCTATCGGAATACTCCCGAGTCGATCGCTCTGGGTGAAGATTGCGGTATCCTGTGAAAATTGGTTGGGTAGTTTATTGGGATGGCCGAGGCTTTATGAATAATGCATCTGCGGTTAGTCAGGATGAAATTAATGGCGTTCTGTGGCGAGCCTGCGATACTTTTCGGGGGACGATCGATGCCAGCGAATATAAAAACTATTTGCTGGTGATGCTGTTCGTGAAGTATGTGAGTGATGTGTGGACAGAGGATTATGAGCAGCTTAAAGCTGAGTATGGCGATGATGAAGCGCGGATTTTGCGGCGGTTGGAGCGGGAGCGGTTTGTGCTGCCACAGGGTTGCCGGTTTGAGGATGTTTATGGGCAGCGGAATGAGACGAATCTGGGGGAGGTGATTAATCAGGCGCTAGAGAAAATTGAGGAAGCCAATAAGCTGAAGCTCTCGGGGGTGTTTCGGAATATTGATTTTAACAGTGAGGCCAATTTAGGCCAGACGCGGGAGCGGAATACCCGGCTGAAGATGCTGCTAGAAGATTTTGCCAACCCTAAGCTAGATCTGCGGCTGTCGCGGATTGGTAATATGGATGTGTTTGGGAATGCCTTTGAGTACCTAATTGCAAAGTTTGCGGCGGGGGCGGGTAAGAAGGCTGGGGAGTTTTATACGCCAGCGGAGGTTTCGGAATTAATGGCGGAGTTGGTGGCTCCCCAGCCGGGAGAAAGAATTTGTGACCCGACTTGTGGCTCGGGTTCGCTGCTGATTAAGTGTGCAAATTATGTGCGGCGATCGGGCAGTAACAATTACAGTCTCTATGGCCAAGAGAATACGGGCGGTACTTGGGCGCTGGCGAAGATGAATATGTTTTTGCATGGGGTGGATAGTGCCCGAATTGAGTGGGGCGATACGATTCGGAATCCGAAGTTGTTGGAGAAGGATAAGCTGATGCGCTTTGAGGTGGTGGTGGCGAATCCGCCGTTTAGTTTGGATAAGTGGGGGGCAGATGATGTGGCGAGCGATCGGTTTCAACGTTTTAAGCGGGGGATTCCACCGAAGGGCAAGGGAGATTTTGCGTTTATTTCGCACATGATCGAGACGATGAGTTTGACGAATGGCCGGGTGGCGGTGGTGGTGCCCCATGGGGTGTTGTTTCGGGGGAGCAGTGAGGGGAAGATTCGGCGAGAGGCGATCGAGGAGAACCTATTAGATGCGGTGATTGGGTTGCCGAGTAATTTGTTTTTCGGGACGGGAATTCCGGCGGCGGTGTTGGTGTTTCGGCGGAATAAGCTGGATGGTAATGTGTTGTTTGTGGATGGGAGTCGAGATTATGCGGATGTGAAGACGCAGAATAGTTTGCGAGCTGCGGATATTGCGAAGATTGTGGGGGCTTATGAGGCGAGGGTTTCGGTGGAGAGGTATGCTTATTTGGCGAGTTTGGATGAGATTAGGGAGAATGATTTTAATTTGAATATTCCGAGGTATGTGGATACTTTTGAGGAGGA
>JANMHS010000041.1:0-1822 GCA_031375385.1 Synechococcales cyanobacterium OTE_70_metabat_200 | reverse complement strand
CGAAAGCCGTTTTTTTAGGGGCAGTCCTCTCGCTGTCTTCCACTGCCGTGGTGCTGAAAAGTCTGGTGGAGGGGAATGAAGTCCAAACCAGCCACGGACAAATCATGCTGGCAATTTTGGTCGTGCAAGACTTGGGCTTAGGTCTGATGCTGGCAGTGCTACCAGTATTGACCCAACCAGCCAGCGCAATTGGGCTAGCCTTGCTCAGTGCTGTGCTCAAAGCACTGCTGTTTATCGCCGGATCGATCGTCGCTGGAATTTGGCTGATTCCAGTGCTAGTCAGATCGCTGGCTCGGACTGGTTCTCAAGAATTGTTTTCCCTGGGCATTCTGGCGTTGTGTCTGGGGATTGCTTTGATTACCTCAGCGATCGGTTTAAGCATTGAGATGGGTGCTTTTGTGGCCGGATTGATGATTTCTAACGTTGAGTATGCAGACAATGCCTTAGATCGGGTGCTGCCACTGCGGGATGTGTTTGCGACTTTGTTTTTTGCCTCAATTGGCGTGTTAATCGATCCTGGATTTCTGCTCGCTAACCTGGGCACTTTACTGGGATTGGTAACTGTCACCCTGCTGGGGAAAGCAGCGATCGTCACCGCGATCGTAAAATTGTTTGGTTATCCGCTCAAAACCGCGCTCAAAGTAGGGATTGGGATTAACCAAATTGGTGAATTCTCATTTGTGTTGGCAGGAGTGGCGGTGAGCGAGGGACTGTTCACACAGCAACTCTATGGGCTGACTGTTGGCACAACCGCTGCCACATTGCTGATTACCCCCTTTTTACTCAAAGCAACTCCCTATCTGCTGATCTGGCTGGAACGACTGCCTGTATTCAATGATTTATTGCAGTTTGACCAACCGCTCCAGTTTGTTGGCAATGAAGACAGCCTCAGAGATCATATCGTAGTGGTCGGATTTGGGCGAGTTGGACAAACCTTAGTGCGGATGCTCTACTTTCAAGGGCATCAAATTTTAGTAATTGACAACGATGAAGCGGCACTCCAAACGCTGCGAGAGCGAGAGATTCCCTATTTGTATGGAGATGCTGCCAGCCCGACAGTTTTGGCAAAAGCCAATTTGTCAGCCGCAAAGTCAATGGCGATCGCCCTGCCCGATTCCATGACCACGCGCTTGACCCTCAACCGCGCTCTCAGCCTCGCTCCAGAGCTAGACATTACCGTCCGCGCCCATAACAAAGATGAAATTGAGGTGCTCTATCAACTCGGAGCGCAAGAGGTCGTGCAGCCAGAGTTTGAAGCTTCCCTGGAAATGGGTGCCCACATGCTGCTCAAACTGGGAGATTCTGCCTACGCGGTGACGCAAATAGTCAACCGCTACCGCAGTAGCCGATATCGAGATATTTTGCCGGAGCGATCGGAATATTGGGGCGCAGCCGATCTGGATGTGGCAATTCAAGGACTGGAACGGCACTGGTATGTCGTCGATCGATCTTCTGCTTTGGCTGGCAAAAGTCTCGCCCAATCCAACATTCGTCGCTTGTCGGGTGCTACGGTGATGGCCATCGAACGCGATCGCCAATTGCTCCGTTATCCAGCCGGAGAAACCGGATTAGCAGCGGGAGATCGCTTGTTAGTCGTCGGTAATTTTGAAGAACATACTGCCTTCAAAACCCTGTTTATTCCAGAAGCCTAACTCTCGGTTCAACTAGCTCTTCTGCCTCTGTGTTGCATGTACCTACACTCCCCATACGGTTCAGTTAAACAAATATTTTTGCGAGTTTTAGTCCGCGCAGCGAAAAGTGCGGTCTTGGGGTCTCCCCAAGTAGAGCACCTTTTGACAGGCGGACTTTGCATCACCAGCGG
>JANMHS010000035.1:0-3186 GCA_031375385.1 Synechococcales cyanobacterium OTE_70_metabat_200 | reverse complement strand
GCTGAAAGCAGCAGAGTTTGTTGCATTGTTGTCATCACCCTAGACACTCTGCCAGCAGCCCAACAATTCAAATGCAGCGGACGGTTGGGAGATACTGGTGCTGAGTTCGCGTTTGTCTACCGCCGCTGATTTGAGCCGTTAGCCTGCGTAGATTACGAGTCATCAAGAACCCGGAACCGGAGGGGTTCTACTCTG
This sequence comes from Synechococcales cyanobacterium OTE_70_metabat_200, assembly GCA_031375385.1. Lineage (GTDB taxonomy): Bacteria > Cyanobacteriota > Cyanobacteriia > Cyanobacteriales > Chamaesiphonaceae > JAAFHZ01. Next base: position 2,991 of record JANMHS010000035.1, on the reverse strand, counting down.
GCGGCTCAGAGTTTTCGGCGACGAAAAGTTTTACTAGTCGATCGTAGGTACCGGGGCCAAAGTACATGGGGTGCCGGTGGGTGAGGCTATAGACCCAGATCACTTCTTGACCATCTAGGATACGCACATCCTGGAGTAGGCTGCGACATTCTGACTTGAGTTTGTTGCCTGCTTCCAGCGCATCGGTCCAGCGATCGAAGCTCTGATCAAAATTCTTGGCGATCACTCTGAACATTAGCTATAGCGCTCCTCTGTCCAAGGTTCGCCGCGCTTGTGGTAGCCGTTGCGTTCCCAGAAGCCGGATTCTTCCTTGTCCAGAAATTCCAGACCGTTAATCCACTTGGCACTCTTCCAGGCATAGAGATGGGGCACCATGGTGCGCATCGGGCCACCGTGTTCGCGGGGCAAGGGTGCGCCGTTTAGTTCGTAGGCAAAGAAGTTCGCCGGGCGCAAAAAATCCTCTAGGGGCAAGTTGGTGGTGTAACCGCCGGAGCAATGTTCCATCACATGGACGGCTTGGGGATCTACGCCACCTATTTTGTCCATCAGATCGAGAACCCGAAAGCCTTTCCAGGTCACGCCCAGCTTCGACCAACGGGTCACACAGTGGAAATCGGCGGTGAATTCTTGTTGGGGCAAGGTCATAACATCTGCCCAGCTCAGGGTCACCGGGTTGGGCACCAATCCCCAAATCTTCAGCTTCCATTCTTTGCGGGTAACGTCCGGCGCTTGGCCGTAGGTCATGATCGGGAAGCCATTGGTGAGATACTGGCCGGGTGGGACTTTGTCGCTTTCTTGGGGACTGGGTTTCTGGAAGAATTTGCCAAGCATGGAACTGTGTTGTCTAGGAATCTTTCCTTAAGTATTGTCGAAAATTTGTCCGCACGCCAGGACTCCCCTGATACCCCCAGGGATTTTGTGTTGTTGAGTCCCAAATTCCCGAAGATTTCGCGACTTTACTGTGGGCGAAAAAATGGTGTTAGGCTTAGAATTGTCCCGTCTATCAAGTACGGATAAGGATATCGCTGCTGCTGCAGCGGGCATTAGCATTTTAGTCTGGGCGGCCATTTTGCTGTTGGAAGTGATCCGCCTGTTCCAGCTAAATACCTAGTTACCAAGGCTGGACTATGGGTTTTCCAAAAGATCTCCGGCCTGTTGTTGGCTGAGGAGATTGACTATAAAACCCTTTCGATCGCCTGTTGTAGTTCACTCTTTGCCAAATACACTAGATCCTGGAACTGGATGGCAGCATAGATTGTTAATGCCGGACTTTGTAGCCGAACTTCCGCACTCGTGCCACCTCTGATTTCAATACGTTCCACCTGTTGCTGGAGCGTCGTCCGCCCTAGTTCATCCGATCGAACCAACCCGATCACTGCCGCCAAGTCCGCCAGCATTATATCCAGACTTTGCCTAGCCTCCTCCGTGCGAGGTAGTTCATCCCAAACAATGGAGATTACCGTCCCTGCCAACTTTTCCGATAGATATTGGGCTTTGCGCTCCAGATCCAGCCGGGTGGGACTTTGGCTCGTAACTGGCTTCACTTGGCCCGATGAGAGCAAATGTAGATTTTGGGAACTGTAGTACACCGTAATCCCACAGATCGCATCCAGGGGAATGTAGCTCACATGCAGCGGATTGTCTTGATGTTGCAATAGCAATGTACCACCTTGCTCGGCAGCGGATTTGGTGGCTTGGACAATCGTCCCCGCCAGACTGTGACCCGATTCCAGTAGTAAGGAGATAGCTGGAACTGCCAGCAGCTCTCCCGATCGCACTCGATCTTGGAGTACACATAGCTCGGCTACCAATGTGCCGATCTCTTTGGCTGGTAACCGGAGAATGGGGTCTTTCATGAGCCGCTACAGTCCCTTTTCTAGTTCTGCTTGAATATCTTTTTTCCGCTCCATCCCATAATCCAAGTTGGCTACGGCGTAGTAAGACAACTTTAGGACGCCCAACTGAAACGTCGGAGAGCTACTGCCTCCATCTTCGATGATAATCTTCTTCAGCCCTTCCCCGATCGCTTCTTTGCCGAGATCGTCGATCGTAATGGCTTTCAAGGCATCGATCAGGGGGCGGAAATAGACCTTGGTAAAAGCTTCCTCGAACAATTCGGCGTAGCCTTCCGTTGCCAGCGAATCCCAATTCACTTCGACGGGCACCTCGAACCCGGCGGCGGCATCAATTTCTTGCTTGAGCTTGAGATACCGACCTTCGGCAAAACCTTTGACCGCTCTACGTTCTGCTAATCCCATAAATTTTCTCCGTATAAAGACAAGGAAGACCCCAGTTGTTCTCTTTACCTATTATTCCCTAGAGAACTTGCGATCGACCTTAACTTTACCTGAAAAACTTGATCGACAAACATCGTTGCTGTTGCTGGCGGGCAGCTAGGAGAAATTCGTTGAAGCCTTCAAGTAACTGTAATCAATCCTACTGCAATCGCCAAACAGACCAGTGCCATTCCAGCCCCAATTGATGGCTTGGAAAACCAAAATAGCAGGGAAAGTAAGAGATAAATCGCAGCTATCAGAAGTACGCAACCTTGAACCACAAACATTTTGGCAAATATTGCAAAATTAGATATACCGATCGCCAACACCATACCGCCAAACACAATCAATCCTAGACTATGGCTGAAATTGAATCCCAGCCACGCTTTCCAGAGATTTGCCTGGGGATCGATCGCCAGATTAGATTCCTGCATCGCTTTGCGCAAGTCGGGATCTAACGGCGTGAAGGTACAGGGATTCCAGAGATCTTGGAGAGTCAGCAACCCATGCAAGATCCCCAAAAATAGAAAAATTGCGGCACTAGTAATCACCAAGGATTGAGCAATTATGTTATTCGTAATTGCTCAACTCAGAAAGAATGGGGCTCGCAGAGGGTTTAGAGCAGCAGAAATGGCCTGAAAAGCAGAAAGTCCCTGACGTTTACCCGTATTCACAATTGAACGAATATCGGCGAACAGATCTCTGCCCCAGTCTG
>JANMHS010000030.1:0-2527 GCA_031375385.1 Synechococcales cyanobacterium OTE_70_metabat_200 | reverse complement strand
CAACAACCGCCGCGTCACTCTGCTGACTTATTTAGGCAAATTGAGTCAGCCGATCTCGCCTGGGAACAAGCTCAGTCTGACAAGCAGTCAGATCGACTAAATGATACTGAGGATCTCCGTAATTTACCGTTTTAAATTGGTGAATAGTGAATAACTGTAGGGTGGCACCATTCACCATCCACCATTCACCATTCACCATTCACCATCCACCAACCCATACCCCGATGAAACTCAAAACTATTGCCACAACAATTCTATTACTTACGAGCTTTACCGCTACTGCTCACGCCGAAAATAGTGCTCATTTACGGCAACTACTATCGACAAAAAACTGCGCTGAGTGCGATTTGACAGGTGTAGGATTGGTGATGAACGATCTGTCTGGTGCTAAATTAGAGCGGGCAAATCTTGTCGGTGCAAATCTCAGTCAAACCAATTTAACTGGAGCAGATTTGCGCGGTGCAAATTTGACTGGCGCATCTCTATATGGTGCAAACTTGACAGGAGCAGATTTACGCGGTGCAAATTTAACTGGTACTGATTTACGATCGGCTTATCTCACAAATGCTAATCTTCAGGGATTGGATATTCGGAATGCTTATCTTCAGGGTGCTGTGGGCATACCCACTAATGTGGGCACAGCCGAAGATTTTTATAAATGGGGATACGCGGAATGGCAAAAAAATGACTACGCTAGTGCGATCGAAAATTACAACCGGGCAATCAGTCTCAAGCCCAAATTTCCTGGTGCATATTTAGCGAGAGCAATGGCCAAATTCCGCAGTCAAGACGATCGAGGAGCGGTTAAAGATGCTATGTTAGCGGAGAACTTATTCTTTGCCCAATCCGATCGAGAAGGGACTCAGGTAGCTCAAGCATTGCTCGCCAAAATCAAGCTCGCCAGTCAGCCTACTCCTGTCAATAATGTCGGAAATGGTAATGTTGTTGATTTACTGACTGGCTTGAGTTCGATGTTACTCAAGTTTTTCTAATATGAATCAAATCCTCAGCTTTATCCCTAGTACTAAGACGTTGTGGTTGCTAGCTAGCGGAGGATTTGTGACTATCATTGTCGCTGTATTATTGCCAGCAGCTCAGGGTATCACAATCGCGCTGTCGCTGACAGTTGCTTGGTACCTGCTCATCTTGCTGCTTGCAGGTATCGACGCTAACTGGAATCAGGCGGATCGAGTAGTAGTAAGTCGAGAGCAATTGGGTAAGCTGTCGATCGGACGGGACAATCCAGTTACAATTACCATTCAAACTGGGCAAAGTAGCAGCAAGTCTCGACAAGTTATTTATCAAATTCGCGATGGGGTACCGCAAGATTTGCCTGGAACCCCCGAATTAATCTTCGGACAATTATCAACGGGGAATAGTCAAACCAGCACTTACACAGTCCATCCTTACCATCGTGGCGAGTACGAATGGCAAGGAATCCAAGTTAGACAATTAGGTAAATGGGGATTGGCTTGGCAACAATGGCGAGTGGACACCGCTCAAACTGTCGCTGTCTATCCAGATTTAATCGGTTTGAAAGCTCTCTCGATCCGGTTGACGCTCCAATCTACCGGAGCGATGCGCCAAGCACGGAAGCGAGGGATTGGGACAGAATTTAGTGAGCTACGAGAATACAATTCTGGTGACGATCCTCGATCGATCGATTGGAAAGCCACGGCTCGTCGCAATCGTCCGCTCATTCGAGTCCTAGAACCAGAACAAGAACAGACGGTGATTATCTTACTCGATCGTGGCCGACTGATGACTGCCAATATCCAGGGATCGCAACGGTTCGATTTTGGTTTAAACGCGACTCTATCTCTTGCCCTTACAGCTATTCAGCGAGGAGATCGCGTCGGTGTTGGTGTATTCGATCGATATTTGACTACCTGGATTCCACCCCAACAGGGACAAAGCCACTTTTCCAGAATCCTCGATAGAGTTAGCCGAATTCAACCCGAACTACTTGAACCCGATTACCTCGGAGCCGTCACCACTATTCTCAAACAACAAAGTCGCCGCGCTCTGGTCGTGATTATCACCGACATCATCGACGACATTGCTTCCGCCGAGCTGCTGACAGCGCTAGGGAGACTCACCCCCCGCTATCTCCCTGTTTGTGTCACCCTCCGCGATCCGCAAGTCGATATCCGCGCTCGTCAATTAGCCACAGATATTCCAGGCGCATACACTCAAGCAGTCGCCCTCGATCTGCTCCGCCAACGCGAACTCGCTTTCGCCAATCTCAAGCGCAAAGGGGTACTAGTCTTAGATGCTCCAGCTACAAAAATTAGCGATATGCTAGTCGATCAATATATTCAAATTAAGTCCAGGGGTCAATTATAATCGATCGACTAGTGAGGAGATATCGCGTCATCCTCAAATGACTATCCAGCGTAAGGACGATCGATCCGATCGAGTGATACATTAAACTCAAACGGCATCCGACCTGGATTTTGGCGGGGTTCTGCCGCATAACCGATCGGTAGTACCAATGCAATTGCGATATCTGAATCATTTTCAGCAC